>JADGOC010000004.1 GCA_017883165.1 Acidobacteriota bacterium
CTCGAGGCGACCGTGCGCTGGTATCTCGAGCACCGCGACTGGTGCGAGCAGGTACAGCAGGGGCACTATGACAGACAGAGGTTGGGGCTTGGATAGAGAGGTTTGCTCTGCGAGCTCTGCATTGAACGTCGTGGGCGTGAAGGCCGCGTGATGCTGAAGGGCATTATCCTCGCCGGCGGATCGGGGTCGCGGCTGCATCCGCTGACGCGCGCCGTCAGCAAGCAGCTGATGCCGATCTACAACAAGCCGATGGTGTACTACCCGCTGTCGACGCTGATGCTCAGCGGGATTCGCCAGATCCTCGTCATCACCACGCCCCACGAGCAGGAAAGTTTCAAGCGCCTGTTGGACGACGGCGCGGAGATCGGCTTGCGGATCGACTATGCGGTGCAGCCGAGCCCGGACGGCCTGGCGCAGTCCTTCCTCATCGGTCGGGAGTTCATCGGCGCGGACCGCGTGACGCTGGCGCTCGGCGACAACATTTTTTACGGCGCCAATCTGTCGGACTACCTGAACCGCGCGGCGACGCGCGAGTCTGGCGCCACCATCTTCGGTTACCAGGTGCGCGATCCGGAGCGGTACGGCGTCGTCGAGTTCGACACGAGCGGCCGCGCGGTCAGCCTCGAAGAGAAACCGGAAAAGCCCAAGTCGAGCTACGCCGTCACCGGGCTCTACTTCTACGACAACCAGGTCGTCGACATTGCGTCGCGGCTGAAGCCGTCCGCGCGCGGCGAGCTCGAAATCACCGACGTCAACCGCACGTATCTCGAGCGCGGGCAGCTGCACGTCGAAAAGCTGACGCGCGGCATCGCGTGGCTCGACACCGGCACGCACCATTCGCTGATGCAGGCGGCCAGCTACATCCAGGCCATCGAGGAACGCCAGGGCCTGATGGTGGCGTGCCTCGAGGAAATCGCGTTCCGCATGGGCTACATCAACGCGGGCGACCTCGCGCGGCTGGCGCGCGTCATGGAGTCGAGCGAGTACGGGCAGTACCTGTTCCGCGTCCTCGAGCACGAAGCCTGAGCCCGTGCGCTTCGTACCCACTGCGTTGCCCGGCGTTGTCCTGATCGAGCCTGACGTCCATCGCGACGGCCGCGGCTATTTCGTCGAGACCTATCACGCCGCGAAGTATCGCGCGGGCGGCATCGACGGGCCGTTCGTGCAGGACAACATGACGCAGTCGGCCGGCGGCACCGTGCGCGGCCTCCACCTGCAGTCCCAGCACCCGCAGGGCAAGCTGATTCGCGTGATCGAGGGCGAAATCTGCGACGTGGCGGTCGACGTGCGCCGCGGATCGCCCACGTTCGGGCGATGGGTCGGCGTCACGCTGTCGGCGGACAATTTCGCGCAGTGCTACGTGCCGCCCGGCTTCGCGCACGGCTTCTGCGTCGTCAGCCCGCTGGCGCTCGTCGAGTACAAATGCACCGACCTCTACGATCCGACATCGGAGGTCGGCATCGCGTGGAACGACCCGGCGCTCGGCATTCGGTGGCCGATCGCCGATCCTATTCTGTCGGATCGCGACCGGCGGAATCCCTTGCTGGCCGAGGTGACCGACCGCCTGCCTCGGTACACAAATTTGTAGGATCGACGACAAAATCGTCGGTTCGAGCCGCTCTCATCGGTGTGAAATGGCGATTTCCCCAAGGAATCCCGCGGGCACAGCCCTTGCCCTTCAGTGGACCGAAGTCGCTGATCTGATTACGGCAGGGCGCCGTGAATTGCTGGGGGAGCCAGATCAGTGAAGCAAAGGGGCATCGCAATGACGCGATGCCTTTTTGTTTGTACGCGCTATTTCTCGACGCGCGACATCCATGCCCGCCACCACGCGTCCAAACGCCGCCGCGCCCTGCGCATCGTCGAAGCGCCTGCCCTCGAAATCGAGTGACGGCTGATCGTTCAGCAGGATGAAGAAGTCTGACGTCGCCGTGTCGGCGCCTGCGCCGCGCGCCATCGACACCGTGCCGACGACGTGGTGTAGGCCGGTGACGCTCGTGCACTCGAGCGGAATCGGCGGAAAGCCCTGCGCGCGATGAAAGTGTCCGTTCGTGTAGAACCCGCCGTCGACGTATTTCAGAAAGTTGGCGGCGGTCCTACGTTAGAATGTCCTGACATGCGCATCGACCTCAACTCCGACATGGGCGAGTCCTTCGGCGCTTATACGATCGGCCACGACGCCGGGCTGATGAAGTCGATCACCTCCGCCAACGTCGCGGCCGGCTTTCATGCGGGCGACCCGACGGTGCTGCGCGAGACGATTCGTCTGGCGAAGACACACGGCGTGGCCGTCGGCGCGCATCCGGGCTTCCCGGATCTCGCGGGCTTCGGCCGCCGGGAGCTGCACGTCACGCCGCGCGAGGCCGAGGATCTCGTGCTTTATCAGATCGCCGCCGTTGCTGGCGTCGCCGCCGCCGAGGGCGTGCGTCTGCAGCACGTCAAGCCGCACGGCGCGCTCTTCAACATGGCGGTGAAGGACGCCGTGCTCGCCGACGCCATCGTGCGCGCGGTGGCCGCATTCGACAAGACGCTGATTCTCTTCACCCTGCCGGGATCGGAGATTCTGAAGGCGGGCCGTGCCGCCGGCCTGCGCGTGGCGGCGGAGATTTTTGCGGACCGCGCATACGAGCCGGATGGAACGCTCGTCTCGCGCCGGAAGCCTGGATCGGTCATTCACGACGCGCAGACGGTCGTCAAGCGGGCCGTTCGCATGGTGAACGACGCCGTCGTCGTCGCCATCGACGGCACGACGATCGCCCTCGAGGCGGACACGATCTGCGTGCACGGCGACACGCCTGGCTCCGACGCGCTCGCCGCCGCGCTGCGCGCCGGGCTCGAAGCCGCGGGCATCACCGTCATGGCCATCGGGCGGCTGTAACGCCGGTCTCGAACCGCCTATTCGATCTTGACGATGCGGTCGCTGATGTGCGGAAAGCGATCGAACACCGCCGGATCGTGCCCGGGCACCACGAGCTTGAGCGCCGAGGCAAGCGACCGCATCCGATCTTGCGTGCGCAGGTTGGAGTCGGCGTTGAGCGTCTGCGCAATCGGTTTGTGCGTGTCGAGGTTTTCGTAGAGATACACATTGTCGGACGCGAGCACGACCGTGCTGCCCGCGCGCGTCTGCACGCTCACGAACTGCGACTGCCAGGTGTGCTTGCCGCCGACATGGAATCCGATCCCTGAAATGGACGTCTCGTCCTCGCCGCGGACGAGCGTCACGCGTCCCATCGTGTTCCGCTTCACCATCTCCAGCACATCGTCGGCGTCGATGCCGCCGTGCGTGTTTTTCGATTGCCACGCCTCACCGGTGTAGTACTCGAATTCGTCCTGTTGCACCCACACCCGCGCGGCAGGGAACAGATCGATGCCGCCGGCGTGATCCCAGTGCATGTGCGAGAGGAAGATGTCGGTCACTTCTTCCGGCTTGATGCCGAGCGGCGCAATCGCCTCCGACGGCAGAACGAAGTCCTTGACCGCGAATGCGGTGAAGTACTGATCGCGATGGAACCCGGCATCGACGAGCGCCACGCGCCCGTTGACGCCCTTCAACACCCAGACGGTCATCGCGATGTCCAGCCGGCGCGAGCGATCGGCCCCGCTGATGAGGCTCGAGACCGGGAAGTTCGCGATTGTCGCGAACCGGACCGCGTACACGTCGAACTTCTCCGCTTCGGGCGGGATGAAGACGAACGCGGCCATCACGACGGCAAGCAGAGTGCGCACAGTCCTAACTCTCCCGCAGGGCCCGTCGCAGCACCTTGCCGACCATCGTCTTGGGCAGCTCGCTGCGGAACTCGATTGTCGACGGCACCTTGTACGGCGCCAGTTGCTGGCGGCAGAACGTGCGCAGCTCCAACTCGGTCGCGGATTGGCCCGGCCGCAGGACAACCCATGCCTTCACCGCTTCGCCCTTCACATCGTCGAGGACTCCGGCGACGCCGACCTCGGCGACCGCCGGATGCGCCGACAGCGCTTCCTCGACTTCGCGCGGCCAGACCTGGAAGCCGCTCGTCTTGATGAGATCTTTCTTGCGATCGACGATGAACACATACCCGTCGTCGTCCAGGTAGCCGAGGTCGCCCGTGTGCAGCCAGCGCCGCGGGCCGTCGTCATCGACGTGATCGCGCAGCGCGCCGGCGGTTTCGTCCGGCCGGTTCCAGAAACCGGTCATGAGCTGTGCCGCGGAGAAAGCGATCTCCCCGACTTCCTTCGCCGGCAGCACGCGCGTGCCTTCGTCGCCGTCGAAAATCCGCACGTGGACGTCGGGCAGCGGCATGCCGACCGAGCCGACCTTGTTCGGCCCCTGCACCGGATTGACGCACAACGCCATCATCGCTTCGGTGAGCGAGTAGCCTTCGACGATCCGGCCGCCGGTCAGCGCCTCGAAGCGTTGTTTGGTGTCGGACAGCAACGCGGCCGCGCCGGAGAAACAGATTCTGATCGATTTGAAGTCGACCTTGCCCCGCTGGACGTCGGGGTGATTGAGGAGCGCGATGTACAGCGTCGGGACGCCGGTGAAGAAGGCCGGCTTCACGCGCCGGATCGTGTGCAGCAGATCCGGCAGATCGCGGGGATTCGGTACGAGCGCGATCGGATTGCGCGTGACCAAGGCGAGGCCCTGCACGCCGACGTTCGCGTACACGTGGAACATCGGCAGCGGCAGGAGGATCACGCTGTCGCCCATGCCGAGAACCGATGACGTCCAGGCGTGCACCTGCAGCCCCGTGCGCGTGTACGCCCCGTGCGTGCCGAGCACGCCCTTCGGCGTGCCGGTGGTGCCGCCGCTCATCAGCAGCACGGCGGGATCGTCGAGCGTCAGCGGTTCGCGCGCGGGCCGCCGGCCCCGGTTCACGAGCAGCAGATGCGCGAAATCATGGTCGCCCGGCACGAGCGACACACGGTCGCCGTCGCGCTTTTCTCGAAAGAGGGTGAACAACATCCGCAGCAGGGGCGGAAAGTAGTCCTTGATGTTGGTCGCGATCACCCGCCGCAGCGGCGTCTGCTTCTGGATGTTCTTCACGCGGGCGTAGTACCGCGTCAGGGTCACGATCGTCTCGATGCCGTGCTCCCGGAGCGGCCCCTCGATCTCGCGCTCGGTGTAGGTCGGATTCAGCGGCGCGACGATGGCGCCGAGCTTCCAGGCGCCGAACTCGGCGATGAAGAATTGCGGGCAGTTGGGAAGCAGGAGCGCGACGCGATCGCCGCGGCGGACGCCGAGCGAGGCGAACGCCGCCGCGCAGGCGTCGCTGAGTGCGTCGAGCGCGCCGTAGCTGATGGTCGCGCCCTTGAAGAGCAGCGCCGGATCGCCCGGCCGCTCCCGCGCCGCGTCGGCGAGGTAATCGACGAGCGTTTTGGCCGGATACGGCGCAAGCGTCGCCGGAACGCCGGCGTCGTAATGCGCCAGCCAGGGCACCGATGAAGACATGGGCGCCGGGATTATAGTCGTGACTGAGCGGAAAGTCGCGGCTGGGTCAGATCGCGGCCGGCGCGAGCAGCATCAGCAGCAGCGCCTTCTGCCCGTGCAGACGGTTTTCGGCCTGATCGAAGACGACCGAGGCGGCCGATTCGAACACCTCCGCCGTGACCTCCTCGCCCCGATGCGCCGGCAGGCAGTGCATGAAGAGCGCGCCGGGTCGCGCGAGCGCCATGAGCGCGTCGTTCACCTGATACGCTGCGAACGCGCGGCGGCGGCTGTCCGCTTCGGCCTCCTGGCCCATCGACGTCCACGTATCGGTATAGATCGCGTCGACGCCGGCCACCGCATCGGTCGGGTCGCTGAAGAGGCGCAGCCGCGCACCGTGGCGCGAGACGCCGGTCGCCTGCTGCACGACCGCGTGCGGCAGCTGATACGCCTCGGGGCTCGCGACGTGCAGGTGCACGCCGAGCATAGCCGAGGCGTGCGCGAGCGACGCGGCGATGTTGTTGCCGTCGCCGACGTAGGCGATCGTTCGGCCCCGGAGCGATCCGAGCTTCTCCTGCAGCGTCAGAAAATCGGCGATCGCCTGGCACGGATGCTCATCGTCGGTCAGCGCGTTCACGACGTGAAGACGCGTCGTCGCCGCGGCCAGCTCCTCGAGCAGCTTTTGAGAAAAGGTCCGGATCACGACCGCATCGACCCAGCGCTCGAGATTGCGGGCGACGTCGGCGACCGGTTCGCGGCGTCCCAGGGCGACGTCGGCCTGGAGCGCCACGAGGTGGCCGCCGAGCTCGCGCACGGCGATCTCGAACGTCGACCGCGTGCGCAGCGAAGGCTTGTCGAAGAGCATCGCGACGTGGCGGCCATCGAGCGCGTCGGAGGTCGGCGCGTGGCGGCCGCGCGCGCGGTCCGCTTTGAGGCGCGCCGCCAGCTCGAGACAGCGCTCGAGATCGAGCGCGTCGAAGTCGAGGATGGACAGAAAGTCTTTGTGGGTCAACGTTGCTGGTGTCATGTCCGGTAATCCGCGTTGATGCGCACGTAGTCGGCGCTCAGGTCGCACGTCCACACGGTCGAGGAGGCCCCTCCGGCACCGAGATCCACCGACACCGCGATTTCCTTGCCCTTGAGGTACTCCGCCGCGCGCGGCGCGTTCTCGTCGTGCGGCGCGCCGTCCTTGAACAGCACCGTCGATCCGATCGTGACGGCGGCGGCCGCCAGCTCGAACGCCACGCCGGCCCGGCCCGCGACCGCAATCAAGCGGCCCCAGTTCGGATCGCCGCCGTGGATCGCCGTTTTGACGAGCGGCGAGTTCGCGATCGCCTTCGCCGCGCGTCGCGCGTCCTCGACCGACGCCGCGCCCGTCACGGTAACGGTGACCAGCTTGGTCGCGCCTTCGCCGCCGCGCACGATGCCGAGCGCCAGCTCGAGGCAGACCGACCGCAGCGCGTCCACGAACGCCCCGTAATTGTCGTCGCCGATGCGCGCTCCGCTCGCGCCGTTGGCGAGCAGCATGACGGTGTCGTTGGTCGAGCACTCGCCGTCCACGGTGATCGCGTTGAACGTGTCGTTGACCACGTCCCGCAGCGCGCGGTCGAGCAGCGGCTGCGAGATGGACGCATCGGTCGTCACGAAGCCGAGCATCGTCGCCATCATCGGCTCGATCATGCCCGAGCCCTTGGCCATGCCACCGATCGAGAACTGGCCCGCGCGCGCGGCGGCTTCCTTCGGAAACGGATCGGTCGTCATGATGGCGCGCGCGGCAACCGCACCCTGGTCCGCGCCGAGCGCGCGGAACGCCGCCGGCAGGGCGCCGCGAATGTTCTCGATCGACAGCGCGACGCCGATGACGCCGGTCGAGGCGACGAGCACCTGCTCGACCGGACAGCCGACCAGACGCGCCGCGTCGTCCGCCATGGCCCGCGCGACGGCCATCCCGGCCTCGCCGGTGCAGGCGTTCGCGCAGCCGCTATTGACGATCACGGCGCGCGCGAGGCCGCCCGATTTCGACAGATGCTCGCGCGACACGACGACGGGTGCCGCCTGCGCGCGATTGATCGTGAAGACGGCCGCGGCGGTGGCGGGCGTGTCCGAGACGAGCAGCGCCAGGTCGAGGGCGCCGTTGGCCTTGATGCCCGCGCTGACGCCCGCGGCGCGGAATCCCCGCGGCGTGGTGACGCCGCCGCCCTTGATCTCGGTGCGACCCTCGCCGACGGTCATGCGTAGCGCGCGGCCGCGGGCCGATCATGAACGGCGTCGAACTCGGATTCGAGGGGCCTGCCCCGAGCATCGTCGCAGGCGTCGTCGAGGGGCACGACCATCGCGTATTGCCCGCATCGGCGGAAATTTGGACAACCGACGCAGTCGGTGAAGATTTTCTCGGGCAGCCACAGGTGCGGCACGATCGAGAAGCCCATCTGAATGAAATAGCCCGGCGAGTGCGTGAACGCACAGAGCTTCTCGAAGCTTTCGCGGCGCGCCCGGCGGCGCAGCTCCTCGACGATCTCGGTGCCGACGCCGCCGCCGCGCACCGACCGGTCGACGGCGAGCGATCGCACTTCGGCGACGGTCGGGCTGAGCGGCGCGAGCTCGGCGCAGCCCACGATGGTCTTGCCCGTTTTGCCGCGCAGGGCGATCGTGAACCGCTCGGCGTGGACCTCGAGCTCGCCGAGCGTCCGCGGCAGCAGGTGTCCCTCGTCGAGGTTCGCCGTGATCAGCGCATGCAGCTTCCGCGCATGCGACGGCTCGGCCGTCCGGAGTGTGATCCGCGCTGGTCTCATCCTTGAGCCCCCACGGCACCCAGCGCGGCATCCAGCCGGCCGAGGCCCTCATCGATTTCCGCATCGGTAATGACGAGCGGCGGCAGCAGCCGAATCACGCGCTCCGCCGTCCGGTTGACGACTACGCCGCGCTCGAGCGCCGCCGTCACGACCGGCGCCGCGTCGCACGTCAGCTCCAATCCCCACATCAAACCCTTGCCGCGCACCTCTTTGATCATCGGGTGCTTGGCGGCCAGACGCTTCAGCCGCTGCTCGACATGCTGGCCGACGCGCGCGATGTGCCCGAGCAGGCCGCCGCCGACGAGATGATCGAGGACGCAGAGCGCCGCGCGGCACGCCAGCAGGTTGCCGCCGTACGTCGTGCCGTGATCGCCGAATGAGATGGTGTCGGCGACTTCCTGGCTGACGAGCGCCGCGCCGACCGGCACGCCGCCGCCGAGCGCCTTGCCGATCGACACCAGGTGCGGCTTCAGGCCGAGCGCGGCAAAGTAGAACGGGTAGCCGGTGCGGCCCAGGCCGCTTTGCACTTCGTCGGCGATGAAGAGCGCACCGCTCTTCGCGCACGCGTCTCTGATGGCTTCGGCGAACGCCGGCGTCAGCGGCCGGATGCCGCCTTCGCCCTGCACGGGCTCGGCGATGATGGCCGCGGTCGCGCGCGAGACGGCGGCCCGCAGCGCGGCCGGCTCGTTGACCGGCACGAACTTGACGCTCGGCAGCAGCGGCTCGAAGGGCGCGCGATAGTGCGCGTCGGAGGTGACCGAGAGCGACCCGAACGTCCGCCCGTGAAACGATCCCTCGATCGCGATGAATTCCTGCCGCGGCTCCCCGCGCGTGTACCAGTAACGCCGCGCGAACTTCAGGCAGGCTTCGACGGCTTCGGTGCCGCTGTTGCAGAAAAACGCGCGCGGCAGGCCGGAGAGATTCGCGAGGCGCTCGGCGAGATGCCCCTGCAGCGGGTGATAGAACAGATTCGACGTGTGAATGAGCGTGTGCGCCTGCTCGGCGATCGCGCGCGAGAGCGCGGGATGCGCGTGGCCGAGCGAGGCCACGCCGATGCCAGACAGCAGATCGAGATACTCGTGCCCTTCGGCGTCGTAGAGGTGCACGCCTTCGCCGCGCACGAACGTGACCGGCGCGCGGCGATAGGTCTGCAACACGTGCCGCGATTCTCGCGCCTGAACGTCGTCGAGTGTTGTCGTCGTCATTTCGTACTTTCTCGCAGGGCCCCAGCCCCGCTCGCCGATGCCATCGCGCGCGTCGCCATCAGCCGCGTCGAGCCCGGCGGCAGGCCGCCGGCAGCCGCCACGGCGATGGCCGTTCCGTTCTGGCCATCGACGATCACCACATCGTCGACGCCGCGGGCCAGCGCGTGCTCGCACGCGCGCAGCTTGGCGATCATGCCGGCCGTCGCCGTGCCGTTCGCGACCATCCGCTCGATGTCGCTCGATTCGACGAGTGGCACCGTCGCGCCGTCGTCGCCGCGCACGCCGGGCGTCGTCCCGGCGATGACGAACCGCCGCGCGCCGAGGCGTGCGGCGAGGTGGCCGGCCAGCGTATCGGCGTTGACGTTGTAGAGCTGTCCGTCTTCGCCGATGCCGATGCTCGCGACGACGGGAATGAACCCGCCGGCGAGCAGGGTGTTCAGCAGCCGCGCGTCTGATTGATCGATCGGCACGCCGACCCGTCCGAGATCGACCGTGCGGCCGTCCGCGCTCGTGTGCGGCGCGGCGCGGCGCGACAAGCCGCACCGCGCGTCGGCGCCCGTCAGGCCGACCGCGGCGACGCCTGCCGTGTTCAGCGCGGCGACCAGCCGTGTATTCACCGTTCCTCCGAGCACCGACACCACGACGTCCAACGTCGCGGCGTCCGTGACGCGCAGGCCGTCAACCTGGCGCTTCTCGATTCCCGCCGCCTTCAGCGCCGCGTCGATTTCGCGTCCGCCGCCGTGCACGATGATGACGGGGACGACCGGCGTCTGGCTGGCCATGACGGCGATCGCCTCGACAATCGTGCGCAGCCGCGCCGGCTCTTCGAGTAGCTCGCCGCCGAACTTGATGACAAGCGGTCGGGTTGTCATCGGCCTCACAACAACCCCGTTCGTTCGTCAAGGCCCAACATCACGTTCATGTTCTGGACGGCTTGCCCGGCGGCGCCTTTGACGAGGTTGTCGATCGCCGATACCAGCACGGCGCGTCCCGACGGGTCGACGCGCCAGCCGATGTCGCAGAAATTCGTGTGCGCGACATGCTTGATTTCGGGCAGCGCCGATCCGTTCAGCCGGACGAACGTCGCGTCCGCATACGCGCGCTCGTAGATCTCGGCGACCGCCGCTTCGCCCCGGCCTCCGCTCGTCGCGTCAGGCTGGAGCCGGACGTAGATCGTCGCGAGGAGCCCGCGATCGAGCGGCACCAAATGCGGCACGAACGTGACCGGCCCGCCGACACCCTGCTCGATCTCCGCGCCATGCCGGTGGTTGAAGACGCCGTAGGCCGAGACGCTGCCGTGGCACTCCGAAAAATGCGTGCGCTCCGACGGCGTCTTGCCGGCGCCCGAGACGCCGGACTTCGCGTCGACGATGATGTCCGAGCCTGGGGCGATGAGTCCGGCGGCGACCAGCGGCGCGAGAGCCAGGAGGGTCGCGGTCGGGTAGCAGCCCGGATTGGCGACGAGCCGCGCGCGCGCGACGGCGGCCCGCTCGAGCTCGGTCAAGCCGTACGCGACGCCGTCAGGCAGCCGGTGCGTCTCCGGATACCAGCGGGCGCGCACGGCCGCGTCGCGCAGCCGGAAGGCGCCCGACAGATCGACGACGCGGACGCCCGCGTCGACCAGACCCGGCGCGAGCTCGGCGGCGGCCGCATCGGGCAGGGCGAGGAAGACGACGTCGGCCTCGCGCACGAGCGTGTCGGAGGCGAGCGGCGTGATGTCGCCGCGCCACAGGCGCGCGAGCGCCGGCAGCCGGCGCTCGGCGCCATTGACTCCAGGGGCGCCCGACGACATCGCAGCCGTGATCGTCACGAGCGGATGACGCGCGAGCAGCCGCAGCAGCTCCTGGCCGGCGTAGCCGGTGGCGCCGGCGATGGCCACCCGGGCGACGCTGGACGCGTGTGGCTGATGCGCCCCGATAGACTGAACGGCCGTATGCATCGGAAAGCATATTTATACACAATAAGCGAGGGGACGCAACAGAAATCGATGTATAATCACTCGTCCCAACCTGATGAAAGCGCGCCGCCAAGCCTCGATTCTCGATATCGTCGACCACGAGCCGCTCCACAGCCAGGAGCAACTCCGCCGCCGGCTGCATCACAATGGCTTCGACGCCACGCAGGCGACGATCTCGCGCGACATCAAGGAGCTCGGCCTCGTCAAGCGCGCCGGCGACGGCGCGTATCAGCGGCCGGGCGTCGATACGACGAATCCGGAGACGGCGCTCGCGGCGCTCGAGCGCGCGGCCGCCGAGTTTCTCCGCCGCGTCGAACGGGTGCAGCAGCTCGTCGTCATCCGCACCGGCGTCGGGCAGGCGCAGCCGCTGGCGATTGCGATCGATCGCGCGCAGCTCCCCGAGGCGGTCGGCACCATCGGCGGCGACGATACGATTCTGCTGATCGCGCGCGACGCGCGCCGCGCGGCGACGCTCGTCAAGCGGCTCGAACGCTACGCAGGCAAATAAGGAGAGGGTGATGGAACGGATCGTTCTGGCATATTCCGGCGGGCTTGATACTTCGGTGGCGATTCCGTGGCTGAAAGAGAAGTACAACGCCGAGATCATCGCCGTGACGATGGATCTCGGGCAGGGCAAGGAACTGGAGGAGGTCCGCGACCGCGCGCTCGCGACCGGCGCCGTGCGCGCGCACGTGCTCGATCTGCGCGAGGAATTCGCCCGCGACTACATCCTGCCCGCTCTCAAGGCCGACGCCATCTACGAAGACCGCTACCCGATGGCCACCGCGCTCGGCCGGCCGCTCATCGGGCAGAAGCTCGTCGAGATCGCCGAGATCGAACAGGCGGGCGCGATCGCCCACGGCAGCACGGGCAAGGGCAACGATCAGGTGCGCCTCGACGTGACGACGCGCGCGCTCAATCCGAACCTGAAGATCATCGCGCCGGCGCGCGACTGGGGGATGACGCGGCCCGAGGAGATCGAATACGCCCGGCAGCGCAACATCCCGGTGCCGGCGACCGTCGCGAGTCCGTATAGCACCGATTCAAATCTCTGGGGCCGCTCGATCGAGTGCGGCATCCTCGAAGATCCCTGGCAGGAGCCGCCCGAGGAGATCTACGCCCTCACCAAGTCGCCGGCCGAGTGCCCGGACGAGCCGGCCTACGTCGAGATCGCGTTCGAGCGCGGCGTGCCGTCGGCCATCAACGGCGTGCCGATGCCGCTCCTGGATCTCATCGCCAGCCTCGGGACGATCGCCGGCGCGCACGGCGTCGGCCGCATCGACATGGTCGAAAACCGGCTGGTCGGCATCAAGTCGCGCGAAATCTACGAGGCGCCGGCGGCCGCCGTGCTCCATGCGGCGCACAAGGAGCTGCAGAAGCTCGTCACCACGAAAGATCTCGAGCGGCTGTCGCGCTTCGTCAGCCTGCAGTACGCCGACCTCATTTACAACGGTCTCTGGTTCACGCCGACCCGCGAGGCGCTCGACGCGTTCGTCGAGAAAGTGCAGGAGCGCGTCACCGGCGTGATTCGCCTGAAGCTCTTCAAAGGCGACTCGCGCATCGTCGGCCGGAAATCGCCGTATTCGCTCTACGAACACGCGCTGGCGACCTACGATGCCGGCGATCTGTTCGACCAGACGGCTGCCGTCGGTTTCATCAAGATTTGGGGATTGCCGGTGGAGAGCGCGGCGCGGAAAGCGCCCAAAGTCGCAAGTCACACGTCGTCAGTCGTCAGTCTGGCGGGGCAAAAGTAAACAATATGACTGACGACTTGCGACTTGCGACTGATGACTAATCTCTGGTCGGGCCGCTTCGACACCGCGCCCGACGCCGAAACCTTCGAGTTCGGGTCCTCGTTCCGCTTCGATCGCCGTCTTTTTGAAGACGACGTGACGGGGAGCGTCGCGTGGGCTCGCGCTCTCGGGGCGGCGGGCGTGCTCCCGGGCGACGAGGCGCGTCAGATCGAGACGGCGCTCACCGAGATCCTCGAGCGCGGACGGATCGATCCGTCCTTTGTCGACGGTCCCGACGAAGACGTCCACAGCTTTGTCGAGCGGCTGCTCGTCGAGCGTCTCGGCGACGCGGGCCGGCGCCTGCACACCGGCCGATCGCGCAACGAGCAGGTGTCGGTGGACCTGCGGCTGTATCTCCTTCGCCGCATTCCGCTCCTGCAGCGAAGCCTGGGTCGAGTGGTCGCGGCGCTGGCCGCCCAGGCCGCGTCGGCGGGCGATGCGCTGATGCCGGCCTTCACGCACCTGCGGCCGGCGCAGCCGGTGCTCGTCGCGCACTTTTTTCTCGCGCATGCGGCGGCGCTGCGGCGCGATCACGCGCGGCTGCATGCCGCGCGTGACGAGAGCGACGCGCTGCCGCTCGGATCGGGCGCCATCGCCGGCACGAGCTACGCTGTCAACGTCGAGGCGCTCGCGCGCGATCTCGGCTTTTCGCGCGTGGTTGCCAACAGCATCGACGCCTCGTCGGACCGCGACTTCGCGGCCACGTTCATGTACGCCTCCGCGCTCACCATGGTGCATCTCAGCCGCCTCGCGGAAGACCTCGTCATTTTCTGCGGAGACGCACACCGCTTCTTCGAACTCTCCGACGCGCTCAGCACCGGCAGCAGCATGATGCCGCAGAAGAAGAATCCCGATCCGCTCGAGCTCGTGCGCGGCAAGACCGGCCGCGCCATCGGCCATCTCGTCGGCCTACTGACCACGATGAAGGGGCTGCCGAGCGGCTACAACAAGGATCTGCAGGAAGACAAACAGTCGGTGTTCGACACGGAAGACACCCTCGCGGGGTCGCTCGCGGCCGTCCGATCCGTCGTCCACGGGCTGACCCTCAATCGCGAGCAGGCTGAAGCGGCCGCATCGGGCCTGCTCCTGGCGACGGACGTGGCCGACTATCTGGTGGGCCGCGGCGTGCCGTTCCGTCGCGCGCACGAAATCGTCGGCGCGCTCGTGCGCAAGCTCGTCGCCGAGCGCCGGGAGTTCGGCTCGCTGTCGCTCGAGGAATGGCGGGCCTCGAGCGATCGGTTCGACGCGGACGTCGTCGCACGGGTGACGCCGCGAGTCTCGGTCGGTGCGAAGCGGACACCGCAGTCGACCGCGCCCGGCGCGGTGCAGGCGGCGCTGGAGGATGTGCAGCGGTGGGCGATCCGCGCGGCCGGATAATCCCGGCAGCAATATCAGCCCGGTTCGGAAGCCCCGGACGGGGCTCTTGCCACCATGGAAGAAGCTCTGTTAAGATGTCGGTCGCCTTTCGCCATTCTTCCCCCGCCAGAGGTTCCTTCGGGAGATTTTGATGCAGCAGCGCCAGCTTCGGCTTGGTGACGTTCTGGACGATTACTGTCCGCGGGAGCGCCGCGTCACCAACCACGCGATTGTCGCCATGATCGGGCCGGACGTGAAGCAGACGCGCTGCACGACGTGCGACACCGAGCACGAATACAAGCACGCCAAAGTGCCCCGCCAGCGCAAGAAATCGGATACACCCGCGGCGTTGTACGCGCAGGTGCTGGCCAACGGGCCCAAGCGCGTCGCGCACGAACCGCCTCCGGGAGCCCCGGGAAACGATGACGAGAGCCACGCGGAATCGCCCGTGACCCCAGGGGCCGCCACGCCGCACACCGAGCCCATCGCGGCGTACGCGTCGCCGCCGGAGCGTCCGGCGTCGGTCGCCGAGAAAAGCGAAGGCGGCGCGGAGGAATCCGAGTCGCCAGAGCACGAGGTGGAAGAGGGCCCCGTTCATCGTCCGCTGATTCGCGCGACGCTGCCGCGTCAGGAGGGGGCGCCGCCTCCGCCCCGGCCCGCGCCGGAGTTCACCATTCGCCAACCCGGCGGCCGCCAGAACCGGTTCCGCCCGCGGCCCGGACGCGGTCCGCAGCAGTTTCAGGGCAACCGCTCGGGTGGCGGCGGCAACGGGAACATGGGCGGCGGCGGCCCGCACCGCGGCGGGATGTCGCGTCAGGGTGGCGGACGTCCGCCGCAGGGCGGGATGACGTCGCGTCTCGGGCGAAACGGTCCGGGACGGAAGCGATCAAAGTAATTAGGAATTAGGAAGTTAAAATTAGGAATGGCGGATCTGGCTGGAAAGCTCGGACTGATTGTTGGTGTGGCCAACAAGCGGTCCATTTCGTGGGCGATCGCGCAGGCGGCGGCGGCCGCGGGCGCGCGGATCGCGCTGACGTATCCGAGCGAACGGCTCGAGGAGAACGTCCGCGAGCTGGCGGCGAAGCTCGAGAATCCGCTGGTCCTGCCGTGCGACGTCACCAAGGATGAGGACCTCGCGGCGCTGGCCGCGTCGCTCGATCGCGAGTTCGGCGGCCTCGATTTTCTGGTGCATGGCGTCGCGTTCGCGCAGGCGGCCGAGCTCTCGAGTCCCTTCGTGCAGACCTCGCGCGAAGGGTTTCGGGTCGCGCTCGACGTCAGTGCGTACTCGCTCATCTCGCTCGCGCGCGTGGCCGCGCCGCTGATGGAGAAGCGCGGCGGCGGCAGCATCCTCACGCTGACCTATCTTGGCAGCCAGCGCGTCTTCCCGAACTACAACGTGATGGGCGTGGCGAAGGCGGCGCTCGAAGCATCGGTGCGGTACCTGGCCAGCGATCTCGGGGCGCGGAACATTCGCGTCAACGCCATCTCCGCCGGTCCGATCAAGACGCTCGCTGCGTCGGGGATTTCCGGCTTCTCGAGCATCCTGCAGGTCTACCGGGAGCGCGCGCCGCTCAAGCGCAACGTCGAGCTCGCCGAGGTGGCGGACGCGGCGATGTTCCTGCTCGGCGCCGGCTCGCGGGCCGTCACCGGCGAGATTCTCCTCGTCGATGCCGGCTATCACATCGTCGGCCTCTAGCCCCACTCCTCGATTCTGATCTGGCCGCGCGCGACGCCCAGTTCCTGTAGCAGCTTCGTCGTCTCGTCCACCAGCGTCTGCGGGCCGCAGATGAAACACAGCGTCGCCGGATCGTGAACGAGCGGCTGCAGCTCGGCGCGGCCGATGCGGCCGCGGCCGCCCTTCCACGACACGTCGCCGCCGGTGCGCGTAATCGTCTGGCGCAGATCGATGCGGCCCTCCCGCGCCAGGGCGCGCCACTCGGCCTCGTACGCGAAGTCGTCGGGTGTTCTCGCGCTGTAGACCAGCCCGATCTCGCGGTGGGGCATCGCGAGCGCGTGGCGGAGCATCGCGCGCAGCGGCGCGATGCCGGTGCCGCCGGCGATGAACAGAAAGCGGCGCTCCGCGGGATCGGCCGGGAACGTGAAGCTGCCCATCGGTCCGTCGACATCGACGAGCGCGGCCGGCTGCAGCGTCAGGTGCGGACCCGGCACGCCCCGTTCGTCCACGCCGACGAGCAGCTCAATCCAGCCGTCGCGCCGCGTGTCCTCGGGCGCTGCGGCGATGGAGTAGGGCTTCGACGTCGCGGATCCGTGCGCGCCGACGTACACCGCCTGTCCCGCTTCGTAGGCGAACGCGCGGCCGCCGAGGTCGAGTCGGACGATGCGTGCGCGTGGGGTGGCGGGAAGAATCTCCAGGATCGAAAGCGTCAGAGGCACGGGGGAATTATGCTATCCCATGGCCTTGCGACGCGCTCGCGGAATGCTGCTCCGGCTCGCTCGGCAGCCGCGGGCGGCGATCGCGGTCGGCGTGGCGCTGGCCGCGCCCGCCGTGTGGCTCGAGTTCGGCAGCCATGTCGACGCGTGGTGGATTGACGGGTTGAGCCTGATCCTGCTCGCGACCGGCCTCGCGCTCATCTGGACGGGCCTGACCGGCGTCAGCCCGGATTGGGTCGACGACGACGACCGGTGACTACAGAACCCCCGTCGCGGCCCGTTGCACGTCAACCTCCGACAGGCTTACCGACGTGCTCGACGCCGGCCGCGCCGGCTGCTCGTCAAGGAATGTCCGGCCCGACACCTGGCGCTTGCGACGCGACTTGTCGCGATACATGCGGCTGTCGGCGGTCGCGAGCAGCGTCTCGTAGGAATCGCCGTCGTGCGGGAAGATCGACGCGCCGACGCTGATCGCGAGCGGCAGCCCTTTGCCCGGCCGCGGCTCGAACTGCAGATGATCGACGGCCCGCTGCAGCTCCAGGCGCTTGCGTTCGGCTTCCTCCGCGCCGCACCCCGACAGCACGACGATGAACTCGTCGCCGGCGTAGCGGACGCAGATGTCGTACGGCCGGATCGCGGCGCGCAGGACGCCGGCCACTTCGCGCAGCGCGCGATCGCCGACGTGGTGGCCGTAGGTGTCGTTGATGTCCTTGAAGTTGTCGAGGTCCATGACCAGCAGCGACACCTCCGCCTTCAGGCGCTCGGCGCGCGCCAGCTCGCGCGTGAGGTGCATGAACATGAATCGCGTGTTCGGCAGCCCGGTCAGCGGATCGGTGAGTGAATCTTCCTGCGTCTGCTCGAACACGATGGAGTTGTAGATGACGGCCGCGGCCTGCTCCGAGATCCGGTCGAGCAGCCGGCGGTGATCGTCGGTGTAGACCGACGGTTCGGTGTGGTAGACCGAGATCGTGCCGATGAACCGCTCGTTGAAGACGAGCGGGCAGACGAGCGCCGATTGCAGCGTCGTGGTGTCGGACGGGACGCCGGCCGCCTCGAGGTCGGTGCTTGGCCGCGCGTTGACGAGCGGCCGCCGGTTGCGCGCCACCCAGCCGGTCAGGCCGTGCCCGCTCTTGATCGTCAGCTGCTGAATGACGTCGGCTTCGATGCCGGTGGCGAACCGGCAGCGCAGCGACTCGCTCTCGTCGTTGTAGAGGAACAGCGCGCAGCACGAGAACGGCACGATGTTGCTCAGCTTCGACGAGATGAGCGCCATCGTGTCCGCGACGCCGAGGCTGCTGCCCATCGCCTGCGCGATTTCGTACAGCGCGTAGATTTCTCGGTGCGCGAGGGCGATGTCCTGGAAGACGTTGGTCTGGGCCGCCGATTCGGTGACGAGACCCACCGCCGGCCGCGCCGCCGGCGCGTGCTCGGGTACGCGCGTCAGCTGCCGGGACGGCCGCTGGCTCGCTTCCGCTTCCGCGGCCAGCATCGGATACATTTCGATGAACGTCGTCACGACGCGCGGGTCGAGCGCCTTGCCGCTTTCCTGGCGCAGGAGGCCGATCGCGGCGTCGAAGCTCATGGCCTTGTGGTACGGCCGCTCGGACATCAGCGCGTCGAAGTAATCGACCACGGAGAGAATGCGCGCGCCGAGCGGAATCTCGTCCGCCTTGAGTCCGCTCGGGTAGCCTTTGCCGTCCCACCGTTCGTGGTGGCTCAAGATCAGCGGGGCGACGGGATAGGGGAACGGCACGCCGCTGATGATCTCGGCCCCGACCTGCGGGTGGATGCGAATCTTCTGGAACTCTTCCTGCGTCAGCGGCCCCGGCTTCGACAGAATGTGCTCGGGCACGGCGAGCTTGCCGATGTCGTGCAGCAGCGCCGCCGTCTTGACGCCCTGGATCTCGGTGTCCGACATGCCAAGCGCTTGCGCGAGACCCGCGGCGTACACCTGCACGCGGCGGATGTGGCTCTGCGCGGTCTGATCCTTGGCGTCGATGGCGAGCGCGAGCGCTTCAATGGTCGCGAGGTGGAGATCGGATACCTGCTCCACGTGCCGCTGCTCGTCCTGCACCCGTCCGAGGTAGACCTTGTAGGTGCGGTAGGTGAGGTAGAGCGGCGCGGCGGCGAGCGACGCCATCCAGTAGCCGCCTTTGTCGACGACCGACGCGCCGATCCCGGCTGCCAGGGCGCCGACGAAGTAGCTCGGCGCGCTCCAGAGAAAGTTCTCGTTCCACACGCGCGCGATCGACTGCTTGGTGGACAACCCGATCGCGGTCGCGATGAACGCGGTGTTGCAGATGAAGTATGCCGTGGCGGCGCCGACGAGCGGCTTGGGCACGTCCCAGAGGTTGAACGCGTGGCCCGGCGGCGTGCCGTTGAACGCCTCGTAGACGAGCCCCGCCGCTTTCACCGTCAAGACGAGCGACGCCATGCTGTACAGCGTGCGATACGCCGGGTTGCGCGTCGTCATGCGGAACGTGCACTGACTCCAGGCGCTGGCGGCCGCGACGATCATGGTTTCGTTGGCGCCGAGCAGCAGGAGCGCCGCGAAGTCCACGGCGTAGGACACCGACATTGACGAGCCGCTCTTGGTGAGGGGGAGGCTGACCTTCAGCGCCGAGGCGAGCGACGAGAAGAGCAGCAGCGCAACAAAAAGCGCGGGATCGCCGATGGTATGCGGGACGAACGCCACCAGCACAACCAAGCCGGCGGCCAGCACGGCTCCAACGTACAGCCGTGCACCAATGGGAAGATCCTGCATTAACCGCCCCAGACGAACTTGGGGCGCACGCGATCAACGGCTGGGGGAGCCGTACCGCGCATACTATCACTCAACAGAAGCGGGACTTTCATACTTCTTCGCGGCCCCGCCTGGCGCCCGCCGCGCGCGGTTCCGGCTCCAGTTCGAACTCGACGATCTTGCGGTACAGCGTGCCGCGGCTGATGTCGAGCACCCGGGCGGCCTCCTTCTTGTTCCATTCCACCGCTTCGAGGACCCGCACGATATGGGCGCGCTCGGCATCGGCGAGCGACGGCAGCCGGTCGCCGGTGCTCGAGGCGGCCATCGGCGCAGTCGCGTGCAGAAACTCGATGTCGGTGGCGCGGATGGAGCGCCCGGGGGCCGACAGCGCCGCGCGCGACACCGTGCTTTCGAGCTCGCGAATGTTGCCGGGCCACTGATAGTTCATCAGCAGATCGATGGCTTCGCGCGAGAACACCTTGCTGTCGAGCGGCATCCCCTGCGCGGCGCAGTAGCGGTTCAGGAAGCGCTGGGCCAGCACCGGGATGTCCACCTGTCGCTCGCGGAGCGACGGCAGGCGGATGGCGAACGCGTTCACCCGGTAGTAGAGGTCCTCGCGGAACCGGCCGTCGCGGACAAACTGCTCGAGCGGACGGTTGGTCGCGCAGATCAGCCGGAAGTCCACCGAAATCGACTTTTGGCCGCCGAGCCGCTCGAAGCGCCGCTCCTCGAGCACGCGCAGTAGCTTGGCCTGCGCGATGATCGAGAGGTCGCCGATTTCGTCGAGAAAGAGTGTGCCCTCGTTGGCGAGCTCGAGGCGGCCCGGCTTGCGATCGTGCGCGCCGGTGAACGCGCCTTTCTCGTACCCGAAGATTTCCGACTCGAAGAGCGTGTCGGGCAGCGCGGCGCAGTTGACCGCCTGGAACTTGGCCGCGCTCCGCCGGCTGAGCTCGTGGATCATCCGCGCGACCACTTCCTTGCCCGACCCGGTCGGTCCGAGGATCAGCACCGAAATGTCGGACTTGGCCGCCGTCCGGATCCACTCGAAGACGATCAGCATCTTCTCGTCGCGGCCGATCATTTCGCGGAAGCGCTGGACCGATTGCGACTGGTCTTCGGTTGAGACGGCGGCGCGGCGTTCGAGGAAGAGATCGAGTAGGTCGGCCATCGCTTCGTCGGCCGGCCGTCCGGCCGTGAACCGCGGCGGCGTGGTGTCCTCGACGAGGCGGGCGACGCCGAAATCGACGAGCTCGCGCACGCAGTTGTCGACGTCGAGCCGTAGGCGCCCGAACGTCTGCATCAACGATTCGACATCGAACGCTTCGTCGGGACGGGCGCTCAGATACCGCAGCAGGCCGGCGCGCAGCGGCGACTGCACCAGGGTGCGAAAGCGTGTATCGAGATCGGGCGCCTCGCCGGGCCGAGCCGGCGCCGCGGCGCTGGCGCGGCGGGCGCTGAAGATCACATCGTCCATCGTTGGCGGTTACGTTATCGGCCGGAAGGGGGCGGCGCGACAGGCCCAGACGGGGGGCGGCCGCCCCCGAGGTAGTAGTCGTTTTGATACTGCTCGATGAGCCTTTTCATCTCCTCGGCGTCGCGCTTGCGGTGCCCGTGGCACCGAATGGGATCGGACCCGCCGCTGGTTTCGATCAGGACGTTGGAGAACATCAGCGTCGTGTCGATCTTGACCGACGCGACGTGCGCCATGTGGATCGTCTCCTCCTGGCGTCCGATCCACCGCGGCTTGTACTGGACGACGCTCGATTGCGTGACTAGGACCTGGGTCGGGAACAGATGGTTGCCCGAGCTCAGACGGCTGGCGCGGAAGACGTCGCCCGGGGCGAACGGCCGCCCTTTTTGCCACACGATCGCGACAATCACGGCGAAAATCGCGCCCGCCGTGAGCCCCACCCAAATCCAAGTCTGTTCGCTGGTCATGACAGGGCGATGTTAAGCTATTTCAACGTCCAGGACGTTCCAATTTCGAAGGAGCCACTTTTGCCGTATCGCGCCCCCGGCTCGTCCGGGCATTCGCAGAAACAGTTCCTGTCGGGGAAGCCGATCACCAATTATCGCCCGCGCGGCAGCGCCGAGGTCCGTCATCTGATTGACGAAGGCTTCCAGGCGTTCAACGCCGGCCGTTTGTCCGAGGCGTGCGCGATCTTCGCCGGCAAGATGCTCGACCCGGCCAACGACACCACGATCGGGCTGACGGTGGCCGGCGCAATGACGCCCGCCGGGCTCGGCGGCTGCGTCATCGAGATGATGGATCGGGGCCTGGTCGATTTCGTCATCTCGACCGGCGCGAACCTCTACCACGATCTCCACTACGCGTTGAACTTCACGCTGCGGCGCGGGTCGCCCTTTGTCGACGACCGCGAGCTGTACGAAGACGGCGTCATCCGCATTTACGACGTCCTGTTTCCGGCGACGGTGCTGCTCGAGACCGACGCCTACATCCGCGACTTTATCGTCCGATCCGGCCTGAACGAGCCGGTGGCGACCTCGGAGTTCCACTATCGCCTCGGGCAGGATCTCTTGGAGCGCTATCCGGGCTGCGAGGAATACTCGGTAGTCGCGCGTGCCGCGGTCGCCGGCGTGCCGCTCTACACCTCGTCGCCAGGCGACAGCTCGATCGGCATGAACATCGCCTATCACGAGCTGATGAACGGCAGCCGCTTAATGATCGATCCGAACATGGACGTCAACGAGGTGTGCGCGATCGTGCTCGCCGGTAAGCAGAACGGCTGCGTCATCCTCGGCGGCGGGTCGCCGAAGAACTTCTATCTGCAGGCGCAGCCGACCCTGTGGGAGGTTTACGGCATCCCCAAGGGCGGCAACGACTACTTCATTCAGATCACGACCGATCAGGTGGTCTGGGGCGGGCTGTCTGGCGCGACGCCTTCGGAGGCCGTGAGCTGGGGAAAGGTCAATCCCGGCGTGCTGCCCGACACCGTCGTCGCCTACTGCGATTCGACGATCGCGTTTCCGCTCTTCTGCGAATACGCGGTCGGTTCGCCTAACGGGCGCCGCACGCGCAGGGAGCTGGTGCATCGTCGCAAGGAGCTCGTCGCCACGCTCACGAAAGAGGCGAAGGCCGCGAGGCAGAAAATTGGGAACCCTGTCATCTGAGCTCGCGTCGCATGCTGAACGGCTCTCGCCACGGCCGCGGGTCTACGCCGACGCGAACGTGCCGGCGGGGCTGGTCGTGCACATGCGCCTGCGTTTGCAGTGGGACGTGCTGTTCGTCCTCGAAGACGCGGCGCTGCGCCGCGCCTCGGACGTGAGGCACTATCATCTCGCGGAGCAGCTCCGGCGCACGCTCGTGACGCTCGATCGCGACTATCTCGACGATCGCCGGTTCCCGCCGTCAGCAGGGGCCGGCGTGCTCGTCATCAGCGCGCCGGACGAGCGCGAGTTGTCGGCGCTGCTCGATCGGCTCGATTCGACGCTGTTCCGCCGCCCTGGCGACGATACCGACGGGGACACGGCGGTCCTGCCGCTCGCGGGGCGCAAGCTGCACGCGCACACTGACTGGGGCCGTGAAGCGTGAAATACATGCTGGGCTTGGAACTGCTCGACAATCGCGCCGTCGCCGTGGCCATCGACGACACGGGACGCGTGCTCGGCCGCGCGGCCGTTGCGTCCGCGGAACTGCCGGCCGCGGCGCTCGCCACGCTCGACGGCGCGGCGGCGGGCGTGGCCGGATCGCTCGGCGGAGTCGGGGTCGCCTCGGTGTACCCCGACGGGCCCGAGTGCGCCGCCGTGCTCAAAGCGATCGGCGCGCGCTACGCGGGCCCGTTCCTGCAGGAAGGCGCGCTCGCGAGCGGCACCGCCGCCGCCGTCGCCGAAGCCTGGATCGGTGCGGCGCGTGCGGCGCGCGACGTGGTCTATTTCGCCGTTGCGGAACACACGTGCGCGGGCATCGTGCGCGACGGCGCACCGCTCACCGGCGCGCACCGGCGGGCGCCGGCCGTCGGCTGGCTCGCGCTCAACCCGGTCGAGCGCGAGGACTACCGCAAGACCGGCTGCCTCGAGGCCGAAGTCGCCGCCGCCGGCATCGTCCGCCGGCTCGTGTGGCGCATCAAAGCCGGCGATCGCTCGCGCGTGCAGGATGCCGCCAATGGCGACTTCGCCGCGATCACCGTTAACCACGTCCTCGACGCCGCGCGCGGCGGCGACGGCGTGTCCATCTCGGTTGTGCGCGACACGGCGAAGTATCTGGGCATGGCGGCGGCCAATCTCGTCGTCATCGCGGATCCGGCCGTGCTGGTCCTCGGCGGGATCATGGCCTCGGCCGCCGACCTGCTGCTCGAACCGGTTCGGCTCGAGCTCGCCCGGCGCGTGCCGCCGGGGATGATGCAGACGCTGACGATCGTGCCGGCCGCGCTCGGCGCTGACGCCGCGGCCATCGGCGCGGCGCGCTTGGCGACGGCTGCGCTCCAATGATCGTACTGTCAGGCGCCGAGCTGGTGCTGCCTGACCGCATCCTCACGCCCGGCACCCTCGCGATCGAGAACGGCCGCATCGCCGACATTCGTCCCGGCGGCGCCCAGGGCCGCATGCCCAGCGGACATTCCCCGTCGCTTTTCGCGTTCCACGGCCACTACATCGTCCCCGGCTTCATCGACGTGCACGTGCACGGCGTCGACGGATTCGACTCGCTCGACGGCAACACCGCCGTTCGTTCGATCGCGGCGCGGCTGCCACGCTACGGCGTCACTGCCTTTTGTCCCACGACGGTGGCGTGCGCGCCCGATGCGCTGCGCCTTGTGCTCGACCAGGTGCGAAGCGCGCGCGAAACGGCCGACCCGCGCTCGGCGCGCGTGCTGCCCGCGCATCTCGAGAGCAACTTCATTAACCCGGAGTACCGCGGCGCCCAGCCGATGGGATGCCTGCGCAGCCCGCGCGCGGCGCTGGATGGGGAGACAGGGGCAGGACGGGCAGGAGCGTCAGGAAGGGCAGGAAAGACGGGGGAGTTTGCCGCGTCGGACATCCTGCGCGAGATCGAGCGCGCGGCGCCGGACGTCGGCATCGTGACGCTGGCGCCGGAGCTTGAGGGCGGGCTCGACCTCGTCCGCTGGGTGTTGGCTCGCGGCCCTCGCGTGTCGCTGGGCCATTCCAATGCGACCTACGACGAGGCGCTCGCCGCGATCGCGGCGGGCGCGCGGCACGCGACGCATCTCTTCAACCGCATGCCGCCGCTCGGCCATCGCGCGCCCGGCCTCGCCGGGGCGATCCTGCAGACCGACGAAGTCGCCGCGGAGCTGATTTGCGACGGCTTCCACGTGCATCCCGCGATCGTGCGCATGGCGATCGCGGCGAAGCGCCCGTCGCGCGTCCTCGCCATCACCGACGGGACCGCCGCGTCGGGCCTGCCGGTCGGCCGCCGCGCTCGGCTCGGCGGGCAGCCAATCACGGTCGGCGAATCGGCGGCCTTCCTCGACGACGGCACGCTCGCCGGCAGCGTCTTGACGATGGACCGGGCGTTCCAGGGGCTCGTCGGGCGGATCGGCCTGTCGCCGGTCGACGCGGCCACGCTCTGCTCGACGACGCCGGCGCGCGAGCTGGGCCTGGTCGGCCATGGCGTCCTCGCGCCGGACGCGGTCGCGGATCTCGTCGTCCTCGACGCGCAGTTCTCGGTCGTGCAGACTTACATCGCGGGGCAGCTGGCGTATTCAAGAACCTGAATGGGGGTCGGGAGCCTTTTTCAGTTTTTGCTAGGGGCGGCACTCGAACAGCGCAAAAACTGAAAAAGGCTCCCGACCCCCTCAACACCCCCCTGTGCAACACCGGTTCCCGCACATCCGTCTAAGCCTCGGAAGGAGTCTCGCCATGGCAGATTCGATTCGTCTTCGCTCGCTTGGCGCCGCCGCGGCGCTGGCGGTGCTCGTGGCCGGCCCCGCCTGTGTCGTCATTGGCGCCGATCAGGCGAGATACGTCGAGCGCGAAGACAAGCGGTTCGCCGTGACGGGGAAGCCCGACGTCTCGCTGTCGACCTTCGACGGGTCGATCGAGATCCGCGTGTCGGACCGGCCCGAAGTGACCGTGACGATTGAAAAGCACGCCTTCAACAAGAGGGCGGCCGCGCGCATCGACGTCCACACCGAACAAAACGGCAATCACATCGTCGTTGACGCGCGGTTGCCGAAGAGCCTCCACGTGTTCGGGTGGCCCTGGAACAACACGACGGCAAAGTTGATCGTGGCGATGCCGGCGTCGGCCGACGTGCATGCCACCAGCGGCGACGGATCGATCGACGTGGAGCGAATCAACGGCATGCTGAATCTGCGTTCGGGCGACGGGAGCATCCACGGCCGCGATCTGGCGGGCGATCTCACGCTGCACACCGGCGACGGCTCCATCAAACTGGAGAAGATCACCGGCGCGCTCGATGTCGACACGGGCGACGGCAGCATCACGGCCGACGGCACATTCAAGAGCGTTCGCGTGCGCTCCGGCGACGGCGGCGTCACGATTCGCGCGGCCGCGGGCAGCGCGACCGACGCCGACTGGAGCATCACCACCGGCGACGGATCGGTGGTGCTCGAAGTGCCGGACAGCTTCGGCGGCGAACTGGACGCCCACACCGGCGACGGCGCCATCACCATACGTGACGTCACGCTGTCGAACGTCAGCGGCCAGATTGGTAAGAGCTCGGTACGCGGCCGTCTTGGTGCCGGAGGACATGCGGTGAAGGTCCGCACCGGCGACGGCTCGATTACGCTGCGGCGGTATTGAGACGTTCTAGGTTCTAGGTTCTACGTTCCGGCGGTCGAGATACTCGGTTGGATCGCTGACGCCGGCTTCGACAAACGCGTCATGCCGCTCGCGGCATTTGCTGCACTCGCCGCAATGCCGCGGCAACGCCTGTCCGTCCGCCCGCGGGTTCATGCACGACAGCGTCAACGGGAAGGGGATACCGACCGCGGCGCCGCGCCGGATCACTTCCGCTTTGCTCACGTCTGCGTAAGGTGCGTCGATCTGAAGCCGGTGCGCCAGACCGAGCGACAGTGCGCGGGCCATGGCCGATCGAAACTCGGGCGTCGCGTCGGGAAACGGATTGTGCGCGAGCGTGCCGAGCACGAGCCGGTCGATCGCCACCGCGGCGCAATAGACGCCGGCCTTGCCGAGCAGGATGATGTTGCGGCCGGGCAGATACACCTCCTCGTCTGGCGTGTGGTAACCCGGCGGGCGGCCTTGCACGGCCCAGTGCGCCGCTTCGTACACGTCGCGCATGTCGACGGTCAGCGAAACGAGCGGCCCGATGCGGCCGTGCAGGGAGCCGCTGGCGAGCAACGCGTCGGCGGTCGCCCGCTCCGACGCCTCCCACGCGAGGCCGGTCGCCACATAGATCGGCTGCACCTCGCCGCGCGTCGCCTCCTCGGCGAGCAACACCGCGCTGTCGAGGCCCCCGGAGAACAGAACGGCTGTAAGCATGGGGTGATGGGGTGATGGGGTGATGGGGTGATGGGGTAAGCTGAGAACGTGATCAGAGTCCCGTGCTCGTTCTTCCCATTACAACATCACCACATTACCCCATTACCAAATGTACTCCGTTACTAAACGTATCGACTTCTGTTACGGCCACCGGCTGCTCGACTACGACGGCATCTGCAAGCATCCGCACGGCCACAACGCCGTCGCGGAGATCGAGGTGCGCACGGGCCGGCTCGACAACCGGAACATGGTCTGCGACTTCAGCGACATCAAGCGCATCATCAAGGGGTGGATCGACAAGGCTCTCGATCACAAGATGCTGCTGCGCCACGACGATCCGCTCGTGAAGCCGCTCCAGGCGCTTGGGGAGCCGGTGTTTCTCGTCGACAGCAATCCGACCGTCGAGCGGATTGCGCGGTTGATCTTCGACTACGCCACCGAGCAGGGGCTGCCCGTCGTCCGCGTGCGCGTGTGGGAAACCCCGACGTCGTTCGCCGAGTACGGCGCGGAACAGTGAAGCTCGTCGTCTTCGATCTGGATGGGACGCTCGTCGACTCGCGCCGCGACCTTGCCGATTCCGCCAACACGTTGCTCCTGGAAGCGGGCGGCGCGCCGCTGCCGGAGGATGCCATCGGGCGTATGGTGGGCGACGGCGCGGCCGTGCTCGTGGCGCGCGTCTTCGAAGCCTCGGGGCGCGAGGCCCCGTCCGACGCCCTCGACCGGTTCCTCGCGATCTACGACGAGCATCTGCTGAACCACACGAAGCCGTATCCGAAGATCGCGGAGGTGCTAGCCGAGCTCAGCCGGAGAACGAAGCTGGCCGTGCTGACCAACAAACCGCTCGAGGCGACGCGCCGCGTGCTGGCCGGCCTCGATCTCGCGCGCTTCTTTCCAGAGGACCACGTCGTCGGCGGCGACGGTCCGTTCGCACGCAAGCCCAATCCCGCTGGGCTCGAGTACCTGATTGCGCAGGCCGGCATCACGCCGGCCGAGGCCGCCCTCGTGGGCGACTCCGCGATCGATTGGCGGACGGCGCGAAATGCAGGTACGCGCCTGTATCTGGCCCGCTACGGGTTCGGGTTTGAGGGTATTCCGGTCGACCAACTGGAAAGCGCGGAGCAGGTCATCGATCGTCCCGAGCAACTACTCGAGGCGCTTTAGACGTGGAGGCGGTGGGCGGAGAATCTCAACCTGGACCTCGGACCGATCGGAAGGTTGATGGGAGGGGGGCGGGCCACAACCGGCCGACGTTGTACGTGACGCCGGCGTAGAACGCGCGCGGCTGAGGGCCCGTGACCGGCACGATCGCGCCCGCATCCATCACGAGCCAATCGCGAATGGCGACCGTCGGCCCGACGAGAAAGGCCACGATCGAGTCCGCGCCGGCCGGCCCTGAGGTCGCAGGATAGCCGTACAGCTCCGCGACCCACCCGAGCCACCCGCGCGCGGGACCGCCGAACGACGCCGTCCACAATGCGGCGTGGCGAGGCGCGACGGTTCCGTCGCCTCCGCGCCGTGTGTAGCCGACGTTGAGATCCATGGCGACCTCGCCGAACTTGTGGCTCGAAATCAACAGCAGGCCGACGTCGGTTGTACCGGTGCCGGTGCCCGAATCCGCCGAGCCGCTGGGCAACTTCAGGCTGGGAAGGATCGCGAGATTGCCGACGACAGGCGTGGCCTCGAACAGCCGCATCTTCACACCGATCGAGAAGTCGCCAATGCCCGTTGTCTCCGATTGAGCGGGCCTGATGACGGGCGCCTGCAGCTCGAGTTGGACGCGCGGCGCCAACCCTATCTTGAACAACACGGGCGCGCTCTCGCCGCGCGACCGATCGGCGTAGCGATCGAACTCCGTCCCGGCCTCGATCTCGAGCCACCCGGTTGCCACGGTGCCGGCGTGCGTGGCCACGGTCGGCCGTTGCGGCTGCGCGGCATGGGGATCGACCGCAGCGGTCTGCGCGGTCAGCCGAACCGGTCGTCCCGCCAGCCATGCGGACGCGATCAACGCCGCGATCGTGCCGGGCGCTCGGCGCCTCACGAGGGCACGACCTCGACGAGCAGCTTCGACGCCGCCCGCGCGCCGATGGTGATCACGCGATCGTCCTTGCCGCGCAGCCGCACCGAATCGGCGGCGGCGTCGCGCCGCTCAACTTCAACCGGCTGGCCGGGCTTCAGGTGGTTGTTCTCGATGAAGCGTAGGAACGCCGGATCCTGATCGGCGATGCGCGTGACGCGCAGTTTCTCGCCGATCGGACAGGTGAGCAGGCTGTCCAGCTCCCGCGGCGTGATCGCGCCGTCCGGGTTGGGAATCGGGTCGCCGTGCGGATCGTGCGTCGGATGACCGAGCATGTCGTCCATCCGCTCGATCAGCCGCTCGGAGACGACGTGCTCGAGCAGTTCGGCTTCCTCGTGCACTTCCGCCCAACTCATGCCCATCACCTGCACGAGAAACAGCTCCACCAGGCGATGGCGCCGCAGGACGAGTCCCGCCAGCGTTTCGCCGGCGCCGGTGAGCCGCACGCCGCTATAGGGTTCGTATTCGGCGAGTCCCGACTCCGACAGCGCCTTGACCATCGTCGTCGCCGTGCCGGGCGTGACGCCGAGCGCCGCGGCCACCTGGCCCATGGGCACGAGTCGCTCCCCGGGCGGAAGCGCAGACTGTCCCTGGTAGATCGCCTTCAGGTAGTTCTCGACGGTGCTCGAAGGGAGCATGCGGAGATACTATCAGTCACTCATGTCTGTGCGTGACCGCATTGCCACGCCTGAAGGCAAGCGCCGATACGTGCGCGGGCTGTTCGCGACGATCGCGGACCGCTACGACTTCATCACGGTCGCCTTGTCGTACGGGCGCGATCGGCGGTGGAAACGGCGGCTGATCGATCTCGCGGCGCCCTCGCCAGGGATGCGGGCGGCGGACCTGGCGACCGGCACCGGCGACATCGCGTTCGCGTTGGCGGCGCGCGGCGCCCTCGTCGTGGGACTCGACGTCACGAAACGCATGATCGAGTTGGCGCGGGGGAAGATCACGGCGAGCCCCGCGCCCGAGTTTCTCGTCGGCGACATGGTCGCGCTGCCCTTTGCCAGCGGCGCTTTCGACATCGTGACCACCGGCTACGGCATCCGCAACGTGCCCGATCTGCAGGCGTCGATCGACGAGATGCTGCGCGTGCTGAAGCCGGGCGGACAGGCGCTTTCGCTCGACTTCGATCGGCCGTCGAACGCGCTGGTGCGAGCGGTATATCTGTCGTACTTGACGATCGTCGGCGGGGCGGTGGGATGGATGCTGCACCGCGACCCCGACACGTACCGCTACATCCCCGCGTCGATCCGCAACTATCCCGGAGCCGAGGCCGTGGCGCGCCTGATGGAGGCACGCGGCTTCTCGCGCGTGCGTCACTACCGCGTCCTCGGAGGCCTCATGGCGATCCATCAGGCGTTCAAATGAGCCTCGATACGTCAAAATGGTCCGGGGAAGGGACCTTCACGCAGCTGCTGGTGGATCATCTGCAGCGGGTCGACGGCGTGGCGCTCGTGCGCGTCGAAGACGCGCCAGCCAGCCGGTCGGAAGCCGACTACAATTTCATCAGCAACGAGGTGTACGTCGCATTCGCGACGGTGAGGCGCCGCGAGCGCGTGCTGCGGTTCGGGTTTCTGCCTGGCTCGAAGACCAGCGTCGACAAGGCGATGACGATCGCCGCTCTCGAAGCGGCGCTGGCGGGGATCCCGGACATCGGCGCGCCCGACTACAGCGATGAAGCCATGATGCAGTTTCTCCGTGCCGAGCGAATCGTGCCGCCGTATCAGACGCGCGGATATAAACTGGTGGAGCTCGTGCGGGTGTACGAGGTCGGAGCCGTTCCTCGCGCCTAATGCGCCGGCCCGTTCGCGCCGACACAGAGCGTGTGCAACACTTCCGTGCGCATCGGCAAGACTGTGCAATCGCGCGCAAACGCGCGGCCCTGAGACCATGAGCCTGGTTCCGTCACTGCTTCAGGCGATCGTCAGCCTCGACGGCGAGGCGTGCGTGATCCATGTCGGCGACAAGCCGTACGTGGTCGCGCCGTCCGGCCAGGTTGACCTGGCGACGCGCGGTCTGACGTTCGAAGCGGTGAACGGCATCCTCGAACAGTTGCTGCCGGTGGACACGCTGAACGCGCTCGACGAGTTCGGCGCGATCCAGTACGAGCTGCCCGCGCGTTCCGAATTCCGCCACGAATACTTCACCGTCGTCGCCGCCCGCGGGGGAGAGGACGTGTGGGTCGAGATTCGGCGCAAGCGTGCGCCGGAAGAGGACCGCGTTCCGATCGAGGCCTTCGTCACGCCGGAGCCCATCGCCGCGCACGATCCCGAGTCGATGCGACAGGATCCTGGCGAGGATCTGTTGATGCCGGATTCCACTGATTTGTGGCCGGATGTGGCGGAGGCGCCGGTCGAGGTGCCGCTCAACGACGAGACGGAGTGGGAGCCGGTGCAGGAATCGGCGGTCGAGGAGATCCATCTTCCTTCGTCGATCGAAATCGATCAGCCGCCACGGCCGTCGCTGTACGCCGTACCGCGGCTCGAGCCGGAGACGCCTCTCGAGAACGAGGCGCCGATCGCGCCAGCTGCGCAGCACGCGCCGCCGCTCGTGAAATACGCACCGTCTCTGGAGTCCACGCCGCCCCCGGCGCAATATACACCGCCCCCGGCGCAATACACACCGCCGCCGGCGCAATACACACCGCCGCCGGTGCAGTCCGCGCCGCCGCCGGTGCAGTCCGCGCCGCCGCCGGTGCAGTCCACGCCGCCGCCGGTGCAGTCCACGCCGCCGCCGGTGCAGTCCGCGTCGCCGCCGGTGCAGTCCGCGCCGCCGCCGGTGCAGTACACGCCGCCGCCGGTGCAGTACGCACCGCCGCCAGTGCCGTACGCGCCGCCGCCGGTGCTCGAGCGCGCTGAACCGGTGCAACCCGCGGTGGTCCTGCCGCTGTCGCGCAACCCGGTTCGTGGCGAGGCGCCGCCGATCCTGACCGGATCGTTTTCTGGCACAGGGCTCGATCGGCTGTTGCGGGTCGCGGCGGCTCGCGGGGCGTCCACGCTGTACCTCGCCTCGCTGGCGCGGCCGTCGATGCGGGTCGACGGCGAGATTCAGATGCTCGACGAGGGGGCGCTCGGGCCGAGCGACGTCGAGGCGCTGCTCATCGATCTGATGCCGGAGCGCAACCGCGAGGCGCTTCGGAGCGGTGTCAGCACCGAGTGGATTTGCGACGTGCCGGACGTGGGCCGCGTGCGCTGCATGACGTTCCGCGATCATCGCGGCGCCGGCGGCATTTTCCGCATGATGCCGGTCCGCGCGATCTCGGCCGATCAGCTCGGGCTGTCGCGCGAAATTCAGGCGCTCGCCGCCGAGCCCGAGGGCCTCGTGCTGGTGGCGGGACCGCGCTCGAGCGGCAAGAGCACGCTCATCTCGGCGTTCGTCGACTTGATCAACCGGACGCGCCGCGATCACGTCATCACGATCGAGAGCGAGATCAAGATCGTGCACGAGAACCGCAACTCGCTCGTCAGCCAGCGCGAAGTCCGCGGCGACGCCGAGGAGATGCTGGCGGTCGCGCGCGCCGCGATCCGCGAGAACCCGGACGTGCTCGTCATCGAAGAGCTGCGGACGGCCGACATAGTCACCGTCGCGCTCGACGCCGCTAATTCCGGCCACCTGGTCATCGGCGCGCTCCCGGCGCACACCGCGTCCGGCGCCGTCGATCGCATCATCGATTTGTATCAGCCCGAGTACCGCCGCCACGTGCAGCTCGCACTGGCCGAAAATCTGCGCGGCATCGTCGCGCAGGTGCTCGTTCGCAAGCCCGGCGGCGGTCGGGTCGCCGCGCGCGAGGTGCTGCTGAATACATCGGCCGTGGCCAGCGTCATCGCGGAAGGGAAGACGTCGCAGCTGCCGATGGCGATCGAGGGCGGCCGCAAGCACGGGATGCTGCCGCTCAACGACTCACTGGTCGGCTTCGTGCAGAGCGGCACGATTGACGCGCTCGAGGCCTACCGCCGCGCCGCCGATCGAACCGGGTTCCTCGCGCTCCTCAAACGGCAGGGCATCGACATCTCCTTCGCGGAGCGGCTGGCTTAAACACCCCCTACCCGACGAACTGTTCCAGTTCCTTCATCACAAACCGCAACACGTCGTCCTCGGTGAGATCGCGGATGGCGCCGCTGTCGGCGAGCGGCCACTCCGACTCCCGCACGCGGCGGCCGCGGCTGCGGCTGGCGTGCCCGATCACCCGTGGATCGTCGCCCTCGGTGTCGAGCCGGAGCTCGATGTAGTCCTCCGCCGACCGGTCCGACATCAACCTGACGCTGCCGCCCGGCGTGAAGACGTTGAACAGATGCCCCTCGGCGCGCAGCACATTGGCGATCTGACGAAAGATCGGCACCGCGATCTGCGCGAGGAACGCCTCGTACTCGCGCGCCGCCTCGTCGACCCGCGCGCGCCGCGCCGCCGACGCCCGCTTGGCGCGATCGATCGTTTCGAGCACTCGTTTCTTGACGTCTGAAATTTCCATGGTTCTACTTTACCGGCATCATAATGAAGGAATGATTATCGTCTACGCGGGCAGTGCCTGACAGAGCTGCGAACAAGTGAAAGAGTTGCTTTCACACGCAGGCGTCGCGTTCATCGCGAAAAACGTCGACGAGGACGACCGGGCGTACGACGAGCTGCTGGCCCTCAAGCTTCGCACCGTGCCGGTCACCATCATCGGCGATCGCGTCATCACAGGGTTCGATCCGGACGCGCTCGAGAGCGCGCTCGCCGGGCTGGCGGGCGGCCCCTGAGGCCCCTGGGGCCATTGACGTCCCTGCCGATCGTAATGAGGTCCGACAGCAGCGCGTAGGCGGTCTGCGTCAGCCCGGCCCCTCGCTGGACCACCGCCACCTCGCCGAGTAGGTCGGTGTGCAGAATGATCGCGTTCTGCTGACCCTCGAGCCCGGCGAGCAGGTCGTCGTCCGGCAGCTCTTCCGGCGCGACCCTCGCCGTGATGCGCCCGTCTTCGCGAGCCGCCCGCGCCACCAGCTTCAACCGCCGCCCCGCCGCCCGCGCCTCCATCGCCGGCCGGCCGAGCTCGGCCGAAATGCCGACCCGCTCGACATCCCGGGGCGTGAGCCGCGCATCGAGCAGCACGTTGGCGAGCGCCGCAGTCTTGGCGGCCGCGTCCCAGCCGTCGACGTCGAGCGAGGCGTCCGATTCAGCGATGCCCATCGCCTGCATTTCCGACAGCGCCTCGGCGAACGGTTGTCCCTGCTCCATCGCGGTCAAAATGAAGTTGGTCGTGCTGTTGACCACGCCACGGAATCCGAGGATCGTGACGGCGGGCAGCGTCTCGCGCACGAGATTGAAGATCGGAACGCCGTCCATCACGGCGCCCTCGAACAGAAATCGCCGGTCGGCGCGCGAGGCGGCCGCGGCCAGCGCGTGATAGGCGAACGCGACCGGCCCCTTGTTCGCGGTGATGACGTGCGCGCCACTGGCCAGGCCGGCGCGGACGTGCTCAATCGCCGGCTGCCCACGCGTGATGTCGAGCGTCGTCGTTTCGACGACGATGAGGCGCCGCTCGCGCGCGGCGTCGTTCGCGGCCGCGACGTCGGCGATGAAGTCCGCCGCGGGCCGCTCCTCCCGGCTTCTGCCGATCCGCTCGCCTCGCGCCACGCGATTGATGAGCGCCGCCGCGTCGAGCCCGCGCACGGCTGACGCCGCCCCGTGCCGCCGCGTCGCCACGCCCACGACCCGCACGGCGATCCGCTCCCGCGCGAGCGCCGCGCGCTGCTCCTCCAGAAGCGTGACGAACCGCTGCGCGACGTGCCCGAAGCCGACGAGCACCAACTCGAACGTCGTCATGTGGGCGCCGACGCCGGCAACGTGTCCGACACCGGCTCCGCGCCCGATACTGGCTTCGTGCTGGACACGCCGAGCTCGACGAGCAGCTCCTGCAGCCGGTTCAGCCCTTGGCGCATGTAGTCGGTCTCGTCGCCGAAACCGATCCGCAGATAGCCGTCCATGCCGAAGTGATCGCCCGGCACGATCAACACGCTCTTCTGCTCGCGCAGGCGGTTGACCAGGTCCGTCGAGTTGATCGGATGGTGATACCGCACGTAGACGATCGCTCCGGCGTCTGGCGGCGCATAGCTGAAGAGCGCGCCGTGACTGTCGAGCCACCCGGCCATGATCGGATAGTTCGCGTTCAGAATCGTGCGCGTCCGCGCGAGAATCTGCGCGCGGCGGGCCGGCTCGAGCGCCCGGCGGGCAAGCGCGTCACTCAGCGCGCCCGGCGAAATCGTCGTGTAGTCGTGGTACGACCACAGCGAGGCGACGAGCGCCGGCGGTCCCGCGATCCATCCGATGCGCAGCCCCGGGAGGCCGTACGCCTTCGACAGCCCGCTCGTCACAATCGTGCGATCGTACCGGCCCCACATCGACGGCGTCTCGCGGCCGTCACGTTCCGCGCCGCGATAAATTTCATCGGACAGCACCCAGCTCCCATGCCGGCTGGCGATCGCCGCGACGGCGTCGAGGTCGCTCGCCTCGATCCGCGCGCCGGTCGGGTTGTTCGGATTGCAGATGATGATGAGCTTGGTGCGCGCCGACACGATCTGCTCGAGCGCGCCGAGATCCACCTGCCACCGCGCTGGAGATCCCGCCAGCACGAGCGGCCATTCCTTCACCGTGCCGCCGAACGCGCGCGCCAGGCCGCGCGTCTGCATGTAGTTGGGCACCATCAGCACCACGTCGTCGCCGGGCTCGACGAGCCGCCACGTCGTGATGTAGTTGGCCTCGGAACCGCCGTTGGTCACCTGGATGTGATCGGTCGTCGCCCCCGGATAGATCCGCGCAATCGAGGTGCGCAGGGCAATCGTGCCGTTCGACTGGATGTAGCGGAGGGGCTCGGCCAGCAGCTGCTCGCGCGCCGCCGCGTCCTCCACCAGATCGCCGAGACGCAGCGCGTGCACGCCGCTCTCCGACAGGTTGAAGGCCACCTGGTTTTCATAGGTGGATTGCATGCGTTCCATGGCAAACGGTTCGAGTTTCATGGCGCTCACTTTACTCCGTTTTTTTCGGCGAAAGACGCCCTGGCTACCTGGACTATACTGGCGTCTTCGTGACAAGTAACGACACGCACGGACCACGACCCGGCGGCGGGACGGGCCGGGCGATGGCGGCCACCTCGGCGCCAAATCTGGCGCGTATTCCCGCCGGCGAATTCCTGATGGGGGCGTCTGACGCCGAGGAAGACGAGCGCCCGGTCCATCGCGTCTACATCAGCGAGTTCTTCATCGGCCGCTTTCCCGTGACCCACGACGAGTACGCGCGCTTCGTGCGCGCGACCGGTCACCCGGCGCCGGCCATCCGCGGGCTGCCGCTCATCGCCGCCGCCGGGCGCGACGCCCTGTTCAAGGAGATGGCCGCTCCGTACGTGTGGGAAGAAAACGAGCCGCCAGTCGGGCACGGCAGCCACCCCATCGTCCTCGTGCAGTACGACGATGCGCTCGCGTACTGCCGGTGGCTGTCCGACTCGCTCGGACGCGCCGTGCGTCTGCCGACCGAAGCGGAGTGGGAAAAGGCGGCACGCGGCGGCGTCGAAGGCCACCGGTATCCCTGGGGCAACGACATCGATCCCGCGCGCTGCAATTTCCTCGTGGATCCGTCGGTGAAGCGGCAGCGCGGCACGCGGCCGACCGGCACCTTTCCGCCCAATCCTTACGGCTTGTACGACATGTGCGGCAACGTGTGGGAATGGGTGTCGGACTGGTACGGCGCGGAGTACTACGGCAACGGCGACCCGCGCGATCCGCGCGGTCCGTCGTCAGGCGCCATGCGCATCGTCCGCGGCGGATCGTGGGTGAACGACGACGTGTCGATGCTCCGCTGCGCGTATCGGCACAAAGTCCCGCCCGACACCTACGCCTACAGCGTCGGCTTCCGCATCGTCTGCGCAGCGTAGGCGATGGCGTCCCGTTCTCTGACACCCGAAGGCTACGCGCGCGCCCGGCGGCTGCTGATCCGCCGCGACCCCGTCCTCGGCGCCGCCATCAAGCGCATCGGCCCGTGCGCGCTCGCCTCGCGCCAGCGCAACGATCATCTGTCCGCGCTCGCCGGCGCGATCGTCAGCCAGCAGCTCTCGACCAAGGCGGCCGCGACGATCTTCGGACGCTTTCTCGCGCTGTTTCCAGACGGAGAGATTCCCGGCGCGGCGGCGATCGCCGCGATCGACGACGGGGCGCTGCGCGGCGTCGGCCTGAGCGGGCAGAAGGTCGGCTACGTGCGCGATCTGTGCGGACGGATTGCGGACGGCCGGCTGCGCCTCGACGAGCTCGACGCGCTGCCCGACGATGACGTCATCGAGCGGCTGACGTCGGTGAAGGGCTTCGGCCGCTGGACCGCGGAGATGTTTCTGATGTTCAGATTGCACCGGCCCGACGTGCTGCCGGCGGACGATCTCGGAATCGTCAAGGCGGTGCAGAAGCTGTACGGCCTGCGGAAGACGCCCGACGCCAAACGGATTCTGAGAATCGGCGAGGCCTGGCGGCCGTATCGATCGGTCGCGTCGTGGTATCTGTGGCAGAGCCTCACACGGTGAGCTTCAGGTAGATCAAGAGAAAGCCGGCCGCGATCGCGATGAGCGTGCCGCGCTCGCTGAAGAACGTCTCTCGCCAGGAAAAAGCCACACCTGGAGTCGAAGAAGTCGGAGCGAATTGTCCGCGACGGCTTTTGGGCAGCCAGCGTGGCACGCGCGTGATATACGCGCGGTACTCCTCGCCGCGGCGCGACTCGAGCAGCGTTTCTTCCCACCGCACGATCGCGTGGTACTCGAAGCCCAGGATCACGATGATGATCGGCACGATCCAGAGCAGGCGCAGGGACAGCGCGAAGCCGACCCACAGCGCGATGTTGCCGAGGTAAAGCGGATTGCGAACGAGGGCGAACGGTCCGGTCGACACGAGCGGCCCGAGCCGATCGCTTCGCGTGCGCGAGATGGCGCCGATGTGATGCACGCCCCACAGCCGGATGCATTCCCCGAGCGCGACGACGGCTGCACCGAGGAGGAATGGGGGCGGGGATATGTCCCTGCGGGTGGGAATCAGCAGCAAGGCGATGGCCAGCGGCAGCGGGAGCCAGGTGCGGCGCTCGAAGAGCCACGCGCCGATGCGGACCATCGCGGCCGTCGCAACGATCCCGCCAGGGGCGTCCGGATCTCGTTGCTGGTGTGAGGTTTGCGGCGCAGAAGCCGAGGTCATCGCGAGCGGTCAGAGTATAGCAAGGATTGACAGCGGAACAGGCGTTGATATAATTCGGACTAGTTCGGTCGTATATAAATTAGTGATGTTTTCATCCACAGATTGCCTGGTCCTCGATCGGAGCGCGGGATCGTCGGTCGTCGACTTGATCGGCCGGACGCCGCTCGTGCGGCTCCACCGCTTCGAGCGCGAGACGCCCGGGGTCGAGTTGTACGCGAAAGCGGAGTGGCAGAATCCGGGCGGCTCGGTGAAGGATCGCGCCGCGGCGCGGATGATCCTCGAAGGCGAGGCATCGGGCGCGCTGACGCACGGCCGCACCATTCTCGACGCCACCTCAGGCAACACCGGCATCGCGTACGCGACGATCGGCGCGGCGCGCGGGTACGCGGTGACGTTGTGCGTCCCCGAGAATGCGAGCGCCGAACGCAAGCTGATTCTTCGCGCGCTCGGCGCCACGCTCGTGTTCACCAGCCCGCTCGAAGGCACTGACGGCGCGATTCGCGAAGCGCGCCGCATGCACGCGTCCGACCCGGATCGGTACTTCTATCCCGATCAATACAACAATGACGGTAACTGGCGGGCGCACTACGATACGACCGGCCCCGAGATCATCGAGCAGACGAGCGGCCGGCTCACGCATTTTGTGGCCGGGCTCGGCACGAGCGGCACGTTCATGGGCACCGGCCGCCGGCTGCGCGCCTTCAACCCCGGGATCAAGCTGATCTCGGTTCAGCCGGATGGTCCGATGCACGGCCTCGAGGGGCTCAAGCACATGGAGTCGGCGATCGTGCCGGGGATCTATGATCCGTCGCTCGCCGACGAGGATCTGCGCATCGACACCGAGTCGGCGTACGTGATGGTCCGGCGGCTCGCGCGCGAGGAAGGGCTGCTCGGCGGCATTTCCTCGGGTGCGGCGCTCGCGGCCACCCTCATCGTCGCGCGCCGGCTGCGGGCGGGCGTCGTGGTGACGGTGTTTCCCGACGGCGCCGAGAAATATCTGAGCGAGCCGTTTTGGCACGTCGATGTCTGAGCGCGATCTGTCTCTGGCGGCCGCCGTCGAAGGCGCGATTCGGCGGCATGGTGAAGAGACGTATCCGCACGAGTGCTGCGGCGCGCTCGTGGGCCGCGACGGGCGCGTCGAGGCGGCCGTGGCGCTGCCGAACACGACCGACGAAGGTCCGCGGCGGCGCTTCCTGGTCCGACCGTCGGATTACCGCCTGGCCGAGCAGCGCGCGCGCGAGCTGGGCGGCGAGTTGCTCGGGTTCTACCACTCGCATCCGGATCATCCGGCGCGGCCATCGCAGTACGATCTCGATCACGCGTGGCCGACGTTTGCCTACGTGATCGTGTCGGTTGCCGCCGGCGCGGCGGGCGACATCACGGTCTGGCGGCTCAAAGACGATCGCTCCACATTCGAAGAGGGCACGCTCCAACATGGCGACGAGAATCCTGATTCCCACTCCGCTGCGGCCGTACACCGATAAGCAGGACGCGGTCGACGCCGAAGGGCGGACCGTCGGCGAGCTGCTGGAGAATCTGACGCAGAAGCACGCCGGGCTGAAGGCGCATCTGTTCAACGAGCAAGGCAAGCTGCGCAGCTTCGTGAACGTGTACGTGAACGACGAGGACATCCGGTATCTGCAGAAAGAGCAGACGCCGGTGGCGCCGGGCGACACGATCAGCATCATTCCGTCGGTGGCGGGCGGCGTTGACCGGGTGTCGGGTGAGAGGGTGTCGGGAACCTTTTCGGGAAGTGCAGTAGCCGAAAAGGTTCCCGACACCCTGCCACAACTCACCAACGATGAAATCAAACGCTATAGCCGGCACCTGATCATGCCGGAGGTCGGCGTCGAAGGGCAGCGGAAGCTGAAGGCGTCGAAAGTCCTCTGCATCGGGGCGGGCGGCCTCGGATCGCCCGTGGCGATGTATCTCACGGCGGCCGGCGTTGGCACGCTCGGCCTCGTCGACTTCGACGTCGTCGACTTCAGCAACCTGCAGCGCCAGATTCTGCACGGGACGCCGGATGTGGGACGCACGAAGCTCGCGTCGGCCAGGGATCGGCTGCAGGCGCTCAATCCCGAAATCACGATTAAGACCTACGAGACGGCGCTCAGCTCCGAGAACGCGCTGAAGCTGTTCCAGCCCTACGACGTGATCGTCGACGGCACCGATAATTTCCCGACGCGGTATCTCGTCAACGACGCGTGCGTGCTGCTCGGCAAGCCGAACGCGTACGGCAGCATCTTCCGCTTCGAGGGGCAGGCGTCGGTCTTCGGCGCGAAGAACGGCCCCTGCTACCGCTGCCTCTATCCGGAGCCGCCGCCGCCGGGCCTCGTCCCGAGCTGCGCCGAAGGCGGCGTGCTCGGCGTGCTGCCGGGCATCATCGGCACGATTCAGGCGATGGAAACGATCAAGCTGATTCTCGGGATCGGTGAGCCGCTCGTCGGCCGGTTTCTGATCTTCGACGCGCTGCGCATGAAGTTCCGCGAGCTGAAGCTGCAGAAGGATCCGGACTGCCCGGTCTGCGGCACGCACCCGACCGTGACCAAGCTGATTGACTACGATCAATTCTGCGGTGTTCATCCCGCCGCGCCGGAGCCCCTGGAGTCAACAACGGTGCAGGCGAGCCCCCTCGACATTTCAGCCGTCGACTTGAAAGCGCGCCTCGATCGCGGCGACGACCTGCTGATCGTCGACGTGCGCGAGCCGCAGGAATACCAAATCAACCGGATCCCAGGCTCCGTGCTGATTCCGCTCGGCGACGTGCCGAAGCGCTACAACGAGCTCGACCCCAATCAGGAGGTCGTCGTCCAGTGCAAAATGGGCGGCCGAAGCGCCAAGGCGGCCGATTTCCTGCGGTCAGTCGGCTTCAAACGTGTGCTGAACCTCACGGGGGGCATCCTGGCCTGGATCGACAAGGTGGATCCGACGCAGCCGAAATACTAGCCCTGGGCGTGGTAATATAGGACTAGGAAGGTCGGACTTAAGGGCGCCCTATGCTGAGGCTCTCAAAAAAGGCGGATTACGCGCTGATGGCCATGAAGCATCTGGCGCTGCGCGGCGATCGCGGCTCCTCGAGTGCCCGCGAGATCGCGGAGCTGTACGGCATCCCGATCGAGCTGATGGCCAAGGTGCTTCAGCGGCTGGTCCAGCGCGGGCTGCTCGCTTCGCACCAGGGCACGCGCGGCGGGTATCACCTGGCGCGGCTGCCCGGGCAGATTTCGGTGGCCGACGTCATTCAGGCGATCGAGGGTCCGGTGACGGTCACCGCGTGCTCGACCGACGACGGCAGCTGCGATCAGTTCGCGAAATGCAACGTGCGCGATCCGCTGTGGAAGGTGCGCGAACGGATTCTGTCGGCGCTCGGCGGTTGCACGATTGCGGAGCTCGCGATCGAGGCGCCCCCGGCGACAACGATGCCGGCGCCGGCGCGCGCCGTGCTTCAGACGAACTTATAGGAAAAACGATGACCATCAAGCTTCCGATCTACATGGACTATCACGCGACGACGCCGGCCGATCCGCGCGTGGTGGAGGCGATGCTGCCGTACTTCACCCAGCACTTCGGCAACGCCGCGAGCCGCAACCATCCGTTCGGCTGGGAAGCGGAAGAAGCCGTCGAGAAGGCGCGCAAGCAGATTGCCGATCTCATCGGCGCCAACGCGAAGGAGATTGTCTTCACGAGCGGGGCGACCGAGTCCGACAACCTCGCGATCAAAGGCGTCGCCGAGATGTATCGCGAGAAGGGCAATCACATCATCACGTGCGTCACCGAGCACAAGGCGATCATCGACACGTGCAAGCGGCTCGAGAAGAACGGCTACCGCGTCACCTATCTGCCGGTGGCGAAGGACGGCCGGATCAGCCTCGACGAGCTGAAAGCGGCGATCTCGGACAAGACGATTCTCATCACGATCATGACCGCCAACAACGAGATCGGCGTCATCCAGCCGATCGCCGAGATCGGCGCGATCGCGAAGGAGAAGGGCGTCCTGTTCCACACCGACGCGGTGCAGGCGGTCGGCAAGATTCCGTTCAACGTCAACGACCTGAAGGTCGACATGGCGTCGATCAGCGCGCACAAGATGTACGGCCCGAAGGGCGTCGGCGCGCTCTACGTGCGGCGGCGCAATCCCCGCGTGCTGCTCTCGGCGATCATCGACGGCGGCGGCCACGAGCGCGGCATGCGCTCCGGAACGCTCAACGTCACGGGCATCGTCGGCTTCGGCAAGGCGGCGGAGATCTGCAAGCAGGAGATGGCCACCGAGAGCGTGCGCCTGCGCAAGCTGCGCGACCGGCTGAACGATCGGCTGCACAAAGGGCTCGACGAGATCTACATCAACGGATCGGTGGAGCACCGGCTGCCGCACAACCTGAACATCAGCTTTGCGTACGTCGAAGGCGAGTCGCTGCTGATGGGGATCAACGACGTCGCGGTGTCCTCGGGATCAGCGTGCACCTCGGCGAGCCTCGAGCCGTCCTACGTGCTGAAGGCGCTCGGCGCCGGCGACGACCTGGCGCATTCGTCGATTCGGTTCGGCCTCGGCCGCTGGTCAACCGAAGAAGAAGTCGACTACGTGGCGGACAAGCTCATCAACGTCGTGACGCGGCTGCGCGAAATGTCGCCGCTCTACGAGCTCGCAAAAGAAGGCGTGGATCTCTCGACCATGCAATGGCAAACGGAAGGACACTGAGCAATGGCGTATTCGAACAAGGTCATCGACCACTACGAAAACCCGCGCAACGTCGGGTCGCTGTCGAAGGAAGATCCGAACGTCGGCACGGGCCTGGTCGGCGCGCCCGAGTGCGGCGATGTCATGAAGCTGCAGGTGAAGGTCAACCCGGCGACCGGCGTCATCGACGACGCCAAGTTCAAGACCTTCGGGTGCGGATCGGCGATCGCGAGCTCGAGCCTAGCGACCGAGTGGCTCAAGGGCAAGACGGTCGACGAAGCGCTCGCCATCAAGAACACCGACATCGTCAGCGAGCTGAGCCTGCCGCCGGTGAAGATTCACTGCTCGGTCCTCGCCGAGGACGCGATCAAGGCGGCGATCAGCGACTACAAGAAGAAGCAGGCGGCGACCGGCAAGCCGGCTGAGAAAGCCGCTCAGCCAACGGCGTAGCGCCGCACTGAGCGGAAAGTCGTTGCAAGCAAAGCCGAGCGGTGTAAGCCGCGAAGGCACGGGTCGCGGGGGTGGGGCCCCGCGACAAATAAGAAAATGATTCAGATTACTGAAACCGCCGCGCACAAGATCCGCACGTTGATGGCCAAGCAGGGCATCAGCGAGGGCGGACTGCGTGTCGGCGTCAAAGGCGGCGGCTGCTCGGGCCTGAGCTACACGTTCACGTGGGACAAGCAGGCGCGGACGGGCGACGAGGTCTTCGACGGTCCCGAGGGCGCGAAGATCTACGTCGACAAGAAGAGTCTGCTGTTTCTGAATGGCACGGTGCTCGATTACGACACGAACATGCTGACCCAGGGGTTCGTGTTCAACAATCCGAACGCCAAGAGCACCTGCGGCTGCGGCAGCTCGTTCGGCGCGTGAGCACCTCGGCTCCAACGATGCAGGCGTGCCGGGCGTGCGGCGCAGGCGCATCGCTCGACGCGCACTTTTGTCCCCAATGCCGCACGATCCTGCCGCTCGTCCGGCGTCAGACCGATTACTTCACGTTCTTCGGCCTGCCGCGAAAGCTGCGGATCGACGCGGTCGACCTCGAGCAGCGGTTGCGGACGCTCAGCCGCCAGTTTCATCCGGACTATTTCTACAACGCCGCGACGGCCGAGCGCCGCGCGAGCCTCGAGCGGTCTTCGTACTTGAACGACGCGTATCGCACGCTCAAGAGCCCGGTGGCGCGCGTGGAATACCTGCTGAGCCTCGAAGGGCGTGCGGCGAACGGTCCGGAGGAGGCCTCGAAGCAGGTGCCTCCGGCGCTGCTCGAGGAAGTGTTTGCGCTCAACGAGGAGCTCGACGAGGTGCGCGAGATGCGCGCGAGCGGCGCGCCGGCGGAGGAGTGGCGGTCGCGCCTCGAGCGTGCGCGCCAGCCGATCGACGCCAAGCGCGAGGAGCACGAGCAGCAGCTGCAGGAGCTGTCGGCGCGGTGGGACGAGCGCGGCGAGTCCGACGTGCTGGACGCGCTGCGAGACCGCGTGCTCGAGCGCAATTACATCAACAACCTGCTCGCCGGGATCGAGCGGGAGCTGTCGCAGTGAACGGACGCTACCACGGAGGCCAACTGAGGACACGGAGCCACGAGAACAGATACCGTGCCCTCCGTGGTAGAGCTGTTTTGATATGAGCAAAGTCGTAGGCATCGATCTCGGCACGACCAATAGCCTCGTCGCTCACGTGGTCGATGGCACGCCTGTCATCATCCGCGACCGCTCGGGCGACGGCCTCGTGCCATCGGTTGTCTCGGTCGATGCCGACGGCACCGTGTACGTCGGCCGTGAAGCGCAGCGGCGCCTGCTGACCGACGCGCAGCGCAGCGTCTATTCGGTGAAGCGGTTCATGGGCAAGGGGATCGACGACGTCGGCGACGAAGCGCGGCTGTTTCCCTTCCGCGTCGCCGGCGAGCCGGGCGGCGTCGTGCGGATCGGCCTCGGCGATCGCGAGTTCACCGCGCCGGAGATCTCCGCGTTCATTCTGCGGGAGCTCAAGCGGCGCGCCGAAGCGTTTTTCGTCGAGCAGGGCGATATCGACCCTGAAGTGGACCGCGCGGTCATCACCGTGCCGGCGTACTTCAACGACGCGCAGCGGACGGCGACGCGCGATGCCGGGCGCATCGCCGGCCTCGACGTGCTGCGCATCATCAACGAGCCGACGGCCGCGTCGCTGGCCTACGGCCTCGACAAACGGCACACGGGCGTCATTGCCGTCTACGATCTCGGCGGCGGCACCTTCGACATCTCGATTCTCCGCGTCGAGGACGGCGTGTTCCAGGTGCTCTCGACCAACGGCGACACGCATCTGGGCGGCGACGACATCGATCTGCTGCTGATGCAGCACGTCCTCCACGATCAGATACCCCGGACGCCTGAGGCAGTGCAGGAAATCCGCAAAGCGGCCATCCAGGCGAAATGGGATCTCTCCGAGCGCGGCGAAACCGAATGGCTCGGCCGGCGGATCACGCGAGCCGAGTTCGACGCGCTCATCCACCCGATCGTCGACCGCACGCTCGGCCCCTGCCGCCAGGCGCTCGCCGACGCCGGCTTCGAGCCGTCGCAGATCGACGAGGTGGTGCTGGTCGGCGGCTCGACGCGCATTCCGCTCGTCCGCCGGCTCGTCGGGGAGCTGTTCGGCCGGACGCCGCACAGCGAGCTGAACCCGGACGAAGTCGTGGCGATCGGCGCCGCCGTGCAGGCCGACATTCTCGTCACCGGCAACCGCGAGATGCTGCTCCTCGACGTGACGCCGCTCTCGCTCGGCATCGAGACGATGGGCGGCGTGATGTCGAAGATCATCATGCGCAACTCGACCATCCCGGCCACTGGCAGCGAGATGTTCACGACGTTCGCCGACAATCAGACCGCCGTCGACATCCACGTGCTGCAGGGTGAACGCGAGCTCGTGGCCGACAACCGCTCGCTCAGCCGGTTCAGGCTTCGCGGCATCCCGCCGCTGCCGGCCGGCCTGGCGCGCGTGCAGGTCCAGTTTCAGATCGACGCGAACGGCATCCTGAGCGTCACCGCGCACGAACTGCGGACCGACGTCGAGCAGACCATCGAGGTGAAGCCGTCCTACGGCCTCACCGACGAGCAGGTGGAGCAGATGCTCGTCGATTCCTTCGAGCACGCCGAGGCCGATTTCGCGGCGCGGCTGCTCATCGAGGCGCGCAACGAAGTCGAAACCGTGATCCACGCGACGGAGAAGACGCTCCGCGCGCCGGAGTTCGCGCAAGTCGTCAAGGCGGACCTGGCTGTCGGCGAACAGGAACGGATCGAAGCGGCGCTCGCCGAGGCCAAGGCCGTACTGAACGCGCCTGACCGCGACGTGATTCAGCAGAAGACGACCGCGCTCAACGAAGCGACCAAGCACCTCGCCGAGGTGATGATGAACCGGTCCGTGCACTGGGCCCTCGCGGGCAAGCACATCAATCGGCTGTAAATCACGACACGAGAACACACACCATGCCCAAGGTCACGTTCATCATCGACGGCGAATCGCAGACGGTCGAGTTCGAGCACGGCAAGCTGCCGTACTCGCATCACGGAAAACCCGAGTCGTTCCTCGACGTCGCCAAGAACCTCGGCATCCCACTCGAGCACGCGTGCGGCGGGAGCTGCGCCTGCACGACTTGCCACGTCATGATCAACGAAGGCGCGCAGAACCTGAGCGAGATGGAAGACGACGAAGCCGATCGCCTCGATACGGCGTGGGGCCTCACCGCGAGATCGCGGCTCGGCTGCCAGGCCGTCATCACGGGCGACGTCGTCTGCGAGCTGCCGATGTACACCAGGAATTACGTCCAGGAAGGCGGCGGCATCCAGCTCGGAAAATCGGACCGCAAGGGTCGAAAGACCGAGGAGAGCGTGCCATGAAGTGGACCGACGTAGAGGACATCGGCATCGCGCTGAGCGAAAAGTTCCCCAACGACGATCCATTGACCGTCCGCTTCACCGATCTTCGCGACCGCGTCCTGGCGCTCCCCGGCTTCGACGACGACGCGAAGACGTCGAACGAGCCGAAGCTCGAAGCGATCCAGATGGCGTGGTACGAGGAGTGGAAGGACGCGCAGTGAGCCTGAGCGGCGTGTTCCGTCCAGGCATGCGCGTCTACTTCGTGCCGCTCGTGGCTGGCATCGCCCTCGCGGCAAGCGCGTTTCTCCCTTGGGTCGTCGTCGGCGACACCGCGCTCAAGGGCGTGCAGTACACCTCGGCGCTCTGGGTCGCCGCGCTTGGCGCGGCGGCCGCCATCCTCGCGACGCTCAGCCTGATCACGCGCAAGAATTCGCGCCACCCGCTGCTGCTCGTCGGCCTCATCGCGTTCGGCGCGCTGCTTCTCTCGTGGCGCATCATGCCGCGCGCGGTGGGCGAGCGCGCGCTGACGGTGTCGCAGGCGTTCGCGATCGTCGAGAACACGCCGATGGGCGCCGCGCCTGACGCGCTGGCCGGCAGCGGCATCTATCTCGGCCTCGCGGCATCCACCGTGCTCGTGCTCTTCGGCCTCACCATCGTCGTCAGACGACGCGCGTCGCGGCCCTACGTCGCCGCGGAACCGGACGACGATGTATAGTCGCAAGCCACTAACCACTAGCCACCAATGAAGATCCGAATCGCCCACAGCCCTGATTCCGACGATGCGTTCATGTTCTACGGCCTGGCGAGCGGCCGCGTGCCCTCGAACGGCTTCGAGCTCGAGCACGTGCTGTCGGACATCGAGACGCTCAATCGCGCGGCGTTCGACGGCACGTACGAGATCACGGCGGTGTCCTTTCACGCCTATGCGTATCTGACCGATCGCTACGTCCTGCTGCCGCACGGCGCCAGCATGGGCGATCGCTACGGTCCGGTCGTCGTCGCGAAGAAGGACGGCCCGGCCTCGGTCAAAGGGATCCGCGTCGCGGTGCCCGGCGAGCTGACGACGGCGTTGCTGACGCTGCGGCTGTTCGATCCAACGGTCGAGTACGTCGTCATGCCGTTCGATCAGATTCAGGAGAAAGTCCACTCGGGCGAGGTGGCGGCTGGTCTGCTGATTCACGAGGGACAGGTCACCTACGCCGATGAGGGACTCCGCAAGATCGTCGATCTCGGCGAGTGGTGGGCGGACCGCACGGGCGGACTCCCGCTGCCGCTCGGCGGCAACGTGATTCGCCGCGATCTCGGTGCACCGACGATCGCCACGCTCTCGCGGCTGTTGCACGACAGCATCGCGTATGGCCTCGAGCATCGTGATGAGGCCGTGCGGTACGCGATGCAGTTTGGCCGTGGGCTCGATCGGGAGCGGACGGACAAGTTCGTCGGGATGTACGTGAACGGTCTGACGCTCGACTACGGCGACCGCGGCCGGGAGGCCGTGCGGCGTCTGCTCGACGACGCGCACGCGGCGGGGTTGTTACCGAAGCCGGTCACGGTCGAATTTGCGGTGTGACGACAGTCAACGCTTGGCGCTAGAAATCAACCCTGACGGCCACACCGGATCTCAGGGTCCACTTCGGATAGCCACCAGGGTAGATCGCGCCGATCTCGCGATGGTCCGACGAATCATCATAGAAACCGTGCGACACACCCGTATCGGACATTCGGAACGATGGCAGGAGCGCGACGTGCCGCCCACCAATGCGGACGTCGCATCCGAACGTAAGCCCGAAACTTGTGTCCAAACGATGTTGTTGCTTTGGCCCTTGCACCAGAAGCTGTTGCGGCGTCAGCCAGTCCATGTAGTACTCGGTTTGAGACCAGGCCTCGGGATGGGTGACGACCATTCCCACCACCGGTTCGATGCGGAATCTGGCCACTTGCGGAAGATAGAATCGAGCCGCCAACGAAACGAATCGGTCGCGGCGCTCTTCGTTGAAGGTCATGCCATATCGAGACGGCTGGCGCGCTGACATCACACCCGTGCTGGATAACTCGACTTCAACGCTCATGGCGCTTGCGACAAAGACGCCACCGCCAACCAACCATCCTTGCGTGCTGCCACCTGGCGCCGTTACGTAGGTTTGCGGTGACTCACCGCTGGGACCATCCTGATGCGACAGAGCGATTCCGCCGATCGCGTACATCGAGCCCGGGTGTTCCTGAGCAAACGCGGTGGCACCAGAGCACAGCACCGCGACACCAAATACGACCGAGCGCAGGTCCGAGCCCATTGTGCTGTCTCCCTTCCCGGTCTAACTTCTTACTAAATAGACCACCACGCACGGTGTAGCCGGAGACGTCGCATCATCCGGCCAATTGCAGATCTGTGAAAACGAATCCATCTCGTTCAACCGTCACTCCGGTTTCGATGTCGATGGGGCGGCTGAACATCGGGCCGTCGTAGGCGAACGTGTGGAATTCGCCGCGCTCGCCGCACGGGTCGATGGACGCCGGCAGGTCGGCGAGGAGCGCTGCGCCGAAGTCGCGCCCGGCGAAGGCGCGATCGAGAACACGCGGATCGACGCACGTCAGGCGCGCGCCGAGGCCGCCCGCGATCATCTCGCGGGCCAGTGCGGCGGTGTCGGCGCCGAAGAGCGGGAAGATCGGCGTTAGGCCGGTGCCGGCGAGCCGATCTTCGCGGTAGCGGCGGATGTCCTCGAGAAACAGATCCGCGAACGCCATGTGCGTGAACCCTTCGGCGACGGCGCGGGCGACCGCGTCCGCCATCGCGCGCTCGTAGATCTCGTTCGGGCACGGCGACGGAATCGGCACCTTCCAGAGCGGCAAGCCCAGTCGGTCGGCCTGCGCCTCGAGCAACTCGACCCGTACGGCATGCATCGCGACGCGCTGTGCGGGCTCATTGATCGTCGTCAACAAGGCGCCGACCTCAACGATATCGCTACCGGCGCCTCTGGCGCCGCCGTCGCGGAGGATGTGCATCATCCACGCGCTGTCCTTCCCGCTCGACCACGACACGATCGTTTTCATTTGAAGGCGTCTGGATGCAGCAGCCGCGCGAGCCGTTCGGTCGCGGCGGCGACACGCGGACCCGGGACGACGTATTCGTTGCCGAGCACGAGATAGACCCGGCCGTTCCTGACGGCCGGGATCGATCCCAACGTGTCCCACACGTGCCGCTCGCTCTCCATCCGCGTGGGCGTGAGTGACGCGCCATAATGCAGCTCGATGATCACGTCCGGCGCGCGCGCGAGGATCATCTCAGTGCTCATCTGCACCGATTCGCGCCTGATGTCGCCAACGGCGTCGGCCCCGCCGGCGATGTCGAGCATGTCGTGGAGGAATCCGTATCCGCCACTGGCGTCGATGTCCTGCAGCGTGCCCTCCTGGCGGCCAAAGACGAGCAGGGTCCTGGGCCGGGGCCGGCCGGCGACGCGCGCCCGGATGTCGCCGAGCCGCCGTTCGATGCCGTCCGCGAGCGCGCCGGCCTGCGCGCCGAAGCCAACGCGCGTGCCAAGCGAGCGAATCATCGTCGTGATGTCCGGCAGGCCGCGGTGCACGTAGGGAAACACTGGGATCCCCGCGCGCGCGAGCTGCTGTTTCAGCTCGGTCTGCGTGTTGTAGACGATCGCGAGGTCCGGCTTCAGCGCGAGCACCCGCTCGACGTTGGGGTCCAGCAGGCCGCCGAGCTTCGGCAGTGTTTCGACTTCGGGCGGATAGTGATCGTAGCTGCTGACGCCGGCGATCACTTTGCCCGCGCCCATCGCAAACAGCATTTCGGTCGTCGCCGGCACGAGCGAGACGACGCGGTGAGGGTTTTCCGCCGCCGTCGCCTGCGCGATGACGACCAACGCGACTGCGACAGTCCGCGCGCTCATCTTTATGCTTTTCGGAACAGCAGCCATAGGAAGAACGGTCCTCCAATAATGGCAGTGACGATGCCCACCGGCAGCTCCACGGGCGCAAGCGCCGTGCGCGCCACCAGATCGCAGCCGATGAGAAACGCCGCGCCGAAGAGCGCCGACGCCGGCAGCACCAATCGGTGATCGGCGCCGACGATGAGCCGGACGAGATGCGGCACGATGATGCCGACAAACGCGACCGGTCCGCCGAGCGACACCGCCGCGCCCGTCGACAGCGACGCGCTGACGAGCGCGACGCGTTCCGCGCGGGTCACGTCGACGCCGCGCGCCGCGGCGGCCTCGGAACCGAGACTCATGAGGTCAAGCACGCGCGGCAGCGTCGCGAAGCCGACGGAGGCGACCGCCATTGGCACGATCGCCGCGACAATCGGTCCGTATCCGGCGACGTCGAGCGATCCCATCAGCCAGCGCACCGTCTGGAACGTCTCCGTGAAGTCGGCGAGGTATTGCACGAAGCGCACGACGGCCGAGAGGAGCGCCGTCAGCGTCACGCCCGCCAGCAGCAGCACCATCGTCGACTGGCCGCGCCGGCGCGCCGCCGAGAGCCCGTACACGATCGCGAGCGCGCCGAGCGATCCCGCGAAGCTGGCGAGCGGCACCGCAGACACCGACAGCAGAGAGAAGTCAGCGTGAAAGGTGATCGCCAGCATGGCGCCCAGCGCGGCGCCCGCCGACACGCCGAGCGTGTCCGGCGACGCCAGCGGATTTCTGAGGATCGCCTGGAACACGACACCAGCGACGGCGAGACCGCTGCCGACGAGCGCCGCGGCGAGGACGCGCGGCAGGCGCGCGACGAAAAAGATCTGCGCGTCGACGTTGTCCGCGAACGGGATCGAGCGATCGAAGACTCGCGCGAGGTGGATCGGCGTGCTGCCCACCAGCGGCGCGAGCAGGCAGGCGCCGAACGCCAGCGCGCCGAAGCCGCCGATCGTCACCACGAGCCGCCGGCGAACAGTAGTGTCCGGCTTCAGCCGGACCGTTTCAGTTCGCTCGCGCAATGGGCACCACCGTCAGATGTCCGGCGCGCGGGTGGAACTGCACGTCGGCGTCCACGCCGTACAGCGTGCGCACGTTCGAGGCGGTGAGCACGTCGGCCGTCGCGCCGCGCGCGAGCACCTGGCCCTGCCGTAGCAGCACGATCTCGGTGCAGAGCGCCGCCGCCAGGTTCAAATCGTGCGTCGAAATCACCATCGTCGTGCCGCGTTCGCGGTTGAGGCGCGTCAGGAGCGCCGCGATTTCGATCTGATAGCCGAGATCGAGCGAGGCCGTCGGCTCGTCGAGCAGCAGCACGCTGGACGCCTGCGCGAGGGCGCTCGCAATCACGACGCGCTGTTTCTCGCCGCCGCTGAGCGTGGCGAACGCCCGCGGCGCCAGGTGCGCCGTTCCGGTGGCCGACAGCGCCTCGTGCGCGATCGCGACGTCGTCGGCGCCCTCGAGCTCGAAGGCGCCGAGATGCGGATACCGCCCCATCAGGACGATGTCGAGGACGGTGAAGTCGAAGGTGGTGTGCGTCTCCTGCGGCACGACGGCGACCTTGCGCGCGAGGTCGCGCCGAGAGAGCCGTCTCACGTCGGCGGCGTCGAGCGTGACGCGGCCGGTGAGCGGAGTCAGCGTGCCCGCGATGAGGCGCAACAGCGTCGTCTTGCCCGATCCGTTGGGCCCGAGGAGGCCGAGGATCGTCCCTCGGCCCGCCTCGAAGCTGACGCCCTGCAGAACGGCGCGAGACCGCTCGTACGCGAACGAAATGTTATCGACTCGCAGCAACGCGAACTCCCACGATGCCGCTGCGGCCGAGTGCCGGGAAGCCGAGCGTCTCTTCGTACGCGCGATTGGCGAGGTTGAGGACGCGCGCGTAGACGTCGAGGCCGCGCGCGAGGCGCACGCTCGCGCCGGCGTTGACGACCGAGTAGCCGGGCGAGAAGAACAGGCCGCCGAAGCTGCCGAAGTTCGGCTCGACGTCGAGAATCCGCGCCCGGGTCGTGACCTCGCCGAACGCCGTCAGCCGGCCCGCTGCGTACGTGAGGTCGAGCGCGCCCTGATGGCGGGGCCGCCGGATCAGCGCATCGCCCACCTTGAACGGCGGCGGGGCCAGCGTGGCGAGGCCGTCCACCGACAGGATCTCCGTGTCGAGCAACGTGTAGTTCGCGTGCAGGGTGAATCCCTTGGCCAGACGCGCGTCGCCCGACAGTTCGACGCCGCGCGAGCGGGCGTTCGAGATGTTGTCGCTCTTGTAGCGGCTCGCGTCCTGCAGCGAACGTCCGACCGTGATGATGAGGTCGTCGTAGCTGTTGGAGAACGCCGTGGCGGACAACGCGTAGGCGCCGTTGGCGAACTGCTGCTCGACGCCGGCGTCGACGCTTCGGTTGCGCTCCGGCTTCAGGTTCGGGTTGTCGGTGAACGCGATCTCGAAGGCGTCGGGCGGCCGGATGCCGGTGCCGGCGCTGGCGCGCAGCCGCGTGGAGGCCGCCGACCCGGGACGGGTGAGCAGGTAGCTGGCCGCGATCTTCGGGTTCACCGAGTTGAGCGTCTGATCGGGGAATGCCGGCCGCGCGGTGAACGCGCCGACGTTCGGTTCGACCGCGTCGCGCGTGATGTGCTCGATCCGGACGCCGCCGGTCACGAACAAGCGCTCGCGGCCGACGTAGCGCAGCTCGGCGAAGGCGCCGGTCGTCGCGCGGTGAATCGCGATCGGCTCGTCGGCGGCGCCTGTGATGAACGTGCTCGATCCGCTCTCGCGCAGCCATTCCACGCCGGCCGAGCCGCCCAACGACGAGGTGAAGGCGGCGTCCTCCTGGACACGGCCGTCGAAGCGGTGCGTGCCGGTCGCAGAATGCGTCGCCACGCTGGTGCCGCCGCACGGGTCCGATGTGCTGGTGAAATCGCCAGTCAGATCCGTGTAGTTCGCCTCTATGCGCTGACGTACGGTCCGGGACCACGGATGCGTGACACGCGCGCCGACTTGGCGCGTGTCGTCCACGCCGCGCGACACGGGATCGACGCAGGGGAAGACACCGATCGGATTGCTGCCAAACGGACCCGGGAATCCGCGCTCGTCGCGCCCCAGGTTTCCGCTGACGAAGACGTCCGGTCCGTTCGGGCGCTGCCAGCCGAGCGTGCCCGACACGTGCGAGAAGTGGTAGTCGTCGTTTGTCACCAGCTCGCCGTCGGCCGGCGCGACGCCGGTGAAGCCGGCGCTGCGCGCGTGCTCGGCGCCGCCGCCGAAGCTCCACTCACCGTGCGATCCGGACGCGCCGATCGCCGTGCGGCCCGTGCCCTGGCTGCCGCCTTCGACGAGCGCGTCGGCGTGCGGCCGTCCGCCGCGTTTGGTGACGATCTGCACGACCGCGCCGATCGCGTCGGATCCGAAGAGGGCGCTCTCGGGCCCGCGGACGATCTCGATCCGATCGACGTCGGCGACCGACAGATGCGCGAAGTCGTAGCCGCCGCCGAATGCGTTGGCGCGGATGCCGTCGACGAGCACGAGCGTGTAATTCGACGCGCCGCCGCGCGGAAAGAGCGAGGTGATGGCGCCGCGGCCGCCGCTGCGCGTCACGGTCAGGCCGGGGACCAGACGCAGCGCATCGGCGACCGTCTCGATTTGCCGCGCCTGAAGATCGGCGGCGGTGATGACGGTCACGCTGTCGGCCGCGCGCGAGAGCGGCACGTCGATCTGCGCCGCCGACACGACGATCGATTCGGTCAGCGCGCTGAGGTGCAGTTGCACCCCCACCTCGCGCGTCTCGTCAGAGGCGAGCGCGATCGCGATCGCGTCGGCCTGGAAGCCGTCGGCCAGCACGCGGATCTCGTATCGGCCCGCGGGCACATGGTCGATCGCGAAGGCGCCGGAGGCGTCGGTGGTCCGATCGGCGGCGGTGCCGATCGCCGTCGCGACGATGACGCGCGCGCCGGCCACCGGGCGTCCGTCGGGATCGGTGACGCGGCCCGTCAGCGTCGCGGCGGACGCGCCGCGCGGCAGCAAGAAGAAAAAGAGGAACACGAACGGGACGAGCACGAACGGAGGACGGCAGGCCGCGGCCATAGAGCTCCTTCCGGCGTCTCACGCGCCGAAAAAAAACGCCCCCGGGATGACCAGGTTTCCTGACTCGCGGATCGCTGCAACACGTCTGTCTTCCCAGGCGCCGCCGCTCGCTTCGCGAGCCTTGGCGTCCCAGTGACATTGCCTTGACGTGTCGCTCCCCGCTTACAGTGGCGGGACCGTGTGGGCTTCGCACCCACTTCGCGTGGCCCCGGGGCAGCGTACGTGAAGGGGCGAGTATAGCGTCACTGACGGTCAATTTGGTAATTTGGTAATCTGGTAATCTGGTAATTGGATTGATCAGATTGACCCAAATGCATGCGCGTGTCGCGTCAGCAGGCCTCGCGGAGATCGCTGAAAAGCTCGACGCCGGCGTGCGTCTCGATCTTGCCGACGGCGTGCGTCTGTTCGACAGCCCCGATCTCCTCGCGGTCGGGTGGCTCGCCAATCGCGAGCGCGAGAAGCGGCACGGCGGCCGCACCTACTACAACTTCAACATCCGGATCGAAGCGACCAACGTCTGCGTGGCCAGCTGCCTGTTCTGTTCGTTCGCGCGGCTGAAGCCGGGCGATCCGGACGCGTACACGCTGTCGCTCGAGCAGGTGTGGGACAAGCTGCGGCGGCGCGCCCACCAGCCGCTCACCGAAATCCACGTCGTCAACGGCCTGCATCCTGATTTGCCGTTCGACTACTACACGGAGATGCTGCGCGGCTTCAAGCGGATCCGCCCGGAGATCCACCTGAAATGCTTCACCGCCGTCGAGATCGCCTTCTTCGCCGATCTCTACGGCATGACCGACGAGCAGGTGCTGTGCGCGCTCATGGCCGCCGGCCTCGATTCGCTGCCGGGGGGCGGCGCGGAGATTTTCGCCGAGCGCGTCCGCCGCAAGATCGCGCACGACAAGTGCGGCACGGAGCGCTACCTCGAGATCCACCGCACCGCGCACCGGCTCGGCATGCGCACCAACGTGACGATGCTGTACGGGCACATCGAGACGTCGGAAGAGCGCGTCGACCACATGCTGCGCGCGCGCGCGCTGCAGGACGAGACCGGCGGGTTCCAGGCGTTCATCCCGCTCGCGTTTCACCCCGACAACAATCAGATGCGCAAGCTCCCGGCGCCGACCGCCACCGACAGCCTGCGCGTGCACGCGGTGTCGCGGCTCATGTGCGACAACATCGCGCACGTGAAGGCGTTCTGGATCGCGACCGGCGTGGACGTGGCGCAAATCGCGCTCTGGTTCGGCGTGGACGACCTCGACGGCACCGTGCAGGAAGAGAAGATCTACCACATGGCCGGCGCGCGCACGCCCGAGGCGATGACGCCGCGCCAGATCGAGCGGCTCATCACGGCGGCGGGGCGCGAGCCGGTCGAGCGCGACACGCTCTATCACGTCGTCCACACTCGCGGGGCCTCGCCCCCGCTCGCCGATGTCTTCGCGCCGTAGTGCTCGGCCTATCCAGAACAGAACGTCGCAGCGGGCAGGGAATACGGCGTCGGCGTCGGGTGTTATAATTACTTAGAGCCAAGCTTCGTCGTAACGCTACGGTGGGGTTTGGTTTTTTCGTAACCCGAGATTGAGAAAAATTTCACAAGCGTACACACAGATGCTGATCCCCGTCCTCACGGCGTACGAGAAAGAACACATCTCGGAACGCCAGACGCTGCCCGAACGATACCTCGGCCTCTCCGACGAGGAGATGGCGCGCCGCATTGCGGCCGCGAAGGCGACGCTCGGCCGGCGGCTCGTGATCCTCGGCCATCACTACCAGCGCGACGAAGTGTTCGCCTTCGCCGACTACACGGGCGACTCCTTCAAGCTCGCGCGCCAGGTCGGCCGGCACCCCGAAGCCGAGTTCATCGTCTTCTGCGGCGTGCATTTCATGGCGGAGAGCGCCGACGTACTGAGCGCGCCGGACCAGCAGGTCATCCTGCCGGATCTGGCCGCCGGATGCTCGATGGCCGACATGGCCGAACCCGAACAGCTGGAGATGTGCTGGGCCGAGCTCGAGCAGATGGGCGTCATCGGCGGGGCGTCGCGCGTCATTCCGGTGACCTACATCAATTCCGCCGCGGCCATCAAAGCCTTCTGCGGCGAGCACGGCGGCGTCGTCTGCACGTCGTCGAACGCCGTGGCGACGCTGCGCTGGGCGTGGGAGCGGGGCGAGCGCATTCTCTTCCTGCCGGATCAGCATCTCGGCCGCAACACCGCCTTCAAGGTGGGCGTGCCGCTCGACGAGATGGTCGTATGGGATCCGAACGAGATCTGGGGCGGGCTCGAGCCGGATACCGTCAAACGTGCGCGCATCATTCTCTGGAAGGGTCATTGTTCGGTGCACGCGCGCTTCACGGTGCGGCAGATCGAGAACATCCGCCAGCAGCATCCCGGCGTGCGGGTCATCGTGCATCCGGAAGTGCCGTGGGACGTGGTGCAGGCGGCAGACGATTCCGGATCAACGGAGTACATCATCAAGCAGGTGACGGAGAGTCCGGCCGGCTCGATCTGGGCAATCGGTACCGAGATCCACCTCGTCAATAGGCTGGCGCGTCAGCTCGAGCCCGACCGCACCGTCTTCTCGCTCGACCAGTTCGGCTGTCTCTGTTCGACGATGTTCCGCGTCTCGCCCAATCATCTGCTGTGGGTGCTCGAAGGGCTCGTCGCCGGCGACGTCCACAACCGCATTGTCGTGCCCGACGACCGCAAGCGCTGGACGAAGGTTGCCCTCGACCGCATGTTGTCGATCCAGTAGCCCCTGAAGTACGATCCTCAAGTTCTACAGTCCGATCCGTTTCGACAAGGAGGGCCAATGGCTCACTCGCTTCCGCCTCTGCCGTACCCGACCGATGCGCTCGAACCCCACATCGACAAACAAACGATGGAGATTCATCACGGGAAGCATCATGCGGCGTACGTGAACAACCTGAATGCTGCGTTGGAAAAGCATCCCGAGCTGCAGTCCAAGAGCGTCGAGGATTTGCTGCGCGGGATCAACACGGTTCCCGAAGACATCCGCACGGCCGTGAAGAACAACGGCGGCGGGCACGCCAACCACTCGATGTTCTGGCAGATCATGGGCCCGAAGGCCGGCGGGCCGCCGACCGGCGCGATCGCCGACGCGATCAAGTCGTCATTCGGCACGTTCGATGCGTTCAAGGAGCAGGTCGGCAAGGCCGGCGCCGGACGCTTCGGCAGCGGCTGGGCCTGGGTGATCGATCAGGGCGGCAAGCTCGTCGTCGAGAGCACCGCGAACCAGGACAGCCCGTTGATGGAAGGCAAGAAGATCGTCTTCGGCATCGACGTCTGGGAGCACGCGTACTATCTGAAGTACCAGAACCGCCGGCCCGATTACATCGCGGCGTGGTGGAACGTCATCAACTGGGCCGAAGTGAACAAGAGACTCGGCAAATAGGGCAGGAAGGGCAGCCTTTCCCGCCCCGTGGTTCTCTTTCTTTTTCTTTCGCACCTCGGCCTCGGCATTGTCTTCACGCTCGTCTTCGTATCGCGCGAAGCGGGCGTGAAGTTCTTTCGCTTCAACGCGGGACTCGCCGCGATTCTGATCGCCGTCGCCTTTGCGTTCCGTCCGCCTGACGCCGTTGGCGCGGCGACGGCCGGCCGCGTCGCCTTTCTCGCGCTCGCGGTGGCTGAAGTGGCGGTCGTCCTGTATTGGGCGACGGTCGGCCGCGTGCTGGCGTCGATTCGTCCGGCGGTTGTCGTCACGGCCGTGGCGGCCGGGCTCGTCGCGATTGTCGCGCAGGCGATCGCCGCCGTGCCGGGCGGCCCGGCGCTGTTGCCGGCGATGACGATCGCGAGCTTCCTCACCTCCGCGGCGCTCCTCGGCGGCACCTGCACGGCGATGATCCTCGGCCACTGGTACCTGATTCTTCCGTCGATGCAGGGGTCGCATCTGCAGTCTATTGTGATGCTGCACATCGTGTCGCTCGTGATGCGCGTCGCGCTGGTGGCGGCGGCCATCGCGCTCGCGCTCGAGACAACCTGGCTGGGGCAGCCTGAGCTGGGGCCGAGCTTTCATCACTACATCATGTCGGTGGCCGGCATTTTCTTCTGGCAGCGGGTGCTGTTCGGCCTCGCCGGGCCGGCGGTGCTCTCGTATCTGACGTGGGAGACTGCGAAGATCCGCTCGACGCAGTCGGCGACCGGCATTCTCTACGTCGATTTCTTCACGGTCGTCGTCGGGGAAGTGCTGGCGAAGTACATCCTGTTGGCGATGCGCGTGCCGGTGTGATGGACGTTCTCGCCAGATGTTCGAAGTGCGGCGCCGGCCTCCCGGTCCGCGCCGCCGACGCGCCGGCAGCGATTCGATGCGGCCGCTGCGGGAGCGACATCCCCCTGAGCTTCTCCGCCGCCGAGCGCGCGGACACGGCTGTCGATTCCTGCCCGGTCTGCCAGGGCGCGGACTTCTACACACGGAAGGATTTCGATCCGACGATTGGCGTGACGGTCGTCGTGATCGGCGCGGCGATGAGCGCGGTGTTCTATTGGTTCGGCCGCGACCTGGTCGCCTACAGCATTCTCGGCGGCGCGGCGCTCATCGATCTGGCCGTGTACGGCCGGCTGAAGGATCTCACCGTCTGCTATCGCTGCCACACCGAATTTCGCGGCGCCTATCGGTGCACCGCGCCCGCCTTCGATCTTCATATCGCCGATGTGCTCGAACAGGAGTACGAGAGGCGGATAGGGAGACGGTGAAATGGGGTGATGGAATGATGGGGTGATGGGGTGATGGATGGGGTGATGGAAGAATGGA
>JADGOC010000188.1 GCA_017883165.1 Acidobacteriota bacterium
TCGCGTGGCAGATCAATGGGCTGCACGAGCAGTATCTTTCGCTGCTTTCGCGCCGGATCGACATTCTCCTTGAAATCATGGGCACGTTCTGAGCTGACACTTCCGAAAAGCGCCATCCACTTACAATCTTTGGAGGTTCCGCGGCGACGTTATCAGCGTCCTCTGGCGGAGTACCGCCTGAGTTCCAAGGCACGAGATTTGCTACGCTTCATTCCAGAAAAGGTGGGAATGATGACTCGGACCTCCCGCGTCCCCTTCGAGAACATCGAAAGCGCGAACGAGTACGTCGGCCTTCTGTGCGGGGCGCTCGACGAAGCGGCGCAGACGATCGAGGAAGAAATGTCGGCCCCATCGGCCTTCACCGGCGCCCGTCATCTTGACGCGCTTCGTCTCGTGGACTACAAGCTGAACACCCTCCGCGAACACTTGCTCGTGAGCCGTCGCCTGTTGGGCGACCTCAGAACGCTGCGCCGATACCTCCTCGACGAGCGAGCGTACGAACGAGCAGCGAATCAGGACACAGCATCCGACCGCTTTCGACGAGCCATATCGGATCAGATTGTGGGACAGGTATGACGATCTGGCTGCCTGACCTGGCGCCGGTTTCGATGATCCGGTTTGAAACTCTTGGGCTTGCCCCCGATCCGTTGCCCGCCTCTCGCCATGACCCATAGCTCGATTAGCTCACTCGTCGATGCCGTGCCCCTCCGGCTTTTCCGACCCTTCCCCGAGCATCCGCTGCCGATGCAGCCGTCGAATCTTTAGGGCGGTGCGGCGGCTCGATGACCTCAGGACCTTCAACCATCATGTCGGCAGTCGCCTGCTCCGGCGTTTTGTTTCGGCGTCAGCCGGTTGACGAGCGTTGTGGATTTGCTCGCACCGGTACCGGGTTATGTTCTAACGCCGCGGGGCGGTCAGACGCTGGCGGATTCTTTTAATCCCAGGAGCCGCATCACGCGATCGACCACACCCGGGCGTTCGCGTGGAGGGGCGTCGACCTCGGTCAGAATATCCAGACACTCGTCGACCGACTTCACCGTGCCGATGCCCAGGCGGCGCGCGGCGGCAGGCAGCAGCTTCTCGTCCTCGCGCCAGACAAGAATCGCCCTTGCTTTCGAATCAGCCACCACGTCGAGGCAATTTTCCGGACGGTCATCGATCACGAAATCGAGGCTGAGCGAGGCTGCGATGCGGCCGCGCGATCCCTGCACGACGAAGACGCTCGGCAGCGTGAAGCCTTTCGACTCCAGCCAGCGCTGCGTCTGCACCTGGGCCGTTGCGCCAGAGGTTTCGGGGCGCTTCGTCAGAAAGATCACTTCCCATCGTCTGTCGACAGCCAACGTCGAGAGGCGCGCGACCACGCCGGGCTCGATCTCGGTCAGCGACTCCCAGAAGTCCTCGATCGTCGCGACATGGCGCCACAGGCGGCTGACCTGCCGTGCCGTCAGTTGGAGCTTCATCGGCGGCGATGTGCTGTCGGTGGCCGTGTCAGATTCAGGCGGGTCGGATGGGGTGGGAGTCGCAGGGCTGGCAGCCTCTGCTGCCGGTAGCGGCGCGGCGGGAGTGGGCGCCTCGGGCGTCGCCTGCTGCTGGAGCTGGGTGATCACCCCCTCGCCGAAGAGGACTTTGGAGTGGCGGAGCAGTTCCGCCTCCATGTCCGCGAGGACGCCGTCGAGATCGAATGCGATGCGAAGCGGCACCAGTTACTTCCGGTTGTCGAAAGGATGGTCGAGCATGTCGGCCGCGGCCGCGACGATCATCGCGACCAGTACCAAGGTCGCGGCTGAGCCGAAATCCAAAAGCCTAAATCCCAAAGCCCGCGTACTAGAACCCATACGTCACTGCTGCTCCGTACCGCAAATCGTCGTACTGCCGATCACTGACCGCCGACGTGCGGTGCGCCTGGTCCACGTTGAAGCCGATGCGAATGTCTCTGCCGAGGTGATAGCCGATGCCGCCGCCATACGAGTGCACGGAATCGGTCCGGTCGGAAACCGCGATCACCGCGCCGGCGCGGTCCCGGTAATCGAGGCGCTGGATCCCGACGCGGCCGACGACGTCCACCGGCCCGAAAATCTGCTGCGCGAGCGACAGCTCCGCGCCGGTCTGCAGGTAATACGGCTGATTGATGTCGTAGGAATAATTGATGTCGCGCGTGCCCGTGACAGTCACCTTGGTGGACCCAAGGGCGACGTAGGTGAGATCGACGGCAGCCGTCGAGCCCCGGTAATTGGGCAGCCCCGCCACGAGCGGCTGGAAGTTGCGGTAGCCGAAACGCGCGCTCCCCTTCAGCAACGCGAACGGATCGAACTTGATGCCGGCCGTGATCATCGTGGAATCGGAATCGCGCAGATGATCGAACTCGAAGCGGTCCTGCTGCTTCCCGGCATCCAGGGTGAGGCTTGTGAGCGGCGTGAGCTGGTGGCGCAGCGTGATCGACTCGGCGGTAACCGTACGGTTCAACTCGTCGTGCAGATTGCTTCCGACGAAGACGTCGTTTTGATCATAATTAACGACCTGGCGCGTCGCCTTGACGCCGATGAACGTTTTCGACAGCGCGCGCAGCTCGATGCTGCCGTCGGATGAAAACTCGGTGCGCTGCAGCCGCGCGTCGATTTCGAACCCGGGGCGATCCTTCGTGTTGAGATACCCGACGTTGCCGTTGAGAATGATGCGCGTCAACGGCACGAGCAAGCCCACCTTGAAGGAGCTGTTCGCCGACCGCTGATTCGCGTATTTCTCGTAATACACCAGATCTTCCGTGACATTTCCGATCACCATCGAGCGCCCGATGTGCAGCCACAGGTCGATCTTCGGCTGGACGGTCATCGTAAAGTCGCTCTTCGGCGCCGCCTGGGTCGGTTCGTTGAACACGTTGTTGTCCACGCCGGCGTTGGTCAGCGAGATCGCCGGCGACAGCGCCAGCGGGCCGATACGGACCTTGGCTTGCGACGACGGATCGTTCGGATCCTGCTGCGCAAACGCGGGCGACGCGGCGAGCGACAACAGCGCGATCAGGAGAAACTCACGTTTCACGCAAGACACCACTCAAAACGCCGACAAGCACCTTCGAAGATGACCATTGAAAACTCACCCTGCATTCGGGCTCAGGAAGGGCCGCGGGTGACCCTGAGCGACCGCATCTTTCGATACAGATTCGTCCGCTGGATGCCGAGCGCTTTGGCCGCGTCGCTGATTCTCCCGTGGTGCTGCTCGAGCACGGCGGCAATGTAGTCGCGCTCGAAACGGACCCTCGCCTGCCGCAGCGTCCCGCCGCTCGAATAAACGACCGCGCCGCCATCGAGGCGCACGTGCGCGAGCACATCCTCCAGGCCAATGCCGCGTCCGCCCGCCAGGCCGGTGACGACGCTCTCGAGGAGCGCGCGCAGCTCGACGGCGTTGCCGCGCCACGGCAGTGCGGAGATGAGCGACAGCGCCGGCCGCGACAGCGTCTTCGGCGGCACGCGCAGCGACGCGCAGATCTCACGAACAAAATAATTAGCGAGCGCCGGAATGTCTTCGCGGCGGCTGCGGAGCGGGGGAATGTCGATGCGAATGACCGACAGGCGCCGGAACAGATCCTCACGGACGCGCCCTTCCTGCAGCGCATCGTCGAAGCCGGGATCGACGCCGGCCATCGGCCGCACGTCCAGACCGATGGTGGCGCCGGTCTCCGCCAGGAGCGCTTCGCGGTCGCGCAGGACGCGCGCGAGACGCGCCTGGATCCGCGTCGGCGCCTCCGCGATATTCTGCAGGTAGAGGGTGCCGCCGTGCGCGTCGTGCAGACGGCTGCTCCGGCTCACGCGCTCGAGGCCGCGCGCCGTCGTCTCGCCTCCGTGCGATCGCCCGGGGGCGCCGAACAGCTCCGCCTCGAGATCGTCGGTTTCGTGCGCCGCGCAATCGACGCAGACGAACGCGGCGCCGCTGCCGTTGACCTGCGCGGCGTGAATCGCGCGCGCCACGGCCTGCCGCCCCACGCCGTCCTCTCCCCGCACCAGCACGCCCGCGCGCATCGTCGCCGCGCGCGCGATCAGCGGCATCACATCGCGCATCGCCGGCGAGTAGTGATAGAGATCGTCGCTCGTGATCTCGACCGCCTGCCCGCCGTTCTTCGCGCCGGCGCCGAGCTCGCGCGAGATGGCGTTCGCCACGCGGCGGCCGCCGATCGGACGCGCGAACACGTCCGCCATTCCAGCCAGCACCGCCTCGGTCGTCAAATCGGGACGCCGGGGATCAACGACGGCGAAGATCAAGGTGGCGGCGCGGTCGTCGCGCAGCTCGCGCGCGATCTGCAGCGCGGCGGCGCCGCGCGAAAGATCGAGGAGCACCGGCATGTCGTGCCGATGCAGCTCGCTGAGCGCGGTGGACGCGCTGTCGGCCCAGACGACCGCCAGGTTCGCTGCGGCGAGCACTTGCTCCGTCTCGGCGCGTTCCTGCACGGGGCAGCCAAGGTAGAGGATGGACTTCAATTAGGAATTAGGAATTACTTCTGAATTTTCAGGGGTGCAAAATGGCCGTCGCCCTTGGCGTCGATTTCGAGATGCGCGCTGCCGTCGGCGCCGTAGACGAGCCGGCGGTCCGGCGTGCCGCGATGGGTGGTGTCGAACGCGACCGACGCCAAACGCGTACCGTCGTAGGTTTCCCACTTGTCGATTTTGCCGTCGCCGTCGGTGTCTTCCTCGGCGCGCGTCAGGATGTTCTTGTCGTAGTACTCGACGCGGTCCACTTTGCCGTCCCGCTTCGTCGACAGCTCCGTCCGCGCCAGCGTCTCGTCGGCGTTGAAGTAGGACCAGGCGTCCTCCTTGCCGTCGTTCGCGCGCGAGAGGCCGACTTTCTCGATCTTCTGATCGGGCCCGTAGTACTCCCAGCGGTCGATCTTGCCGTCCTCGTCCTTGTCGATTTCGATGCGGACGACGCGGGCGCCGTCCATGTAGCTCCAGGTGTCGACCTTGCCGTTGCCGTTGGCGTCGTACTTCAGCAGTGTCAGGCGACCGGACTTCTTGTCGTACACCGGCTCGATCCGCTTCTTCGCGTCGCTTTCGGCAGAGCCGCCGCACGCAGATAATTGGGCGAACAACAGAACGCTAGCTATTACAGCTAGTTGCGATGTCGCTATTTTACGTTGTTTGACCAAATTGCAAGATTTTCTGGCGGCGACAATACGGCTCCGCCCCGTGACTTACAGCCGGGTTTCCACGGAAACAGGGGGCTGAAAGCCTTGAGGTGAATTGGAGTTAGGAGCGTATCGAACCGCAGAGACGCGGGAGGATTCTACGCAGATGAGGCGGGTGTGTCAAGAAAAAGACATGTGCGACTGAAACGATACGGAGGCGGCCGGGTGCTCACTTGGTTGGACCTCGCCCGTGGTATGATGATATATCATACTTCTGAGGATACCATGCCAAAGACGAAGGTGGCCGTGACCGTAGACGCTGCACTGCTTGAACGTGTGGATGCACTGGTCACCGCCCGGCGCTTCGCGAACCGAAGCCAGGCGGTCGAAACCGCGCTCGCCGACACGGTGGCCCGCATCGATCGAACCCGCCTCGCCCGCGAGTGTGCCAAGGTGCACCCGCGCGAAGAGCAAGCCTTGGCCGAAGAAGGCTTCTCCGGGAGTCGCGACACATGGCCCGAATACTGAGAGGCGAGATCCGCTGGGCTGACCTCAACCCGGTCCGTGGCCATGAACAGGCGGGCGAGCGTCCTGTGCTTGTCCTGAGTCACGATGTGTTCAATGAACGTTCCGGCACCGTCATTGCCGTGGCGTTGACCAGCCAAGAGCCACGGGCGGGATTCCCCCTGACCATGGAGATCCTGGCCAGAGGCCTGCCGAAGCGCTCCTGGGTCAAGATCAGTCAGATCCGCACGCTCAGTACCGAACGCATCGGCCGACGACTCGCGAGGGTTTCGGACGAAGACCTCGTTCACATCGTCGAAGGTCTCAACGAGATCGTCGGCTGACATGCCCCGCGTCACCCTTCGCCGGTCAGCGTTCTCACGTCGAGGTCGGGGACTCTGCGGAAGTGCGCTTCGTCGGACGGCCCCACCAGCACGCTGAAGCCCAGGTGCCGGGCTGTTGCCGCAACGGCCAGGTCGTTGGCGGGAATGAGCTCGCCACGCCGGCTCAAGGTGGCGAAGAGCCGCGCCCATTCCTCGGCGATCGCCGGCCCGAAGTCCACGACGGGCACGCGCAGCGTGAGCGCTTCGATTTTTGCGCGGCGTGCCGCGGCTCGCGTCGGGGTATCCGCAAGGAGTACTCCGACCATGAGCTCCGCGTACACGGCCGCCGGCAGCACCGCGGGCTCCTCCGCCAGCCGTCCGATCCAGCGGCCCCAGGTTGCGACGCCGGTCGAGCCCTCCGGTTTGGCGAGGCGTTCGGCGGCGACGAGCGCACTCGTGTCGACTACGACGCCCATGGGTTGCCTGGGGGCCGGTCGGCCGCGCCGATCCGGGCGAGATCCTCGGCGAAGGACGGGTCGGAGGTTTCGGACCAGGCGGCAAGCGCCTCGCCGAGCGTCGCTTCCCGACCTGCGGACTCGATCGGTACGACGCGGGCGATCGGCGTGCCGTTGCGCTCCACCACGAAGGAGTCGTGGCGATACTTGACGCGGGCCAGGATATCGCCGAGGCTACGACGGCTCACTATCTGCAGGCGATGAAGAAGCAGGGAACGCCGCTCGACGAACGCGCCTATCGCAGCCAGATGGCCGTGATGGCGGCGCAGCGCAACGCCAAGATCGC
>JADGOC010000189.1 GCA_017883165.1 Acidobacteriota bacterium
TCCGATCTCGCTCGCCGATTGGCTCGACGCGCGGACCGGCTATCGCGCGGGTCTCCGCCATCTCCTCGACGAACCGATTCCCGGCGACGTGAACTGGTGGTTTACGCTCGGCAGCGTCCTCGTCTTCCTCATCGTCGTCCAGTTCGTCACCGGCGCGACCTTGACGATGTACTACGTGCCGACGCCGCTGTACGCGTACGACAGCGTGCGCTTCATCACGACCGGGCTCGCCTTCGGCCGCGTGCTGCGCGGCCTGCATTTTTTCGGCGCCAGCTTCCTCGTCGTCTTCGCCGTGCTGCATTTGCTGCGCGTCCTGTTTTTCGGCGCGTACAAGACGCCGCGCGAAGTCACGTGGATGACCGGCATCGTGCTGCTGCTGCTGGTGCTCGGATTCGGCCTTACCGGGTACCTGCTGCCGTGGGATCAGCGCGCCTACTGGGCGACGGTCGTCACGATCAACATCGCAAGGAGCACGCCGCTCGTCGGCGAGTACGTCGCGAACCTGATGCGCGGCGGTCCGATAATCGGCGCGCTGACGCTGAGCCGCTGGTACGCCACGCACGTGATTCTGCTGCCAGTGGCGCTCGTGATCTTCGTCGTCACGCACGTGTATCTGATGCGCCGGCACGGCATCGCCGGGCACTTCAATCCGCGGCCGCTGCCGACGAGCCCGTTCTATCCGGTCCACGCGGTGAAGGACACGATCGTGATCGCGGCGGTCTTCGCGGCGCTCTTCACGTGCGCGATGGTGAGCAAGGCGCCGCTCGAGGCCATGGCGGATCCGTCAGGCGCGGCCTATATCCCGCGGCCCGAGTGGTACTTTCTCGGCCTCTTTCAGCTCCTGAAGTATTTTCCCGGCAAGCTCGAGCCGATCGGCGCGATTGGGATTCCGACGCTCATCATCGCGCTGCTGTTCCTGTTGCCGCTCTTCGACCCGGAGCCCGAGCGCGATCCGCGCGCGCGCCCGCGTGTCTCGGCGATCGTCACGCTGGTGGTGGTCGCCGTCAGCACGCTGACCTGGCTCGGCTTCCGCGATACGCCGAAGGAACAGAACCTCGAGGCGTGGGAGCCGCGGGCGATTGCCGGCCAGGATCTGGTGTCGAGCGACAAGTGCACGCGGTGCCACGCGGCGGGGGGCGCGGGACCGGACCTCGCGCGCGGACGCATCAACCGCGACGATCAGTGGATTCTGGGGCACCTCGCCGATCCGGACATGATCGCGCCCGGCCTGCGTCCGTTGCCGGCCACGGGACTATCGGGGACGGAAGCGCGCGCCGTCGTGGCCTACGTGAGAAAGATTCGGGAAGCGGCGCCGCCGCCGCGGATCGCGCCCGACATCCGTCTGGTGATGGATGTGTTCGGCACCAAGTGCGTCGCGTGCCACACGCTCGATGGGGATGGCGGCAAGGAAGGTCCCGATTTGACGCACGCGGCCCGAAAGCCCGGCCACGATGCGGCGTGGCTCGTGCGCTGGATCAGCGATCCGGCCGCCGTGGATCCGAACGCCGAGATGCCCGCCTTTGCCGGCAAGCTCTCGGACGTTCAGATACACGCGATCGCGGCGTACCTGGCGCAGAGGAAATAACAGCGCCCTTAGTGTCCGCTCTTCAGCTGATCGAGCATGCGCTTGGCCTGCGCGTTCTCGGGGTCGATCTCCAGCGCCTTCTCCACGTTCTTGATGGCGTTCTCTTTGTCCTGCTTGTTGCGGTTGTAGATCTGCGCCATCGCGAGGTAGCTGCGTGCCGACTTCGGATAGAACTCCAGATTGAGCTGCAGCCACTGAATGGCATCGTCCGGTTTGGCGGCGGCCGTGCGGTTCGCGAAGGCGATGAGCGCGTTCTCGCTGAAGTCGTAGGCCATGCCGCCGTAGTACTGCTTCCGGAGATCGCGATACTGCGCGATCGCGGCGGGCATGCCCTTGTCGGCCGCCGCGTCGGTCAGGATGGCCGGGAGCTGCTTGGGAATCGGCACGCCGCGATGGCACGTGACGCAGCCGACGCTGACGGGGTTGGCTTTGCCGAGGCCACTGGCGAGCTTGGTGTTGATCTCCTCGGTGAGACGCATCATCACCCGCGCCGTGTTCTTGGTCGGTTTCTCGTCCGCCGACATGTCGCGCCGGCCGTCCGGACCCGGTTCGTCGACGTGGCAGTATTCGCAGCGGACGCCCAGCGACTGTCCGATGACCTGCATGCGGGCGTTCACTTCCTGCGCCGGCGTGTCCTTGGGCAGCACCTGCAGGTTCTTGGGCGCGGGTGGCGGTCCGCCCCGCCCCTGCGGCTGGCCCTGCGCGGGCGGCGGCTGTTGGGGCGGCTGCCGGGCCTCGACTGACGCGGCCACAATCAGCACCGCGCCCATGAAAGCAATGGCTTGGGCGATTGCCTGGAACAGTTGACTGCGCTTCATGCACACTCCTCAGATGGCAGCCGGAAACGGGCTGCCGCCGAAATATACATCAAAGTCTGAGGTCAGCCGGACCGATAACCGCGAACGATGTCCGAATTCCGGATCGAGAAGCGGCGTGCGCTCGCGGAGCTGACGCTGACGAGCGGACCGGTCGTCCAGGGCTGTTTCTTTCTTGCCGGATCGAGCGCCGGGCATGCCGGTCCTGAACGCGTGGCCGATCTCCTCAACGGCGAAACCGGATTCTTTCCCTTTGAGCTGACCAGCCCTGGAGACGGCGCCGGCGCCGCCTCGCAGACCGTCCTCTATAACCGCGCGCACGTCGTCGTCGTGCGGCTGGTCGAGCAGACGACCGAGACGCAGCTCGATCCCGGCTACGACGTCGCGACCGGGCGGCGCGTGCGGATCCTGATGTCGAACGGCACCGCCGTGACCGGCACGGTACGGGTGTACCAGCCGATGGGCCGCGACCGGCTGAGCGACTACGCGCGATCGCCGGAAACCTTCCGATACGTCGAAACCGGGACGGAGACCCTTGTCGTGAACATGGAACATGTCGTCGAGCTGAAGGAGATCCCGTGCCTCTGACCGGTGCCGCACATGCCATTGACGCGCTGTTCCGGGCGATGTGCGCAGCGGGCGCGTCCGACCTGCACATCTCGGTCGGCGTGCCGCCGCTCATCCGCAAGGACGGCCACATGCAGCCGCTCGATGCGGCCGTCGAGCCGTTGACGTCAGACGCCTCGGCGGCGCTGCTCGAGCCGATCATGCCCGAGAAGAACCGGGCGGAGTTCCGAGAGCTTCACGACACCGACTTCGCCTACGAGATCGAGGGGCTCGCGCGCTTTCGCGCCAACATTTTTCTCGATCGCAAGGGGGCCGGCGCCGTCTTTCGCGTGATCCCGACCAGAATCCTCACCGCCGAAGAGCTCGGGCTGTCGCCCGCGATCATGGGGTTGTGCCGTCTGACCAAGGGGCTCGTGCTCGTCACCGGCCCCACCGGCTCCGGCAAGTCGACGACGCTCTGCGCGATGGTCGATTCGATCAACCGGCTGCGGCAGGACCACATCATCACCATCGAAGATCCAATCGAGTTCGTGCACGACAACAAGACGTGCCTGATCAATCAGCGCGAGGTGCACACGCACACGGGCTCCTTCAAGCATGCGCTGCGCGCGGCGCTGCGCGAGGATCCCGACATTGTGCTGGTCGGCGAGATGCGCGACCTCGAGACGGTCGCCATCGCGATTGAAACGGCCGAAACCGGCCACCTGGTGTTCGGCACGCTGCACACGTCGACGGCCGCGTCGACCGTCGACCGCATCATCGATCAGTTTCCGGCCGACCGGCAGTCGCAGATCCGCGTGATGCTGTCGGAGTCGCTGCGGGGCGTCATCGCGCAGACGCTGTGTCGCAAGATCGGCGGCGGCCGCGTGGCGGCGCTCGAACTGCTGATTGTGACGCCGGCCATCGCGAACCTCATCCGTGAGGCCAAGACGTTCCAGATTCCCTCGATGATGCAGGTCGGGAAGGCCGTCGGCATGGTGTCGCTGAACGACGCGCTGATGGACCTGGTCTCGAAAAAGCTCGTGGCGCCCGAAGAGGCCTATTCGAAATCGGTGGATAAGCCCAATTTCGAGGCTTTGCTGAAACGCAACAATGTGACGATGAAGCTGCCCCAGGCCCTGGGGGCATAGGGCCCCAGCGCGCCAGGCCCCTTGCCACTGGTCGCTCCGCTGGGTTGCGCGGCCGTCTGACGCCGTGCTATATTCGTTAGGTTCTAACGGAGCTAGGACACCCTATCTAGCTTCGAACGCTAGGATAGTGTCCGGCACATCCGTCGCGCGACTCATCAACGAGTTTTAGGGTAGTCAGTTTTCAGGCGCCAAGCCCCCGGGCTTCTAGGCCTGAAGCGATCGGTCGAACCGCTGAACATCTGCGGTCCGGGCGTGCTGTCATTTTGAGGCGTTTCGAGTATTTATGCCGACTATCAGTCAACTCGTCCGTCACGGGCGCAAAAAGATCGTCAGCAAGACGAAGAGTCCGGCGCTGCAGAACAGCCCGCAGAAGCGCGGCGTCTGTGTGCGCGTCTTCACCCAGACGCCCAAGAAGCCGAATTCGGCGCTCCGCAAGGTCGCGCGCGTGCGCCTGACCAACGGCATCGAGGTGACGACCTACATTCCCGGCGTCGGCCACAACCTGCAGGAGCACTCGCTCGTGCTCATTCGCGGCGGCCGCGTGAAGGATCTGCCCGGCGTCCGCTACCACGTCGTCCGCGGCACGCTCGACGCGGTGGGCGTCGCGGGGCGGATGCAGGGGCGGTCGAAGTACGGCGCGAAGCGTCCGAAGAAAGCTTAGGAATTCAACATGCCGAGACGACGAGTTATTGCGAAGCGTGAGGTTCCGGCGGATCCGATCTACCAGAGCACGCTCGTCAGCAAGTTCATCAGCTGCGTGATGAGCGACGGCAAGCGGAGCACGGCCGAGCGCATCCTCTATAAGAGCTTCGACATCATCAAAGAGAAGACGGCCGACGATCCGCTGAAGATCTTCAAGAAGGCCATCGACAACGTCAAGCCGAGCCTCGAGGTGAAGTCGCGGCGCGTCGGCGGCTCGAACTACCAGGTGCCGGTCGAAGTGAATCCGAACCGCCGCCTCTCGCTCAGCATCCGCTGGATCGTCGGCTACGCCACCGCGCGCGGCGACGGCAAGACGATGCAGGAGAAACTGGCCAACGAGCTGCTCGACGCGGCGAACCTGCGCGGCGGCGCCGTGAAGAAGCGCGAAGACGTGCACCGGATGGCCGAAGCCAATAAAGCATTCGCTCACTATCGCTGGTAGATCAGAGCAATGGCCAGGCAGTCATCGTTAGCGAACACGCGGAATATCGGCATCATGGCCCACATCGATGCCGGGAAGACCACGACTACGGAACGGATCCTGTTCTACACCGGGATCACGTACAAGATTGGTGAAGTCCACGAAGGCACCGCCGTCATGGACTGGATGGAGCAGGAGCAGGAGCGCGGCATCACGATCACCTCCGCCGCGACGACCTGTTTCTGGCGCGATCACCGTATCAACATCATCGACACGCCGGGCCACGTCGACTTCACCGCTGAGGTCGAGCGCTCGCTGCGGGTGCTCGACGGCGCCGTCGCCGTGTTCGACTCGGTCGCCGGCGTCGAGCCGCAGTCGGAAACGGTCTGGCGGCAAGCCGACAAGTACCGCGTCCCGCGCATCTGCTTCGTGAACAAGATGGACCGCATCGGGGCGGACTTCAAGCGCACCTTCGATCAGATCATCACCAAGCTCGAAGCCAATCCCGTCGCGATTCAGCTGCCCATCGGCTCGGAAGACAAGTTTGTCGGCGTCGTCGACCTCATCCGGATGAAGTCGATTACCTACAAAGACGAAACGATGGGCGCCGACTACATCGTCGGCGACATCCCGGCCGACATGATGGACGACGCGAAGCACTACCGCGAGCAGCTGATCGAGAAGGTCAGCGAGGCCGACGACAAGATCCTCGAGAAATACCTCCACGGCGAAGAGATCACCGAAGACGAAATCAAGGCGGCGCTGCGCAAGCGCGTCAACAGCTCGGTCCGCGGCAAGGCCGAGGCGGCGTTCGTGCCGGTCATCTGCGGCTCGGCGTTCAAGAACAAAGGCGTGCAGCCGCTGCTCGACGCGGTCGTGGACTTCCTGCCGTCGCCCCTCGACGTCCCGGCGATCATCGGCCTCGATCCGGACAAGAAGGAAGAAACCTTCATCGAGCGTCCCGCGTCCGACGAGGTGCCGTTCTCGGCGCTGGCGTTCAAGATCATGACCGACCCGTTCGTCGGCCAGCTCACCTTCTTCCGCGTCTACTCGGGCGTCCTCGCGTCCGGTGGGAGCGTGTTCAACGCGACCAAGCAGCGCACCGAGCGCATCGGCCGGCTCCTCAAGATGCACGCGAACAAGCGTGAGGAAATCAAAGAGGTCTACGCCGGCGACATCGCCGCGGCCGTCGGCATGAAGAGCGTCTCGACGGGCGACACGCTCTGCGACGAGAAGCACCCGATTGTGCTCGAGTCGATAAGCTTCCCGAAGCCGGTCATCTCGCTCGCCATCGAGCCGAAAACTAAAGTCGACCAGGAAAAGCTCGGCGTGGGCCTGCAGAAGCTGATGGCCGAGGATCCGACCTTCCGCGTGGAGACCGATCGGCAGACCGGGCAGGTCATCATCCACGGTATGGGCGAGCTGCACCTCGAGATCATCGTCGACCGCTTGAAGCGCGAGTTCAACGTCGAGGCGACGGTCGGCAAGCCGCAGGTCGCCTACAAGGAAACG
>JADGOC010000060.1 GCA_017883165.1 Acidobacteriota bacterium
CCAGCCGAATGGATGGAGCACGTTGAAGCCGCGCAGACGCTTCATCCGCGCCATCACGTCGCCGATGATGTAATTGCGCACGTGCCCCACGTGCGCGTGCCCAGAGGGATACGCGAACATCTCCAGGCAGTAATACTTCGGACGCGCGGGGTCCTCGGCGACCTCGAAGGCGCGCGCCGAAGCCCACTTCGCCTGCCACTTCTTATCTAACTGCTGCGGTTTGTAGTCGGCCATCTGACGTGTGTGTATATTCTACCCTCACGTCAGCGAACTCGAAGGAGCGCAGGGACCTGACGGCGCGGACTCGCTACAGCCGCCAGAACGGCGCGAGGGCCTCTTTCGTCGCGTTCGCCGTGGCGCGGCCGCGCGTCGCGCGGTCCGGACCGGAAGCCGGCCACGCGGCGGGTACGGCTTTGGCCGCCAGGACCTGCACCACCGCGTCGAGCGACTCGCCAAGCGCCTGGAGATCGTACCCGCCCTCGGTGACGATCGCGATGCCGCCGCCGCAATATGCTTCGGCGAGCACCCGCAGTTCGGCTGTCATCGCGGCGAACGCCGCTGTCGTGAGCCGCATGCCGCCAAGCGGGTCGCGTTCGTGCGCGTCAAAGCCTGCCGAGACGAGCACGAGATCCGGCTTGAATTGACCAACGACCGGCAGCACGACCTCCCCGAACACGACTCGATAGTCCTCGTCGGTCGCGCCGGCCTCGAGCGGGAGATTCACCGTGAATCCCGCGCCGTCGCCCACGCCGATCTCGTCGGCAGCGCCCGTCCCTGGATAGTACGGAAACTGGTGCATCGACACATACATCACGTTCGGATCGCGCTCGAAGATGTGCTGCGTGCCGTTGCCGTGGTGCACGTCGTAGTCGACGATGGCGACGCGGTTTGCGCCGAGGGTGAGCGCGTGAGCGGCGGCGACCGCCACGTTGTTATAGAGGCAGAAGCCCATCGCGCGATTGCGCTCGGCATGATGCCCCGGCGGCCTCACGAGCGCAAGCACGGCGCGGCTCGCGGCGCCCATCGCGCGCTCGACGGCGTCGATGCCGGCGCCCGCGGCCAGCAGCGCGATCTCGTGCGACTCGGGCGACGTGTATGTGTCAGGATCCAGGGCCACCGCGCGTCCGGTGGTCTCGGAAATGCGGCGGAGGTACTCCACGTCGTGCACGCGCGCGAGCTGCTCGCGCGTGGCGGCGCGCGGCGCGACGACTTCCCCGCCGCGCGCGCGCCAGCGCGCCGCGACCTCGTCCATCACGACCGCGCGCTGCGGACTCTCGGGATGGCCGGGCGGCGTCTGATGCTCGGCGAAACGGTCGGACGCAATCAGAATGAGCGGCACGGTGGTTTTATGGGACGGCCCGGCCGTTTGTGTCGAACGCCGCCACCGGTCCGAACCTGGCGAGCATCGGCTGGATTCTCTGGCGGTCGCCGACGGCCACGATCACCAACGCCTTGTACACGACGCCCATGCCGCCGGCGCCCAGACGCTCGATGACCTCGTATCGAGCCGTCAGCGCAGCGGGAAGTAGCGGACCATCAGAGAAGAAGGTCGGCTGATCGCCGGGGTCGCCTGGCGGAGATGACAGGGGAACCGACGAATCGGACATCGCCATTGGACGAGCGCATCATACCAACATCGCGGATGCGCGGCGCTGCAGCAGGTTCAGCGACGCTTCGAGATCTTTCCGCTTCTGCTCCTGCGCCGCCTCGTCCGCGTCGGCCGGGACTTCAATTGGGGCGCCGACGGCAAGGGCGACCGTGGCGAACGGCTTGGGGATCTGCGTCCGATCCCAGCTGTTCATCGTCCAGTGCGCGCTCGCTTCGAGGTGAAACGGCAGCACGGGGTTGCCCGTCGCTTTCGCGAGCCACACCGCGCCCGGCTGCGCGACCGATGCGGGCCCGCGCGGGCCATCGACGGTGAAGCCCGCGGGCTTGCCGGCCGCCATGTCGCGCGTGAGCTGCAGGAGCGCACGGCGCCCGCCGCGCGAGGTCGAGCCGCGCGCGGTGCCGTACCCGAAGCGCTCGATGATCCCGGCGATCCACTCGCCGTCGAAGTTCTCGCTGGTGATGACGACAATCCCGCGGCGGCGGAAGAAGTAGGTCGCGGGCAGGATGCGGCCGTGCCAGAACGCCATGATCGGCTGGCGGCCGCCGGCCATGATGGCGTCCAGGTGCTCGAGCCCTTCGGTGCGCCACGTGAGCGTTAAACCGAGCAGCGCCACGAAGCGATACCCGAGCGCCGCAATGAGCTTCGCCTGGATGCGCTTGCTGCGGGAGGTGCGCCAATCAGTCATCAGTCGCAAGTCATCAGTCGCAAGTCAGAGCCGGCAATCACGATTCGACTGGTGACTGACGACCAACGACTGACGACTACATTCCGTCGTACTGCGGTCCGCCGCCGCCTTCGGGCGTGACCCAGGTGATCACTTGATACGGATCCATGATGTCGCACGTCTTGCAGTGGACGCAGTTGGACGCGTTGATCTGCAGCTGCCGGCCGGCGCCCTCGGCGACCACCATCTCGTACACGTTCGCGGGACAGAAGCGCTGACACGGATTGCCGTACTCCTCGGTGCAGATGGTGTGGCAGACGTCGGTCTGCACCAGCAGGTGGACCGGCTGATCCTCGTCGTGGCGCGTGCCCGAGTAGTGGACGTTGGTGAGCTTGTCGAACGTGAGCCGGCGATCCGGCTTGATCGCGCCAGTCGCGCCGTCGGGCACCGCTCCGCCGCCGTAGTAATCGGCCAGCTTCTCCATCCGATCGGAACCGGGCTCGCTGTGCATCGGGCGCGGCCACCATCCGCCGGTGACGAGCGACAATCCGGAGAACGCCACGCCCGCCACCAGCCCGTGCCCGAACGCCTGATGCACGTTGCGCACGGGATACAGCTCGCGGCGAATCGGGCCGTCGTTGATCTTGGTTTCGAACTGCTGCAACCGCGCGGCGGACGTGTCGCCCGCGCGCACGGCGTCGAAGGCCGTCTCCGCGGCCTGCATCCCCGATCGCATCGCGAGGTGGATTCCCTTCAACCGCATCGAATTCATGAAGCCCGCGGCGTCGCCGACAATCAGTGCGCCGTCCCCGTAGCAGCGCGGAATGGCGTACCAGCCGCCCTCGGGCAGCGCCTTGGCGCCGTAGCGCACCATCTGCCCGCCCTCGAGCAGTCCCTTCACCAGCGGATGCAGCTTGAAGTGGTTGAACGCCACGTGGGGATCGAACATCGGATCTTTGTAGTCGAGCCCGACGACGAATCCGACCGACAGCTTCCCCTCCGGCATCGCGTAGATGAAGCCGCCGCCGAATTCCTCGAACCTCAGCGGATATCCCATCGTGTGAATGACCGTGCCCGGCGCCAGCCGATCGGCCGGCACGTCCCACAGTTCTTTGAGGCCGATCGCAAAGAGCTGCGGATGGCGCCCGTCAGCGAGCGGCAGCCGCCGCATGAGCTCCTTGGTGAGGTTGCCGCGGACGCCGTCGGCGAGGATGGTGACCTTCGCGCGAATGTCGACGCCCGGCTCGTAGGTCGGCTTGTGCTCGCCGTGCTTGCCGACGCCGCGATCGCCCGTGCGGACACCGATCACGCGGTCGCCGTCCATCAGCAGGTCGGCGCCGGGAAACCCCGTGAACAGATCCACGCCTTCGGCTTCGACGAGCTCCGCCAGCCACTTGACGAACTTGTTGAGCGAGATGACGTAATTGCCGTGATTGGAGAGCGGCGGCGGGGCAAACGGAAACTTGATCTTGCCGCCGCGCGTCAGAAAATAGATGCGGTCATCGTGCACCGGCGTCGCCAGCGGCGCGCCCTTGGCCTCGAAATCCGGGATGAGATCGCGCAGCGTCGACGGATCGAGCACGGCGCCCGACAGCATGTGGGCGCCGACGTCGCGCGCCTTCTCGAGGACCGCGACCGACAACGGCTCGCCGCCGGCCGCCTTCTGCAATTGCGAGAGCCGCAGCGCCGCCGACAGCCCGGAGGGGCCACCGCCGACGATCAGGACATCAACGTCGAGAGTCTCACGTTCGGACATTGGGTAATCGAGTCATCGGATAATCGAGCAATTGGATTGGGAATTGGGCTGGTGAATTCAATCGGCCAATCCCATGACCCGATTACCAAATTATCCAATGACCAGATTCATTTCTGTAGTTCCGCCACGATCGCCGGAACGATCTCGAAGAGGTCGCCGGCGATGCCGTAGTCGGCCACCTCGAAGATCGGCGCGTCCGCATCCTTGTTGATCGCGACGATCGTCCGCGATCCTTTCATGCCGACGACGTGCTGGATGGCGCCGGAGATGCCGAGCGCGATGTACAGCTTCGGCGCGACCGTCTGGCCCGAGCTGCCGATCTGACGCTCCATCGGCAGCCATCCCGAGTCGCAGATCGGGCGCGAAGCGGCCAGCTCGGCGCCGAGCGCGTCGGCGAGCTTCTGCGCCACCGGCAGATGCTCAGCCGCCTTGATCCCGCGGCCGACGGCGACGATCCGCTCGGCCTGCGAGAGATCGACCGCCTGCTTCGCCTCCTGAAACGGCGCTTCCGGCTTCTGGCGGATTGCCGACGCGTCGATCGTCACGGCGATCGAGCGCACCGGCGCCGGCGCCGCGCCGCGCGCGGCCTGGTCCGCGCGGAAGGCGCCGATCTGAAACGTCACGAAATGCGGGCCCGGCCCCTGCGGGACGACGTCGGCCGTCAGCTTGCCTTGAAACATCTGGCGCACAAACGCGCGTTCGCCCGTCGTCTTGACGCCGGTCGCGTCCGTGATGAGCGCGCGGTCGAGGCGCGCGGCGAGCTTCGGCGCGAAGTCACGCGTCTGGTAGGTGTGCGGCAGGAGCACCAGCGACGGCGCGAGCTGGTCGATGGCCTGCTGCAGCGCCGCGGTGTAGCCGTCCGGCGTGTACGGCTCCAGCGCGGCGTGCTCGACGTTCACGACCTCGCGCACCTCGGCCGTCGCGAGTTCGTTCGCCACGGCGCCGGCGCCCGATCCGAGGACCACGACCGTGATCGGCTCGCCCGCGGCGATCTGCTGCGCCCCGGCGATTGTCTCCCAGGTCGCGCGATTGAGTATGCCGGCTCGCTGTTCTGCAATGACAAGAATCATGTTCTTCTCTAGATCACCCGGGCGTCTTCGCGAAGGCGCCGCACGAGCTCTTTCGCCGCGTCGGAGGCCGAGCCGGCGATCATCAGCGTCTTCTTGCCCTTCTCCGGCACGTAGAGGCTGACGATCTTCTGACGGGCGGCCGACGCTCCCCCGGGAAGGGCAGGCACCTTGCGGATTTCCTTCTTCTTCGCCGCCATGATGCCCTTCAGCGTCGCGTAGCGCAGCTGGTTGATGCCGCTCTGAATCGTCAGCACCGCCGGCAGCGGCATGGCGACCCACTGGAACCAGCCGCCTTCGAGCTCGCGCTTGACGCGCAGCGTGCCGCCGTCGGCCTGAACCTCCATGATGATCGTCGCGTGCGGCAAGCCGAGGCGCTCGGCGAGGATCACGCCGGTTTGCGCGAAACCCTGATCGTCGGACTGCAATCCAGTGAGCACGAGATCGAACTGTTCGTCCTTCATCGCGGCGGCCAGCGCGTTCGCGATCACGAACGCGTCGGCGCTCGTCAGCGCGTCATCCTCGACATGGATGGCACGGTCGGCGCCGCGCGCGAGCGCTTCGCGGATCACCTGCGCGACGCGGGCCGGGCCGGCCGAGCAGACGACCACCTCGCCGCCGTGCTTCTCCTTGAGACGCAGCGCCTCTTCGAGCGCGTAGGCGTCCGGCTCGTTCATCTCGTAGCTGGCGTCCTGCTCGCGAATCCAGGTCTTGGCGTCGTTCAGGCGCGGCTGCCACTCGCGCGTGGGAACTTGTTTGATGCAGACGGCGATTTTCATCGGGGTTACGACACTGGACGCAGAAACCGCAGAGTCAGACTCATACGTCAAACCTCTTGAACAGCAACGCCGCATTGGTGCCGCCGAACCCAAACGAGTTCGACAGCGCGTACTCGATCGCGAGCGGCCGCTTGGTGTTCGGCACGTAGTCCAGATCGCATTCCTCGTCCGGGTGGTCGAGGTTGATCGTGGGCGGCACCACTTGATCGTGCACGGCGAGCACGGTGATGCCCGCCTCGAGGCCGCCGGCGGCGCCGAGCAGGTGCCCCGTCATCGACTTGGTCGACGAGATCGCGATCTTCTTCGCGTGGTCGCCGAAGCAGCGCTTGATGGCAAGCGTCTCGACCTTGTCGCCGTGCGGGGTCGAGGTGCCGTGGGCGTTGATGTAGGAAATCTGGGCGGGCTGGATGCCCGCGCTCTCGAGCGCCGCGCCCATCACACGGAACGGACCGTCGCCGTCTTCCGACGGAGCGGTGATGTGGTACGCGTCGGCCGACATCCCGTAGCCGACCAGCTCGGCGTAGATCCGCGCTCCGCGGCTCCGCGCCATCTCATACTCTTCGAGAATCAGCACACCCGATCCTTCGCCGACAATGAAGCCGTCGCGGTCTTTGTCGAAGGGGCGACTCGCCCGTTCCGGCGCGTCGTTGCGGGTCGAGAGCGCGCGCATCGCGCCGAACCCGCCGATGCCCATCGGCGTGATGGCCGCCTCCGATCCGCCCGCGATCATGACGTCGGCGGCGCCGCGTTTGATGATCTCGAACGCATCGCCGATGGCGTGCGCCGAAGCCGAACAGGCCGTACAGGTCGCCGAATTGGGCCCCTTGGCGCCGAAGCGGATCGACACCTGGCCGGCGGCGAGATTGATGATGGCGGAGGGGATGAAAAACGGCGAGATCTTGCGCGGGCCGCCTTCGAGGAGCGCCTTGTGCTCGCGCTCGATGGTGGTGAACCCGCCGATGCCCGAGGCAATGAAGACGCCGGCGCGCGGCCCCAGCTCCGGCGTGATCGTCAGCTGCGCGTCGTCCACCGCGAACTGCGCCGCCGCGATCGCGTACTGGATGAAGATGTCCATCTTCTTGACATCTTTCTTCTCCACGAACTGCAGCGGGTCGAAGCCCTTGACCTCGCCCGCGATGCGGGTCGCGAACTGCGCCGCGTCGAACTTGGTGATCGCGCTGACGCCGCTCTGGCCGGCGCAGAGCGCCGCCCAGTTGGCTTCGGTGCCGATGCCGAGCGACGACACCAGGCCAATGCCTGTGACGACGACTCGTCGTCTATTGGTCATTTTCTTATGCTCGCGGGACCCCACTCCCCCTCGCTCGCGTTCGCGCTGCGGCGCTCGAAGACTCGCGTTCTTCGTGCGGACCGCAGGCGCTGCCGACTCAGCGAGACGGGACCGGGCACACTCGGCCCTACTTCTTCGCTTTGGCGTGCGATTCGATGTACTCGACCGCTTCTTTGACGCGGGTGATCTTCTCGGCGTCCTCGTCGGGGATTTCGATCCCGAACTCTTCCTCGAACGCCATCACCAGTTCGACGGTGTCGAGCGAGTCGGCGCCCAGATCGTCGACAAACGACGCGTCCGGCGTCACCTCTTCTTCGTCGACCCCGAGTTGTTCCACAATGATGCTCTTCACTTTGTCGGCTACCGCCATTCCACCCTCCTACATGTACATCCCGCCGTTGACGGCCAGAACGTGCCCAGTAATATACGACGCTTCGTCCGACGCAAGAAAGCACACCGCCGACGCCACGTCGTCGGGGACGCCGAGCCGGCCGAGCGGAATCTGCGCGGCCCAGTCGACCTGCGCTTTCTCCGTGATCGCCCGCGTCATATCGGTCTCAATCATGCCGGGCGCCACCACGTTGACGGTGATGCCCCGCGAGGCGACCTCGCGCGCGAGCGCCTTGGCAAAGCCGATCAGGCCGGCTTTCGACGCCGCGTAGTTGGTCTGCCCGGCGTTGCCCATCTGCCCGACCACCGAGCTGACCGCGATGATCCGGCCGCCGCGCTGTCTGAGCATCGGCCGCATCGCCGCCTGCGCCAGGCTGAAGGTCGCCGTGAGATTGGTCGCGAGCACCGCGTCCCAATCGTCGCGCTTCATCCGCATCAGCAGCTGATCGCGCGTGATGCCGGCATTGCTCACCACGATGTCGAGCCGCCCGTGGCGTTCGATGATCGCGCCCGGCAGCCGCTCCACCGCGGCCTGGTCGGTGACGTCGAGGCTGACGGCCTCGGCGCGCCACCCTTTCGACGTCAAGTCGGCCGCGGTGCCGTGCGCGTGATCGCCGCGCGCCGCGGCGACGACGATGGCCCCTTGTTCGGCGAGCCTGCCCGCAATGGCGCGCCCGATGCCTCGCGACGCGCCGGTCACCAGCGCGACGCGTCCCGTGAGCTCAAACATTGTGCAAGGACTCGACCGCCTCGAGATCGTCGGGGCTGCCGAAGCTCAAGACCGTGGCCGCAGGGTGAATCTTGCGCACCAGGCCGCTCAACACCGTTCCCGGACCCACCTCAACATACGTTGTGACGCCCTCAGACGCAAGGCGCCGCACGACTGCCTCCCAGCGGACCGGCGAGGAGACCTGCCGAATGAGCGCCTCGATGGCGGCCGACACGTCGCGCTTGGGTTCGGCGTCCACGTTGGCCACAATCGGCACGCGCGGATTCCGGGCATCGAGCGCGCGCAGCTCCGGCGCCAGCCGTTCTTCGGCCGGCTTCATGAGCGCGCAGTGAAACGGGGCGCTGACCGGCAGCCTCAGAACACGCCGCGCGCCAAGCGCCTTCGCGCGCTCGCCCGCGCGCGCCACCGCGTCGCACGAGCCGGCGATCACGACCTGCCCCGCGCCGTTCATGTTCGCCGCGCTGACCACATCGCCCTCGGCCGCCTCGGCGCAGGCCTGCGCCACCTGTTCCGCGTCGAGCCCGAGAATCGCGGCCATGGCCCCCGTGCCGACCGGCACCGCCTCCTGCATGTAGCGCCCGCGGCGGCGCACGATCCGCAGCGCGTCGGAAAATGAAAACGTCCCGGCGGCGACGTTCGCCGAGTACTCGCCGAGGCTGTGGCCAGCGACCCACGCCGGCGCGATCCCGCGCGACTCGAGCAGCCGACAGGCCGCGATGCTGACGGCGAGAATCGCCGGCTGCGTGTTCTCGGTCAGCGTCAGCTCGTCGGCGGGCCCTTCGAAGCACAGCCGGCTGAGTGGCTCCCCGAGGGCGGCGTCGGCTTCGTCAAACGCGCCGCGGCACACGGGGAACGCCTCGGCGAGCGCCCTGCCCATGCCGACCTTCTGAGAGCCTTGTCCTGGAAAGATGAAGGCGATCACGCTTTGACGCCAGTTGGAGACGTGGAGGCGGCAATCTCGTGCTCCACTCGCTCAATGAAGCGGCTGGCGGCGAATCGATACGCCATCGCGACCGCGTTGCGAACGGCCTTCGCGCTCGATCGGCCGTGGCCGACAATCGCCACGCCGGCCACGCCCAGCAGCGGCGCGCCGCCGTACTCGGAATAATCCACGCGCCGGCGAAAACGCCTGAGCGCCCGACGCGTCAAGAGCGACCCCACGCGCATCGTGATGGTGCGCGAGAGCTCCTCGCTCAGCAGCTCCTCGACGACGTCCACCAGACCTTCGCTGATCTTCAGCGCCACGTTGCCCGTGAATCCATCACAGACGATGACGTCGGCCGCGCCGCTGTACACGTCGCGCGCCTCGATGTTGCCGATGAAGGCGAGCGCCGATCCTTTGAGCAACCGGTGAGCCTCGCGCGTGAGCTCGTTGCCCTTGGTTTCCTCGTGGCCCGTGGACAAGAGCGCCACGCGCGGCGAATCGATGCCGAACGCCACGCGCGCATACATGCTGCCCATGACCGCGAACTGCAGCAGGTGCGACGGCCGACATTCGACGCTCGCGCCGACGTCGAGCAGCACCGCCGGGCGGCGCCGCGTCGGCACCGTGGCGGCGAGCGCCGGGCGATCGACGCCGGGGAGCATGCCGAAGGCGGCGTGGGCGGCCATCACCGTCGCGCCTGTGTGACCGGCGCTGAAGAGCGCGGCGGCCTCGCCGCGCGCGACCATCTCGGCCGCCACCTTGATCGACGCCGCCGGCTTGCGCCGGAGCGCGGCGGACGGAGACTCCTCCATCGACACCACGTCAGGCGCCTCGACGATCCGCACGCGCGCCCGATCGACGTCCGGGTGCCGCGCGAGCTCGGCCTCAATCGTCGCCGACGGGCCGACCAGCGTCACGCCGAGATCGAAGTGGCGCACGGCGGCCAACGCACCGTCGACGACACGGCGCGGCGCGAAGTCGCCGCCCATCGCGTCAACTGCAATCTGGATCATGGAACAGGCGTTATTTTTCGTCGACCGCGCGCACCTGGCGCCCGCCGTAGTACCCGCAGTTGGTACAGACACGATGAGGCTGCTTGGGCTCGTGGCAGTGCGGGCACTCGGCCAGACCGACCGGCTTCAGCGCATCGTGCGTCCGGCGCTTCGCCGTCCGCGTCTTCGAATGTCGTCGCTTTGGATTGGGCATCGTTTCGTTCCTGATTCCTAGTGTTCGGTCTTCAGTTTCTTGAGCACCGCCAGCCGCGGATCTTCCCATTCGGTCTTGCACGCGCACTGGCCGTGATTCAGGTTCGCGCCGCAGGCCGGGCACAATCCCCGGCAGTCGTCCCGGCAGAGCGGCTTCATCGGCAGCGCCAGATAGAACTGCTCGCGCAGCAACTGGCCGAGATCGATCTGGTCGTTCTCGTAAAACGCGGTCGTCAGATCGTCCTCTTCGATCTGGCGTTCGCCCTCGCCGCTATTGGCCGCATGCGGCTGGTAGCGCAGGTCGAACGTCGCGTCGACCGGCCAGCGATACGCCTCGAGACACCGGCTGCACGAGGTTTCGAGCGTCGCCTGCACGCGGCCGGCGAGCCGGAACTGGTCCTTGTCTCGGTAGACGTCGAACCCCAGCGCCACCGGTGCCACGACCTGGAAGCTGTCCGGATCGGTCGGGAACGCCTCAGGCTCGTAGACCTTGTCGAAGCGCTCATGCGCCGTCCGAATATGACGGAGATTCAAGAGCATGAACCCCCCAATATACCATGCTTGAATGGCAGGACGGCAGAATGGCAGGAGGGCCGGAAGGGCCCCTCAGTCGATCGCCCAGGGCTTCGGAATGAAGAACTGCTCGAAGAGGCGGACGGCGTAGCGGTCGGTCATGCCGGCGACAAAATCGCGCGCCGCGGCGTCCACGCCTTCGTGCTCGATCGTGCGCCGGTCGAGAAATTCAGCCGAGCGTTCGCGGACTTTTTCCCACACGCCGGTCAGAACGTCCGCCGCTTTCTTGAACTCGACGGTGGCGGTGCTGTTCTCGTACACCGCGTCGAACAGGTACGTCCGCAGCTCGAGCAGCGCGGCGAGCACAGGCTCGCTCATGCGGATCTCCGACAAATCCGCGGCGAGCGTTTCGGTGACGACGTCGCGCACGAGCGTCGAGATGCGCGCGGAGGACGAGGCGCCGAGAACCCGTACCGGGCCCTGCGGCAGATCGTCCGGGGTCAGCAGCCCCGCCCGCGTCGCGTCGTCGATGTCGTGGTTGATGTACGCGATCAGATCGGCGACGCGCATGATCTGCCCTTCGATCGTGCTCGCGCGCATTGCCGGCGGCATCCCGACAGGCGCGCCCGACTTGCCCTTCGAGTGCTTCGCAATCCCGTCGCGCACTTCCCAGGTGAGGTTGAGGCCTCGGCCGTCGTTCTCGAGCACGTCGACGATCCGGAGGCTTTGCTCGTAGTGATTGAAGCCGCCGGGCATCAGCGAGTCGATGACGCGCTCGCCCGCGTGGCCGAACGGTGTGTGTCCGAGATCGTGCCCGAGCGCGATCGCCTCAGTCAGCTCTTCGTGCAGCCGCAGCACCTTGGCGATCGTGCGGGCGATCTGCGACACCTCGAGCGTGTGCGTGAGCCGCGTCCGATAGTGATCGCCGGTCGGCCTGAAAAACACCTGCGTCTTGTGCTTCAACCGGCGAAACGCCTTGCAGTGGATGATCCGATCGCGATCGCGCTGGAACGCCGGACGGATCTCGTCCTCTGGCTCGGGGCGCAGACGGCCGCGCGACGCCGCGCTCTTGGCGGCCTGCGGCGCCAGGGTGTCCCGCTCGCGGGCTTCGAGTTGTTCGCGAATGTTGGTCATCGGCGAATTCTGCGGGTCACGCCGTGATCTCCGTCAGAAAGCTCGTGCCGTGCGCCAGGCGGCCGACGCCGAGCACGTCGGCGAGCGTCTGGCCGAGGTCGGCGAAGGTGCGCCGGGTGCCGAGATCGGCGCCGACGCGAACATGGCGGCCCGCGACGATGAGCGGCACGTACTCCCGCGCGTGATCCGTGCTCGGCGTCGTCGGATCGTTGCCATGGTCGGCGGTGACGATGAGCAGATCGTCCTCCCGCAGCCGCGGCAGGATCGCCGACAGCCGCGCGTCGAAGCGTTCGAGGTTCTTCGCGTAGCCCTCGATGTCGTTGCGGTGGCCGTATTGCGTGTCGAAGTCGACGAGGTTCGTGAAGATCAAGCCGCACTCGACCGTCTCCATCTCCCGCTCGACCCAATCCATCCCGTCGTCGTCGCTCTTGGTGTGAATGGCCCGTGTGATGCCGCGGCCCGCGAACAGATCTTCGATCTTGCCGATCGCGACGACCGGCAATGCCGCCGCCTTCACGCGATCGAGCAGCGTTTCGCCGGCGGGCGGCAGCGCGTAGTCGCGGCGGTTGGTGGTGCGTGTGAAATGCCCGGGCGTGCCGACGAACGGGCGGGCAATGACGCGGCCGACGCCGAGCCCCTCGCCCACCAGCGCGTAGGCGATCTCACACGCGCGATAGAGCTCCGGGACCGGCACGATGTCTTCGTGCGCGGCGATCTGAAACACGCTGTCGGCCGACGTATAGACGATGAGCGAGCCGGTCCGCATGTGTTCCGGACCGAGCGCGTCGATGATCTCCGTGCCCGAGGCGGCCCTGTTGCCGAGGACGCCCCGCCCCGTTTGCCGTGCGAACGCCGCGATCACCTCCGCGGAGAAGCCGTTCGGGAACACCGGGAACGGACGATCGAGCACGATCCCCATCATCTCCCAATGGCCCGTGACCGAATCCTTGCCGGCCGAGGCTTCGGCCATCCGGCCGACGGCCGCCTTGGGCTCGGCCGGCGCCGGCGCGCCGCCGATCGCGGCGACGCGCGCGAGACCCAGCGAGCGCAGCGTCGGCACCTGCAGTGGAACGCGGCGCGCGATATTGCCGATCGTGTTGCTCCCCTGATCGCCGTACTCGGCCGCATCGGGCAACTCGCCGATGCCGACGCTGTCCATGACGATGACGATGGCTCTGGAGAAGGGCGTGGCCACGCCGCTACGGATGCGAGAAGTAGTTGGACACCGGCTTCGGCGTCCTGATGGCGGCAATCGCGTGCTTGAAGATCATGTGGTCGGCGCCGCCGTGATCCATCACGACCGCGAAGCGATCGAAGTTCTTGATGCGCCCCTCGAGCTCGGTGCCGTCCATCATCCGGATCGTCACCGTGAGCTTCTCGCGCCGGACGTAGTTGAGGAACACGTCCTGGATGTTCGGCTGGACGTGCGCGGCTTTGGATTCAGAAGCGGGGGCCATCAGCGGTGAATCTCCCTAGGATGCAACGCCCGTTGGTGGAGCACGCGGTTCGCGGCGGCAATCGTCGACGCCGCCTCGCCTGGGCCATCGAGCCAGACTAGATTAGGCTCTTTGCGGAACCAGATCAACTGCCGCCGCGCGTAGCGGCGGTTCTCCTGCGCGATGAGCGCGCGCGTCGCCGGTTCATCTCGCGCGCCGTGCAGGTGCTCGAGCGCCTGCCGGTACACCAGCCCGCCGAACGGACGCACCGTCTCCGGAATTCCACGCGCGAGCAGCGCCCGAATCTCGTCGAGCAGCCCGCGCGCGAACTGCGCGTCCACGCGCCTCGTCACGCGCTCGGAAATCTCGGCGGCCGCAAGGCGCACGCCGATGGGCAACACATCGACGCCGGGAATCGGCGACGTCGTGTCGGCGAAGTGCGAGGTCAGCGGCCGGCCCGTCAGCAGGAACACCTCGAGCGCGCGAACGATGCGTTTGAGGTCGCGCGGCTGGATGCGGCGCGCCGAATCCGCGTCCACGCGCTCAAGCAGGCGGTGCAAGCGCTCGACGCCGCGCCGCGCGGCGACCGCCTCGAGCCGACCCCGCAGCTCGGCGTCACGACCGGGTCCGGGGAAGAGGCCCCGCGTCAGCGCGCGGTAGTAGAGCCCGGTGCCGCCGGCCAAAATCGGCAGACGGCCGCGTGCGTGGATCGCGCCGATGGCGGCGGCGGCGTCACGCGCGTAATGCGCGGCGGTGTACTCCTCGGTCGGCTCGACGATGTCGATGAGGTGGTGCGCGATGCCGCGGCGTTCCGCCACGGACAGCTTGTCGGTGCCGATGTCGAATCCGCGATAGACCGCCGTTGAATCGCAGTTGATGATCTCGCCGCCGTGCTGCTCGGCGAGCGCGAGCGCCAGCGCGCTCTTGCCGGTCGCAGTGGGTCCGAGAATCGCGACGACGAGTGGAGTGGTCACCGCAGCCGGCTGACGACGTACACGATGAACGCGAACATCAGGAGGAGAAGACCCAGCTGCTGCGGGCGCGTCATCGTCGTGCGGATTAGGGCTGGCCTTCGTTGTAGTAGAAGGTGACGGTGAAGAACGCCTTCTCATCCGGATACTCAGGCGGCAGCGGTTGCGTGGGATTGGACGAGACCAGCGCGCCGAAGGCGGCATTGTTGAACGCATCGACCGGACACGGGCCGACGACCGTCAGGTCCGTAATCGCTCCGTTCTTATGCACGTTGAACGTGATGACGACGTGCCCCTTCATCGACATCGCGGCATACGGTATGAACCAGTTGCGTTTGATCTGCGCGACGAAGCGACGCAGCCACGGGCCGAACTCGACGCCCTTGGTATCGAACTGGATCGCCGCGCCAGGCTGACCGGCGCCACCCGGATTGTCGAACTGATCGTGCTGCACGTAGCGGCCCAGATTCCTCAGCGCTTCGCCCAGCGCGCCGCCACCGCCGACGGCGTGGCCGGTGACGTTGCTCTGCGGAGCCGCCGGCTTGGCCGGCAGCTGGAGCGCCGACTGCGCGTCGCTCTGCGTGTCGGACGAACTTTGCGCCGGCTGTCCCGGCGCCGGGCTCGGCGCGGGCCCCTCCCCGCGCGCGGCCTGGCGCGCCTGCGCTTCGACGCGCTCCGGCGTGTTGCCGCGCGAGAACGGCAGCGGGTTGGTGGGATTCTTCGCGCTCTCCGGCGAGCGCGCGTTGCGATCTTTGTCGGACGCCTCGGCGCGCGGCGGCGCCTTGGGTGCCGTCAGATCGTTGCGCGTCGCCACGAACACAAATCGCGGCTGGGCCTGGCGCTCTGCGGCGAGGAGCGCCGCCTGCGCACGCGCGGGGTCGACGCGAAACAGATTCGGAAAGACACGCGGCGCCACCAGCAACAGCACCAGCATCGACAGATGAAAGACGATGGAGAGCAGCACTACTTCGAGGCCCGTCAGCGCCCTGCCGACCGGCTCGATATTCGGCCGATAATCTTCGAAATCCAAATACATCAGGAGGTTACAACGATTATACCGTGCGGCGGCTACGCGTGCCGACGCCCCGTATAGAGAAAGACGGTGCCGAAGGTCAGCGGGACGGCGAAGATCTCCACAAACCCGCTTCGTCGCAGAATTGTCACAAACTCGTCGGACGTCTCGAACGCGCTGACCGACGCGGGGAGGTACTCATACGCGCCCCTGTGACGGGACACGAGGCGCCCGATCCACGGCAGTACGTGCCGGAAGTACCACAGGTAGGCGCCGCGCACGCCGGGCACGGTCGGGATGGCGAACTCGAGGATCGCGATGCGGCCGCCGGGCGCGAGCACGCGGTGCATCTCGTCGCACACCGCCTGCATGTTCTCGACGTTTCTGATGCCGAACCCGATGGTCACGGCGTCGACCGACCGGTCCGCGACCGGCAGACGCACCGCGTCGCCGCGCACGAGCACGATCGCCGCTTCGAGGCCCAGACGCCGGAGCTTCTCCTGCCCGACACGCAGCATTGCGCCCGCGAAATCGACGCCGACGACGCGTTGAGCCGGCGGCGTGGCGGCTCGCGCGGCCACGGCGAGATCGGCGGTGCCGGTGCACAGATCCAGCACGCGCTCGCGGCCGGTCAACGCGAGCGATCGAATGGCGCGCGTCCGCCATCGCCGGTCGATCCCCAGGCTCAGGATGTGATTGAGGAGGTCGTAGCGGCCGGCGATCGCATCGAACATCCCGGCGATGCGGTCGGGAGTCTTGGAGACTGGCGCGGCTGGCAAGGGCGAAGGACCTCAGGCCTACGGACCAACGCGCCCGGTCCACGGTGGATACAGGTCGTGATCGAAACCAAGCGAGCTCAGAATCTTGCCGGCGAGGAAATCAGCCAGATCGTCGAGCGTCTTGGGCTGCTGGTAGAAGGCCGGCATCGCGGGCAGGATCACCGCGCCGGCTTCGGCGCAGAGCACCATGTTCTTCAACTGCGGCAGGCTCATCGGCGTTTCGCGCGGAACGATCACGAGCGGCCGGCGCTCCTTCAGCATCACGTCGGCCGCGCGCTCGATGAGACTGCGCGACAGCCCGTGCGCGACGCCGGCCAGCGTCTTCATCGAGCACGGCACGATTGCCATGCCCGAACATCCATGGCTGCCGCTCGCGATCGTCGCGCCGAGATCGCGGTTGCCGTGCACGGTGATGGTCCCCGCGCCGATCCCGTCGCCGTACCTCGCGGTCAGATACGGAATCAACCGCTCGACGGTCGCGTCTTCACCGAGCTCGTCGTGCAGGAGACGCTTCCCGTAGTCGGAGATCACGACCTCCACGTGCACGCCGCGGGCGAGAAGCGCCGCCAGGGTGCGGACCGCGTAGATCGCGCCGCTCGCGCCGGTGATCGCAAGGGCGATCGACGGCGGCGAGGCCCTGGGGGGCCTGGAGTCGATGAAGGGTGGTCGCTCACTTGACATAAATCGACGCCGCGAGCACAAGCAGATACAGGATACCGACGTAGCCGTTCAGATCGAACGCCCGCTTGACCTGCGACAGATCGTCGACGCGGACGAGCGATTGCTCGTAGCACAACATCGCCGCCACAGCCACGACGCCCGCTTCGTAGAACCGCGGCAGCGGCGTGACCCACGGCAGCGCGAGCAGGCAGACGATCGCGACGACGTGCATCGCCCGCGAAATCCACAGCGACGCGCGGACGCCGAACCGCACGGGAATCGATCGCAGACCGTGACCGCGATCAAAGTCCAGATCCTGACAGGCGTACAACACGTCGAAGCCGCCGACCCACGCGCCGATCGCCGCGGCCAGCAGCCACGGCTCCCATCCGCCGCGCCCGCCCGCGGCGAGCCAGCCGCCGACCGGCGCCACCGCCATGGCGAGGCCGAGAAACAGCTGCGTCCACGTCGTGTAGCGTTTGGCGAGCGAATACCAGAACACGACGGCCAGCGCAACCGGCGACAGCGCGAAGCAGAGCGGATTGAGCCGCCAGGCCGCGCACACGAACACGCTCGACGAGACGGCGACGAACGCGGCCGCCTCGCGGGCCGTCATGACGCCGCGTGGCAGCTCGCGATTCGCGGTCCGCGGATTGAGCGCGTCGGTCCGCGCGTCAACCAGCCGATTGAATCCCATGGCGGCGCTGCGCGCGGCCACCATCGCCACGAGGATCCACCCGACGGCGCTCCAGGTCGTGGCCGCGTGGCGCGCCGCGAGCAGCACGCCGGCCAGCGCGAACGGCAGCGCGAACACCGAATGGCCGATACGCACGAACGACGCGTAGGTCTTCACGCGCTCAATCACGACTCCATCCATCGAATCCTGTCTGGTTCGATCCCGCTCACGAGATATTCTTCCACATCGTCGATCCCGGGAGGGACGTCAACGGTCAACAGCCGCGCGAGCTTGCCCGGCTCGATCGTGCCGTATTCGGCGAAGCCAAGCGCGCGTGCGCCCTCGCGCGTCGCGCTCGCGAGCAGCGAGGCGGCCGGCACCGACGGCGCCAGGGCATGCATCGCCGCCAACTCCGCGAAGACATTCAGGTCCGGCGCGCTCGCGAGGCTGTCGGTGCCGACGGCGACGCGCACGCCCGCGTTGTAGAACGCCTCGAGCGGCGGCGCGCCGGCGCCGGTGCGGCCGTTGCTGCGCGGGCAGGTGACGAGCGTCGCGCCGCGCGCGGCGAGGCGCGACAGATCGGCCGCCGTCATCTGCACGCCGTGCACCGCCAGCACGTGCGAGGTCAGGAATCCCGTCTCGTCGAGGTACTGCACGGGGCTGACGCCCGGCACCATCCACGCGCTGTTCCAGGCGCCCATCTCCTCGAGCAGCTCGCGCCACGGGCCGGTGCCTTCCTGAATGAACTGCACCTCCTCGGCCGATTCCGCCAGGTGGACGCTGCACGGCGCGAACGGATCGCGTTCGATCGCGCGCTGAATCGCGCGGAACAGCAGCGGCGCCACTGAGTATGGCGCATGGGCGGCCAGGCTGGCGCGTACGCGATCGGTCGGGTGCAGGGCGTCAATCTCCTGCCGCGCGCGCTCGACCATCTGGCTCGGATCGGAGGCGTTGAACTTGATCAGCTCGTAGAAGACGACCGCCGCGAGCGGACTACGCATGAGCGGCGCCATCGTCACCATCGTGTTGCTGATATCGCCGACGATGGCGGTGCCCGCCGCCGACGCCTCGCCAATCGCCCGCTCGATCGCGTCCATGATCTCCGGCGCATGCGGATCGGGCCGCCGTCGTCGTGCGGCCATCACGCCGCGAATCCACGCCATGAAGCTCGACGCCGGCGGCACCTGATCGCGCAGATACGACAGCTCGAGATGGGTGTGCGCGTTGACGAGGCCGGGCATGATCGCGACGCGCCCGAGATTGACCTCGCGCGTCACGTCGGACGCCGGCGTCCGCCGGCCGCGCGCGATGACGCGGCCGCGATCGACGGCGACCCACCCGTCGCGAATCGGCGGCTCGTTGATGGGAACGACCCAGGCAGCGTGGTAGCGGGTCAATTATGTTCGCGCGCGTGCTTGCCCGACCGGCTTCGGGCAGGATAGAGGCGGAGCTCGGCCGGAACCGAGTGGTCGCCTTCCGCGCGCGCCGTCGCCAGCTCCAGCATGCGCGGCACGTCGCGCTCCCGGAAGATCGGGTCGCCGAGCACCTCGTAGTGCATATCGCGGCGCTTCGCGACGAACCCCGCGTCCTCGATGTTGCGCACGATCTCGATTTCGTCCATGCAGTAGCTGGCGCCGGCGGCGCGAACGACGTTCTCTTCGATCATGACGCTGCCCATGTCGTTGGCGCCGTACGCCAGACTGAGCTGCCCCACCTTGCCGCCCTGCGTCACCCACGACGCCTGCAGGTTGTCGAAGTTGTCGAGCACGATCCGGGCGACGGCCAACGTGCGGAGGTAATCGAGGCCGGTCGCTTCGCTGCCGGCGAGCTCGGTGTGGCCGGGCTGATAGCTCCACGTGATGAACGCGGTGAACCCGCCGGTCTCGTCCTGCAGCGCGCGCAGCCGCAGCAGGTGCTCGAGCCGCTCCTCGTCGGTTTCGACGGTGCCGTACATCATCGTCGCGGTCGTACGAAGGCCGGCCCGGTGCGCGTCGCGCATCACGCCGAGCCATTCATCAGCGGTCGCCTTGCCGTCGCAGTGCAATAGCTTGCGGACGCGGTCCACGAGAATCTCGGCGCCGCCGCCCGGCACGCTGTCAAGCCCCGCCCCGATCAGGCGTTCGAGCACCGCCGGCACCGGCAGCTGGGACAGCCGCGACAGGTGAATCACTTCCGGCGGCGACAGCGCGTGCAGCTTGAACGCGGGATACCGCGCTTTGACCGCGCGAAACAGATCCTCGTACCACGTCAGCGGCAGATCCGGATTGTGTCCGCCCTGCAGCAGCAGCTGGACACCGCCGACGGCGATGGTCTCGTCGATCTTCCGGAAGATCTCCTCGAAGCCGAGCACGTAGCCTTCCGGCGATCCCACCTCGCGATAGAACGCGCAGAAGGCGCACTTGGCGACGCAGACGTTCGTGTAGTTGACGTTGCGATCGATGATGTAGGTGACGATGCCTTCCGGGTGCTTGCGCGCGCGGACGGTGTCGGCCAGCCGCGCCAGCAGCGGCGTCGGCGCGTGACGATAGATTTCCAGCGCTTCGTCTGCGCCGAGACGATCCCCCACGCCAACTCTGGCCGCAATGTGTTCGATGCGCATGTGCTCCGGCGGAGACGACCCGGCCTCAGTACAGCCGCAACGCGCCCGCGTCCGGCACGACGCCGATTTCGGCCGCGTACCGATAGAAGAGCTCGAGCCCCGCGCGCTCGGTCTCGCCGAGATCGTAGCTGATATTATCGCGCAGATAGCGCGCGCCGATCGCCTGCCTGTGGAGCGCGTCCGGCGCGTCGCGGAAATAGTCCCGCGCAATCTCGTCCGGATGCTGGACGCCGGCGTCGCGCGCCTCCTGCAGCGCGCGCACATCGTCGCTCGTCAACGCGCCGGGCCGCCCCGCCCAGAACGCGTAGACAAACGGCAGTCCGGTCATCGCCGTCCACACCTCGCCCAAATCGATCTTCTCGACGTCCCCACGGGCCCCATGATCGACCAACAAGGCATTGTCACCGATGAGGAGCGCGGCATCGCAGCGCTCGAGCATCCCGTTCAGGTCCGGCCCGCGCGCCTCGATCGACGGCTGAATCCCGAACCGACGGGCGCACAGCACGCGCACGAGCGCCACCGAGGTCCGCGAGCTCGTGTCCATCGCGATCGACCGCACGTCCGCAATCGGCCGCTTCGTGTACA
>JADGOC010000190.1 GCA_017883165.1 Acidobacteriota bacterium
CGCCGCTCATAACCGAAGCCTTTCGTGATATTGAAGCGCGCGGATACGCGCGCGGATTCTGCCCATTGTGCCTCAGAACAACGACGTCACGTAGTTGACTTCCGACGAAGCGAGAATCGCCTTCCTGAGCGCGTTCATGATCTGGAAGTACGTGAGATCGACGACCGCCGTCGCGTCCCCCGCGAACGTACCCTCGGGGTCCGACTCGGCAAACGTCACGGCGAATGCCGTGCCCGAATAGGCGACCTGTCCGTCACTCACCTGCAACCGATACTCATGGCCGGCGAATCGGCCCATGACGGTTTCCCGTCCCTCCTGTTGATCGAGAAAGAAACCGTCCAGCGTCGGAGAGCTGTCCCATGCGTTGCGGCTGCCGAACAGACGCGGCTTGACGAGGTAGGGACCGCCGTCCTCTGGACAGAAGACGTCGCAGTTGCCGCAGTCGTTGCAGAAATCAGCGAAGGTTCCGATCTGATGCTTCTCCTCGATCCTGAGCGTTCCCTCCTCCCATCGTTGCCATGCGCCTCCCTCTCGCCGGAACTTGACGATCGGAATCTCCGACTGGGGCAGCACGAATGTGAAGTTGGCGTCGTTGGGGCACACCGGCACGCATTTGTCGCAACTGATGCAGTCGAACAGCTGCAGCGAGCGCCCGATCTTCCTCGGCGTCTTCCTGTTGTTCGGCTCGGCGTACCGCGGATCCGCCGTGGCGCGCTCGACGTACATCTCGGTGTTCAGCAGCTTCACCTCCGAACACCAGCGCGCGTAGAACTCGTCCCCGGACGCCTGCCGCAGATCGGTCCCGCCTGCCAGCGCGTCCCGGCAGGCCTGACCGAGGTGGCCGGCCAACGGACCGAGCTTGGCGAGCCCGGCCGTGCCGAGATCGTACGCGCGGATGATGAAGTCGCCGACGTTGCCGGCGCGTACGGTGTCCATCCGCTCGACGAGCGTCTGCAGATAGCCCCGCGCGCGCGCATAGCCGCCCGGCCTCAGCAGATCGGTGCAGACGGTCACCGGCACGAGCCCCAGCGCCACCGCGTCGGCGAAGTTCACGCGATCGATCCCGCCCGAGAACGAGATCGGGTACCGGTCTCCGAACTGGCGCCGGAACCGGCGAACCAGGTGCATCGCCAGCACGTGCAGCGGCGGGCCGGAGAGATACATCTCGGTCTGACCCGATGGGAAGAACGTCCGGTGATTCTCGACGATCAGCGTGTTGGTGAACTTGACGCCGACGCCGAGGCCGACGTCGGCGGCGACCCGGCCCAGCCTGTCGACGAATTGAACGGCCTGGTCCCACGTGGTGTCGCGGTCGAACGCGCTGTCGGGCACGCGGATGCCGCGATACCCCAGCGCCTCATGAAGCAGCCGAAGCGTCTCGGTCTTCCCCAGCAGCATCGGGTTCAGCTTAATCGTGACGTGCAGGCCGACGTCGCGCAGCAGGAACTCGACGATCTGCTCGATCTCGCCGGACGGACATCCGTGGAAGGTGCTCAGCGTGAGCGTGTCGGACAGGCGGCTCGAGAAGTCGAGGTCGCGGAACTCGCGGTACTCGTCTGGGATCTGGCTCCGCAGACGCTCGACGACGGCGCGGGCGTCCAGCATGCCGCGGATGAACGCCTGCACCCGTTCGCTCTTGATCCCGGCGAGGTCGTAGCCGACGCTCATGTCGTAGATCGTCGCCGCCGCGGCCGGCGCGAGTCCCAGCTTGCCGCTCGCCGCGAGCATCTCGACGAGCATCGACGCCTTCGCGTACTCCTCGAGCGACTGCTCGATCTTCAGCTCCTGCGACCACTCGACGTTGTAGCCGACGGTCTGCACGTCGATGCAGGGCCGCGGGATCGAGAGCTCGTCGTCGATCTGGACCGTCTTCAGCTCGACGATCCGGCCGCCGCCCAGCCATGAGAGCACGATGTTCTGCGCGAGCTGCGACTGCGGACCGGCAGCGGGGCCGAAGGGCGTCGCCGCCGCATGCCCGTGCACGCGCACCGACAGATCTTTTCGAGGATCGCCGACGAAGAAGGCTCGGGCCGGCAGATCGAAGATCGCCTGGCGCCGATCGAGCTCCCGGAACGCGCGGCGGACGAGCGCGGCGAACGGATAGGGGTGCAGGCGCGCCATGCCCAAACAGTATGTCGCAGAACTTCACTATGCGTGGTTGCGCAATGCCCACAACGCGATGAGGCCGAGCACCACGAGATTCGGGAACAACAACGGCGCGCCCGGCGGCGCACCGGTAATCAGACGCTCGAACAGCGTCGCGCCCGGCTGCCGCACGTCGGCCAGTAGATGGAACGCGAATCCGGCAACGCCCACAATCGCCTGCACGCCAAGCACGAGGGTGCATAGCGCCAGGAACCGACGCTCCACGCGGGTCAGCAGCGCCGCGAGCAGGAAGCTCACCGCGAACGCGCTGCTCGCCACCGGGACCCATTCGACCGCACGAAAGAATCCATTCTCCGCGTGATCGGTCAGGCTGAACAGGAAGTTGCCGGCAAACCCGCCAAGAGCCAGCAACAGCACCCATTGCGCCCATTCAATCGTACGCGGGTCCACCATACGGTTCACGATCAGGAGCAATCCCAGGCCGGTGAACGCCAGCGGCGCCGCAAACGGCGCGGCGTAAGTCAGGCTGCGAATCGTTCGCTCGTAAAAGAAACTGCTGTCCAGATGCAGCACCACGCCGGCGAGACCCACCGCGACCGAGAGCCATCCGACGAAGTAGCCCAGATCGCGCCACACCTCGACGAAACCCCGGCGTTCCTTGAGGAACACGCCAAGGGTCAGGATCACGGCGGCGGCGGCCGAAAAAACGACCGGGATGTACTCCGACGCGCGGCGAAAGCTGTTTCCGGAGTGCGCGAGGTAGATGTCGCCGACGAGCGCCGCGAAGTTGAAGACGACGAACGCCTCGACCCAGAGCCGGTGGTCGCCTCGCCAGTCGATCGCCACGGGCGGCGCCCGCCGCACGCTACGGTCGTCCATGCCGTCGCCGTAGTTCGGCGGCTTGCGCCTGGAGCTCGACGGTTTTGGCGAGGATCGGGTAGTTCCCGTGCCACTGCACGAAGTCGGCGCCGCCCATGAACGCTCCGTGCTTGGACGTGCGGCCGTCGTAGTGCCACAGATCGAAATACAAGAAATCAATCGGCTGCGTGAACGGCGGGGTCGTGAGCACGCCGTCCTTCCGCAGCTTTGAGACGATGTCCGAGGCGGCCTGCACGCGGGCGTTCGTCGTCTCGACGACCTTGGCGGCGTCCGTGTACACGCGCTTCACGAGCGAGCTGCTGTGGCATTGCCCGCAGATCTGCTGCATGTTGGCCTGCGCTCTCTCGTAATCGGGCCTCGCCTTGGTAATCGCGTCGGCGAGATAGTACGACAGCCGCTCGGAGGGATCGTGGGTCACCTTCTGCCCGTTCAGCCCGCTCATGTGGCACGTCGCACACGTCGGCACGAACATGTCGCGCGTCGTCAGCGTCTTGGGCGGCGCGTCGAGGTTCAGGAGCTGGCGCTCGGCCGTGAACATCACGCCGTGCCTCGACTCGTCGTAGATCTCCAACTGCGAGTGGTCGGGGCCCATGTGGCATTGCCCGCACGTGGTCGGCAGGCGCGCGATCGCGACGGAGCTCGTGTGCCGCGTATGGCACACCGTGCACGTCCCGATCGTCCCATCGTCGTTCGGCTTGCCGACGCTGTGGCACGCGGCGCAGCCGCTCTGGGCCGACGATGCACCTTCGAGCGCGACGAAGGGATGCGGAGGACGTTTCGTGGCGCCGGGCTGGAACCGTTCCGAAAAATCCACTTGCTCGGGCGTCAACGATTGTTGCCCGTACACGGCGGCCCAAGCGGGCGCGGCATGGCGGCTGCGCAGGAACTCCTGGTAGATCTGCTCGTGGCAGCTCCGGCAGTTCCCCGCCGTGAGCTTGGGCGCAATGACAAACCCCTTGTGCTCGACCCGCTGCTGCCCTTGAGCGGGCTGGTGGCAGTCGAGACAGTTGATGCCCTTCCGTGCGTGCAGGCTCAACTCGTACTCGTGCACCACGCTGTACTGCTGCTGGCTGTGGCACTCGGCGCATTTGCCGGACGCACGGACGAGCGCCGCGGTCGGCTGCGCGGTTTCGACGCGAGGGCGCTGGCGGTTGACGAGGAAGGCCGCGATGACGAGCGCGAAGCCAATCACGACCGCGATGAAGACTGGTCGAAACGACATGCGGCCATGCTACATGCTCCGTGCGGCGACCAACAAATCTGACCCGCGTGCAGCGTCTGGGTGTATAACGGTCCGATTAGACGACCACCAAGAAAGGGACTCATCCATGAAACGTATCGTGACTCTGACCTGCTGCGCACTGCTCTACGGAGCGTCGGCGTTCGCGCAGAACCCGCCGGGCACGCAGTCGGGGCCGGGCCAGCCGCCAAAGGCGTTCGGGCCGGCGCACGTGGCCGAACCCTGGGAGGCATTCACATTCACCGAGGCGGTGCCGGGATCGGACATCCCGGTCGACATCACGCTCCTTGGAACCGTTGACGGCCTCTACACGCCGATCGGCATCCGCCATCCGAAAGGCAAGGGCCCATTCCCGGTGGTGCTGTTCTTCTCGGGCAATGGCGGCGCGGGCGTGCGGCAGGTGCGGGACTACGTCGACAATCACGGGTACACGCTCGAACGATTCCTGAAGGAGGGCTACGCCGTCGCCTGGCTGCAGTACCGAGCCGAGGCGTGGTACGCGTACCCGAAAGTCGACAAGCTGCAGGTCGGGAAACAGCAGGCGAACCAGCTGATGAGCCGCCCGCCGCTCGAGATCGACGACCTGATGACGATTGTCGAATACGTCAAACGGCTGCCTTACGTGGATGCGAACCGCGTGGGGCTCTGCGGAAACAGCCACGCGGGCGGGATGATCCTGCGCTCCCTCGCGGACGGCATGAAGATCAACGCGGCGATCGTCTCGGAGCCGGACGTCAGCGAACTCCTGCAGCTCAGGATGGACGCGTTCTCCGGCGACAACCCGTACTATCCGACGATCGAGTCGGTCGCGCCGTTTTTGGACAAGAAGATCGCGATGGAGCGGATCAACCGCATCACCAACACGCCGCTGTTCTTCATGAACCGCGACAAGGACGAATTGCAGGGGCTGTTCGAAACGGTCTACACGTGGATCAAGGAAGCCGGGAAGACGCCGGTCGAACACGTCAGCTATGACCATCCGGTGCACGGCTACGTCATTCGCGTGCCGAGGGACGACAAGGGTGTGTACAAGCCCGACGAGATCCAGACGAAGGCGATTCAGCAGGCGCTCGACTTCTTCAAGAAGAGCATGCCCGCGGGCGGCCCACGCTAGTGCATCGTGCAGCATGAGCTACCGAGCGCACTTCAGCATCTGACACCTGACGCGTGGCTGCTCTTCGCCACGCGGTTCATCCGGCTGTTCGCGTACGGCTCGTTGTCCGTCGTGCTGGTGTTCTATCTGATTGGCCTCGGCTTGAGCGAGTCCCAGACGGGCCTGCTCCTGACCCTGACGCTCGTCGGCGACACCGTCGTCTCGCTGTACCTTACGACGCGGGCCGATCGGATCGGCCGCCGGCGCATGCTCATCGTTGGCGCCGCGCTGATGGCGGCTGCGGGTCTGGCCTTCGCCTCGACCAGCAACCTGTGGCTGCTCATTCTTGCGGGCACCATCGGCGTGATCAGCCCGAGCGGGAATGAAGTGGGCCCATTCCTGTCGATCGAGCAGGCCGCACTCTCGCACGTGGTCACCGATCGGACCCGGACCGAGGTGTTTGCCTGGTACACGTTCGCGGGCTCGCTGGCCACCGCGCTCGGCGCTCTGATTGGGGGCACCCTCACACACGCGCTGCAACAGACCGCCATGAGGCCGGTGAGCAGCTATCGCATGGTCGTGATTCTGTATGCCGCGCTGGGCGTGGTTCTGGCGTCCCTGTTTGCTCGCTTATCACCCGCTGCGGAAGCGAGCACGCTGGGCGAGAGAAAGGCCTTGCGAGGGACGTTGGCTGGTCTCTCGGGGCTCGACCGATCCCGCCAGGTGGTCGTCAAGCTGTCGGGTCTGTTCGCGCTGGACTCCTTCGGCGGCGGCTTCGTCGTCCAGAGCTTCGCCGCATATTGGTTCTACCTGCGGTTCGGCGTCAACCCGGGAACGCTCGGCGCGATCTTCTTCTGGGCAAACATCTTTGCCGGGATCTCGGCGTTGCTGGCGTCACGGCTCGCATCGCGCTTCGGCCTGATCAAGACCATGGTCGCGACGCATCTGCCTTCGAACGTCCTGCTCGTTCTGGTGCCGCTGATGCCGAACCTGCGGCTGGCGATCATGGTCCTGTTGCTCCGATTCAGCATCAGCCAAATGGACGTGCCGACGAGGCAGTCCTACATCATGGCTGTCGTCAGCCCAGAGGAGCGATCCGCGGCCGCGGGCATCACGGGCGTGGCACGGACGATCGGCGCGGCCATTAGTCCCCTGTTCGTCGGGTTCATGTTTGCCCGGCCCTCGTTGATCAACCTGCCGTTCTTCATCGCTGGAACGCTGAAGATCACCTACGACCTGTTGCTCTACAAGGAGTTC
>JADGOC010000191.1 GCA_017883165.1 Acidobacteriota bacterium
TCGCCGATCTTGGCGATCGTCTGGTACTGGTGCTTGTAGACCTGCCTGCGGCCGAGCTGGTACTGGTCGACCTGCATGACGTACTGGGTCGTCGTCTGCACCGATTGCGACTTCGCCGTGTTCCACTGTTCCTCGGTCTTCCAGACCTTGGTGTCGACCATGCGCGTCTGGAAGGTCTGCGCCAGCGCCTGGCTCGTCTGCAGCTGGTACTGCTCGGTCACCTTGGTCGTCTGCTCCTGCGACTTGACGTGCTGGTACTTCTCCTCGACGAAGTGGTCCCTGCGCCAGGCGAACTGCTCCGTCGTCTGCATGTCGTAGGTGCTGGTGTAGGTCGTCTGGACGGTCGCCGCGTAGACCTGGCTCTGCGCCTGGAGGTACTGGATCGTCTCCTTCGTCGTCCGCGTCGTGTCCTTGGTGGTCGTCGACACTTCGCGCTGGGTCTGGAAGGTCGAGCGGTACCTGCCCGCCAGGCTGCAGACGTTGTCGCTGTAGGCGTTGGTCTTGTTGGTGACGACGTGGATCGAATTGGAGGTCCCGTCCCAGATCGGCCGCGGCGAGTACGGGTCGCTGAGGTCGCCGTCCTGCTGGCCGACCTTGGTGATGCCGTCGAGTTGAAGGCCGCCGCCAAAGAGCCCGGGGCCTCTCGATTCGGTCTGGCCGTTCCAGTAGCCGTCCGTGGTCATGATCGCGAAGTTCTGCTGGCAGGCATACTGGATCGGGTCGTTCGCGCCCGTCGCCGGCATGTCGGTGTTGATGCTGTCTTCCTTGCCGCCGTAATAGCGGCCGACGCGCGCCAGGCCTTCCCGGGCCGGCGACGCGCCGCCGGGGATCTGCGAGAAGAGCTTCCTGAACCAGAGGTCTTTCTGAGCGCCGGCGCCCGAGTTGAAATCGCCGACGGGCAGGAACCGAACCGGGTTGATCCCTGAGGCGCCCACCGAGGCCTTCGGCTGCATCGTGATGAAGCCGATGCGCTTGGTGTCGTTGAGCGGCGAGAAGGCCAGGCTGGCAGCGCTCTTGATGAGCGAAATCCGGGTCCTGTAGTACGAATACCAGATCGCGAAGTTTTGCTTTACGGCAGCCGATTGCCCCGAAACGTCCACTTTCGTCCACAGACCGAAACCGGGCGTCGCATTGGTCGATCCGGTATCGGGCTGCGTGCAGGGCGCAGTAGCCAGGTTCAGCGTCTCCGGACCGGTATAGACGTAGTAGTAGGCCGCCTGGAGCGTATCGGGGAACGGCGACGGGACTTCGAGGGTGGTCGCCTCGTACGCGACGAATTGCGAGTTGAGGTTCGTGGTCGACACGTCGGGTATCGGATAGAAGTCGCCGAAACCCGCATAGCGGGCTCCATCGAAAGGCCACGCGGGAAACAGCGTGCCGTCGAAGCGTTTCGGAAGCAGGTACGTCTGCGCCGGGTTGTAGTACAGCGAGTTGCACTGGGACGACTTGTAGCCGACGCTCGTCGGCCCGGTCAGCGTCTCGACCTCGTCGGGCATGTGGGTGCGGGCCATCGAGCCGGATGCATCCATCAACAGCATGATGTTCGGCTTCACGAGCGCCGCCGTCGTCGTGACGATCGGCGTCTGCGATATGTCCGTCGTGGCGCCCTGGCTGATCGAGCCGAGCGACATCGCCAGCACGGCTGCCACGCCTCGCGCGCCGAGGCGGCGAGGTGCTAAGAGGTGCTCGACGTTTTTCATGATGTTTCTCGTTTTCGGCCAGCGACCGCGGTTACTGAACCAAAACTTGGGTGTAGCTGATCGTGTTGCGCGGCCCGTCGACTCGGGTCGTGATCCGGAAGAATGGCTTGGTCGACGTTCCGGGCAGGACGCCCGGATACCCGGCCCCGGCGTGCGAGTCGCCGGTATTGATGACGGCGGAATCCGAGCAACTCTGGGCGGGGGCCAGTGCGCTCATGTTCGGCGTCAGGCAGAGCCGCTGGATGATGAAACGTGTCGTATTGCCGGTTTGCACCTGGTCGTCGACGAGCAGCTTCGACTGCGCGTCCCAGTCGAAGGTGGTCGGATCGACGCTACCGCCCCAGCTCGAGAAATAGCCATCGGCGACCGAATCCGAGGCGGTGATCGCGTAGTTGGCAACGATCCAGGCGTTGGCGAACTCCGTGCCGCGATCCGCGACGGAGGTCGCGTTTTCCTTGAAGGCGATATTGCCGGCGATCGACGTCCCGGCGCCCATCTGGCGCAGCAATGCCAGCCCCGCGAGCGTCATGATGATGAGCACGATGAGGGCCACGAACAGCACCACACCCTGCTGATGGCGTGAGGTCTTCACTCGAAGGTCCCCCAGAGCATGTTGCGCAAGGGGATCACGCGCTCGTAGACGCGGTAGCGGTAATAGCGCCAGTTGTTGGGATCGGCGGTCAGATCGTCGAAGGAATCGGCGCTCCCGTTGACGTTCGTCATCAGGAACTTGCGGTTCACCGGATCGCCGAAGTAGTAGGGATTGGCCGCCGTCGGCGTGACCGCGCGGACGCCGCTCGCAGCCGGGTCGCCGTTGCGCTCGTACTGGCGGCTGCGCACCAGGACGGCGACGCGGATCGCGAGCAGACGGCGCCAATCGGCGGGCGCGCTGGCGGTCCATTCGCCGGGGGCGATCACGCCGTCGGCGTCGGCGTCGATGCCGTACTCCGCCTTCAGGTTGACGACGCCTTCGGCGATCTGCATCGGCGCCGTGGCGTGGATCATGTCGGTGCGGGTCAGCATCCGGTTCGACTGGATGCTCCAGACGTCGAGGCGCGGCTGCGGCCCGAGGTTGTACATCGTGCCCGACGTGACGACAGGTGCGGACGCGCCGTTGAAGCGCGGCGGCGCGGCCGGAGCCGACGCATAGTAGTAGGGGGTGTACGGCGCCGCGCTGTGCGCGACGGTGTATCCATCGGCATTGGTGTCGTCGTTGATCTCCACCAGCTGGCAGTTTGCCGTGGCGGCTGACGCGCCGGGGTTGACGGCCACGACTGCGAGATCGCCCATCTTGAAGCCGGCGCGACGGCGCAGCTTCTTGGTGGTCGCCGTCGCGTCGGTGAAGCTGCCTTCGGCACCGTAGAACGACGAATCACCGTACAGGATGCTGATGGTGTCGGGCGCGCCGCCGGCGCTCGCGGCGATGTCCACCGGGCGCAAGCCGAAGTTGAAGGCGCGTACCGGAGCGTTGTCGGCCGCGGAGACCAGGCAGCCCAGTACCGGAGTTGCCGCCTTGGCGAAGCCGTGCCCGGCCTGCTTCAGGTCGCGCTCGATGTTGAAGAGCGCGAGCGTTCCGGCGATCTGGGCGTCGCCGCCGGAGCTCGTTGTCTGCGTGTGCTTGCTCCAGACCGCCACGGCCTGGAAGATGGCGACGATGCCGATCAGTCCGATCGCGACGCCGACCAGGATCTCGACGAGCGACAGGCCGAGCGATCGGCGGCGCGGCGATGAGGCGGTGCGGGCGCGCATGTCGGTCTCAGTTGACGTAGGTCACGAGCGTGTGGCGCCGCCAGGCGTTGTCGCTGGCGGTCTTCCAGCACAGCGTGATCACGACGCGATTGAAGTTGCCCGCGGCGTCGACAAAGATCTGTTGATTCGCCGTTGTTGCGCCGGGGAGGCCCAGCCCCGGGCCGCCGTTGGAAGCGCGGCTCAGGAGGGTTGCAACCCCGGGCGCAGCGGCCGCGTTGATGACGGCGCCGTTGAAAGAACAGGGGGCCGGTGCCGTCGTCGGCGGGGGATTGGGCTGGTGCGCGAAATTGGCGAGCGATGCGGCCTTGTTGGCATCGCTGCTCCGATCGATGCCGAGCGCCAGCTCGCCGGCGATCGCGTCGGCGAGGCTGCTGGCTTCGGTGCGGTACTGGGCGTCGGATTGCGACGACACCGCGGTGCCGCCCATCGCCACCAGGCCGAGGATGCCGAGCGCGAAGATCAGGATCGCGACCATCGCCTCGATCAGGAAGAAGCCGCCCTGGGACGGCGCGAGGCGCCGGATCTCAGCACGCACGGCTGTCTCCCGCCGATGCCGCCGCGGCCGGATCGCAGGCGGCGATCTGGCCTCCGGGCGACACGACGATGCGCCGGCAACGGATCTTGCCGCCGGCGAGGACGCAAGTGCCGGCGGCAGGATTGGAAATGTCGATCGAATACGGGGCGTCGTCGGCCGTGCGGCCGAAGCCGTTGAACGGGATCCTGCCGTCGAAGACCGCCGGGGCCGAAGCCGAGCCCGTGACCTGGATCGCCGCGGCCGCCGCACTGCCGTCGCCCTCGGCGCCGGACTTCGTTTCGACGGCCAGGAATGCCGCCGGGCCTGAAGCCGCCCGGACCACCCAGTTCCTGCCGCTGATCGCCGGCGCCACGACGTTGGCGATGTTGCCGGTGTCGACCGGCGTGTCGGTCATCACGAATTCGGTCCGCACGTTGCGGCGGATCGCCTCCGTGCGCGCCGTCTGCAGGCCGGTGAGATAGCTCCCCGCCGCGCTGGCGAGCTTGGAGTTCTGGAGGTACGTCCCCATCGCCGGCACGCCGAGCCCCAGCAGCACGGCGAGCAAGGTCAAGCCGACGAGGAGCTCGACGATCGTGAACCCCCGCTGAGTCAGCGTGCTCAGCATGACCCGTCCTTCTTCAGGACCCAGCAGGTGGCGCTGCTCGGCCACGTCGAAGGCGCCGTCATGACCGTCGAGCGGACGTTGCTCTGGTCGATCGAGTAGGCGTACCCGGCCAGGCCGCCCTGGCCGGTAGCGGTAATCGTGTAGGCGGTCGCGGCGAGGGTGGGGCAGGTGTACGCGAAGTTGGTCGTATCGTCCGGTTTCGGCGCCACGGTAAGGGGCGCGCACGCGCCGACGTAGGTCCGGTTGTCCTGGAAGAACTGCTCCATCTTCACGCGCATCCCGGACAGGGCGGAAATGGCTTCGGTGATGCGGCCGCGGCGAACGTATTCCGAGTACGACGGAATCGCGATCGCGGCCAGGATCGCGATGATCGCGACGGCGATCATCAGCTCGATCAGGGTGAATCCACGTGAGCGGGTCATTGCGGTCCTCTGGCAGGCGGTCGAAGTGTAAAAAGCCGGGGAAGCCCCGGGCGGCCCCAGCCGACGAACGGGAGGGATCGCAAGGCGAACGGCGCCGCCCCCGTACCCCTGTCGCACAATCTCACAAACGGCAACGCAGGCTCAGCCGCCGAACGACTCGATCGTCGCCGCGACCGCAGCCGCGTCGGCGCCTCGGACCGCGGCCCGACCGGGCCCTTCGAGGACGATGAAGCGCAGCTGGCCGGCTTCGGCCTTCTTGTCCATTCGCATGAGCTCGAGGTAGCGCGCCACGCCGAGCGCGGGCGCGCGCAGCGGCAGCCCCGCGGCGGCGACGATCCGGGCGATGCGCGCGGCATGCGCGGGCTCGATCAAGCCGAGTCGCACGGAGAGATCGGCTGCCATCGCCATGCCGCAGCCGACGGCTTCGCCGTGCAGCCAGGTGCCATGCCCGGTGCCGGTCTCGATCGCATGAGCGAAGGTGTGGCCGAAGTTGAGGATCGCGCGCACGCCGGACTCGCGCTCGTCGCTCGCCACGACCTGGGCCTTGATGTGGCACGAGCGGGTGACCGCCTGCACCAGCGACGGCTTGTCGCGCGCGAGCAGCGCCGGCAGGCTCGCTTCGATCCAGCCCAGGAACGAGTCGTCGGCGACGGCGCCGTACTTGATGACTTCGGCGAGACCGGCGACCAGCTCGCGTTCCGGCAGCGACTCGAGGACGTCGACGTCGGCGACCACCGCAAGAGGCTGGTGGAACGCGCCGATCATGTTCTTGCCCGACGGGTGATTGACGCCGGTCTTCCCGCCCACCGAGGAGTCGACCTGGGCGAGCAGCGTCGTCGGCACCTGGACGTAGGCGACGCCGCGCATGTAGCACGCGGCGGCGAAGCCGGCGAGGTCGCCGATCACGCCGCCACCCAGGGCGAAGACGGTCGTGCTGCGGTCGCAATGCGCCGCCAGCATCGCGTCGAAGATCGTCTGCAAGGTCGGCCAGGTCTTGTGCGCTTCCCCGTCCGGCAGGAGGACGACGTCGACCTTCGGATAGAACCCGGCGAGCGCGGCGGCGAGCCGCTCGGCGTACAAGGGGCCGACGGTCTCGTTGCTGACGATGACGGCGCTGCTGCCGCGTGGCAGGTCCTGGTAGCTCGCCGCCGCGCCGAGAAGGTTCGAGCCGACGGAGATCGAATAGCTGCGCTCGCCGAGCTGAACCCGGACGATGGCGACCGGGCTGGTGGTCATTGGGCTGGCGCCAGGCGCTGCAGGACTTCGTCGACGAGACGGGCAAACGGCGAGCCTTCGATGGAGACGACGATCCTCGCCGTCTCGAGATAGAGAGGCTCGCGCTCAGCGCCCATCTGGTGCAGCCGTGCCAACGGGTCAGGCACCTGGAGCAGCGGACGCCGGCGATCGCGCCGAAGACGGTGCCAGAGAAACTCGGGTCTGGCCTGCAGATAGATGCAGCGCGTG
>JADGOC010000192.1 GCA_017883165.1 Acidobacteriota bacterium
ACTTCTACAATTTGCTCAAGACGCCGACGCAGCCGCTGCTCGTGCTGGGGAATGAAGGCTTGCTCAAAGAGCTGAGCGCGTCGTTGCGCCCGAGGCGGCGCAAGAAGAAAGGACGGTCGTCCGCGGCTGCGAACGACTAGGTGATCGGGAAGACTTTTTCGAGGCCGTCGGCCGGCCGCGGAATGACGTGGACGCCAACGAGCTGGCCGACTCGGCGGGCGGCTGCGGCGCCCGCGTCCGTGGCGGCTTTTACGGATCCGACGTCGCCGCGCACGATGGCGGTGACCATCCCGGCGTCGACTTTCTGCCACCCGACGAACACGACGTTCGCGGCCTTGACCATCGCGTCCGCGGCTTCGATCATGCCCACCAGTCCGATGGTTTCCACCATGCCGAGGGCGTCGCCGATCTCGCGCTTTTCTTTTTCAGCCATTCGAGGTTCCAGGCCGTAGTCTACGCGATCTTGCCTCGCGCGGCGACCGCCAGCGTCTCGATGACCTCGTCGCCGTTCACCAGACGCACCGCGTCGACCAGATTCGATACCACGCAGGAATGGTTCGGCAGGACGCGCACCCGGTCGCCCGGTTCGAGGGCGGTACGGCCGCTCACGCGCACGACGGCGTGCTCTTCGGAGAGCCGCTCGATGAACAGACTCTCGTCGATGGCATCGCCGGCGCCGTTCAGGACCGCCCCGTACCCGGGCGCCTTCGCAATCCCGCGCGCCTGGTCGCTGGTCAGCGTCTTGGAGCCGCAATCGAGGACGATCCGATCCGCCGCCGGCTTCGACACGACCGTCGCCAGCACGGTCATCGCGCAGTCGTCGAGCGACGCGGCGCCGAGGGCCACCTGCGTGCGGTCGAAATACACGTAGTTGCCCGGGCGCAGCTCGGTGAGGCCGCGCTGCCGCACGCTGAAGCGCAAGGTCGGCGTCGCGCCGACCGACCGCTCGTCGAGCGCGATGCCGGATGCGCGCGCCCGCTCGCCGAGCGTCGTCAAGATCTCCGCCTCGCGCGCCGCGATCGTCGACAGCTCGGCCTCGGACGCGGCGCTATAGCCGTGTCCGGCGTGGCTGAGGAGACCCCGCAGCTTCAGCCCGGGCAGCGCGTCGATCGCGCGAATGAAATCGAGCGCGCCGGCGGCGTCGGGATCGATGCCGCAGCGGTGAAAGCCCACGTCGATCTTGATCAGCACGTCGAGCGTGCGTCCCGCGCGCGTCATCGCGTCCGACCAGCCCCGCGCGACGGCGGGATGATCGACGATGATCGACACCGACGCGCGATCCATCAGCGCGAGCACGCGCGACGCGTTGGCGGGGTTGACGGGATAGGGCAGCCGGATGTTGTCGATGCCGGCCGCGGCGAAGACTTCCGCCTCGCCCACCTTCGCGCAACAGATCCCCACCGCACCGCGGTCGAGCTGCATCCGAGCGATGACGGGCGACTTGTGGGTCTTGGCGTGCGGGCGCAGACGAAGGCCCGCCGACGATGCAAGGCTCTGCACGCGGTCGATATTGGCAACGAGACGACGCCTATCGATTAGAACCTGAGGTGTCGGGAGAGACGATAGCTGCATCGGACTCAAGCGAACAGCCCTGGGAATTTCGCGGGGCTGACCGCGTAGCCCGGGAAGATCGACCTGGCATCGTTGACGCCGAGATGGCGGACGACGATCTCGCCGAAGACGTCGCGGAAGTCGGTCGTCACCGCGAGGTCGCGGCCGTCGTAGCGGCGATCGACCGAGAGGCCGGGCCACTTGCCGTAGACGTGCCCGCCGCGGACGCCGCCGCCCATCACCATCATCGCGTTGCCGTGGCCGTGGTCGGTGCCGCGGTTGCCGTTCTCGTTCACCGCGCGTCCGAACTCCGACATCGTCAGCACGACGGTGTCGCCCATGCGATCGCCGAGGTCGGCGACGAGCGCCGCGATGCTGCGCGAGAAATCGTCGAGACGTCCGGCGAGCTGGCCCTGACCGGCGCCCTGGTTGACATGCGTGTCCCAGCCGCCCACATCCGCGAACGCGACCTCGAGGCCGACGTTCGACTTGGTGAGCTGCGCGATCTGCTTCAGCGCCTGTCCGAACGGGCTGCGCGGATAGTCGGCGCCGTTGTCCGGCTGGTACTTCGACGGGTCGGCGACCTTCAGCATCTTGATCGCATCGAAGGCTTCACGCCCCGTGCCGTTCAGCATGTGGTCGGCCGCCGCGGCGTACTCCGCCTCGAACGAGGCGCCGACCATGTCGCTCGCCTGGCCGGCGCGGATGCCGAACTGCCCGATCTGGCTGACGGCGAGCGCCGGCGCCGCGCCTTGGAGCATGCGCGGCAACTGCGAGGTGAGCGACACGGCGCGAAACGGCGTCGCCGCTTCGACCTTGCGCGCCTGCAAGTAGCGGTTCAGCCAGCCGTCCGACGTGCTCTTCACGCCGGGCGTCCCCGATTCCATGTAGTCCTGCGCGTCGAAGTGCGACCGCGTGCTGTCGGGCGATCCGCACGCGTGCACGATCGCCAGCTCGCGCCGATCCCACAAGGCCTTCAACGGCTGCAGCCGCGGGTTGAAACCGAAGAAGCCGTCGAGGTCGATGGCCGCGCCGTCACCGGCGTTCGGCCTCGGGATCGCGATGCTCGGACGCGCGCGATAGTACTCACCCTCGCCGTGCGGGACGACGACGCTCAGGCCGTCGACCGCGCCGCGCTGGAAGATGGCGATGAGCTGTTTGGCGCGCGTTGTTGTCCCCAGGCGTCCCTGCGCGAACGCCGTCCGCGCGAGAAACGACGGCGCGAAGCCGAGGCTGACGAAGGCGAAGGCGCCGTTCTTGAGAAAGATTCGTCGGGACAGCATGGGTTATCTCCGCTGAAATTCCGGCGCGCCGAGCGTGAGTGCCGCCATCTGCGGCGCGTTCGTCGCTTTGGCAATCGTGCTCCGCGTCGTCTCGGACACGTCGTCGCCGAGAATGGTGTTGACGGTCGACGGATCGGCGACGGTGACGCGCGGCACCTTGTTGCTCGCGAGCAGGAGCGAGAAGTTCATGCGGTTCACGAGCGCGCCGGTATTCACCCACGCGTCGGCCGTGTCCTTGTAGCCGGTCGGCGGCTGGCACATGTAGAGCGGCTGGCCGAGCCGCTGCATCTCCCGCACGAGCGGCGTCGCGTCCTGGATATCGGCGCCGGTGGCGCGCAGCGCGCTCGCGACGAATTCGAACGGCGTCTTTACCTTCGCGCGATACGACTCGGGCGCGAAGAATTCGGGCGACGTGAGAATCGTCCGCATGACTTCGCGCAGATCGCCATCGGTGTCGCGGAACCGCGCGGCGGCGCGGTCGACCAGCGCCGGCGGCGGCGTGTCGCTGACGAAGCGGCGGACGAGCTTCGTGGCGATGAATCTCGCGGTCGACGGATGCTTCGCGAGGATGTCGAGCACCTGCTCTCCGTCGCGTTCGCCGCCCCCGGCCTTGATGACGTGGCCGAGCACGATCTTCTGACCCTCGTCGTGGATGCGCGGCTCGAATCTGAAGCCGCCGCCCAACCGGGGATTCTGAATCGTCCACCCCGTGAAGGCGCGCGCCACTTCCGTCACGTCTTTCTGCGTGTAGCCGCCGTCGACGCCGAGCGTGTGGAGCTCCATCAGCTCGCGGCCGTAGTTTTCGTTGAGCCCCTTGGGCGCATTCTTCCCCTGCGCGTTCGGCCGGGCGGCCGGCGGAAACATCAGGCCGCCGAAGCGCCCGCGTCCCATGCGCGGCGCCGCCATCGGCTGCATGTGCGGCCCGTTCGGATCGGCGCTCATCCAGTTGTCGAGATAGAAGAGCATCGCCGGACTTTTCGCGTCGGCCTCCAGCAGATCGTGGAACTTGCCGAGCACGTGCGGACGGATGACCTCGCGCTCGTATTCGGTCAGCATGAATCGGTCGGGGCCCTTCCGCGCGTCGACGTTGAAATGGTTGAACCAGAAGTCGGTGAGCACTTCCTGCAGTTGTCGCTCGCTGTACACGGCGCGCAGAATCTTCTGATCGGACAGCTCGACGACAACGCGGTTGGCTTTCTGCTGCAAGGGATCCGGCATCCTGCCTTTGTCGACGTTGTCGCCAGCTGCCGGTGCGTTGTCGCCTGCCTGCGCGGCGTCTTTCTTTTGTGCCTGCCGCGCCTGGAGCTGCGGCAGCTCGTAGGTGTCCGCGATCTCGCGGTTGCTCAGGCCGAGCGTCGCCAGCGCGCTGAGGCGCGCGGACATATTCGGATCGGCGATCCGCTCGGGCCGCAGCTGCTCGTCGATGTAGCGCTGGAGCCCGAGCGCCTTCACCCGTTCGACATCGCCGGGACGCGGTCCGAAGCCGATTCGGTTGAGGACGTGGAGGATCGTCTTGTCGTCGTTTGAAAACGCGGCGGCGGCCGCGCCGGCAGGCGAACGGCCAAGCCAGCCGGTCCCCGCGAGGACCAGGGCGGCCGCAATCGCGGCACGAACGACGGGAGATTGCGGGCGCTGCATGGGAGGCGGTCCCCTTTCTACGTCAGCTTAGACCTGTCCGGTACGCCGAATGTTAAAAAGATGCCACCGGGCTGGGCGGCAGGAATGGCAAGTTCTACAATGACAGCAGTTTGGGCTGACCGCCCACAATGGCTGGTGCGCGTCGTCGCTCAAGCGCTCAGTGAGACGCCGACGACGAGATCTTCAGGTCGATAGTCTTGGTTTCGCCGTCGTTCAGCGAGAACGACACGGCGCGATCCTTCACGCGATCGAGGAACTCGGGATCGGTGGCCTCGCCCGGCTCCACGTAGTCGAGCGCGACCGCGTAGTAGTTGCCGGCGGGCAGCGCCTTCACCTTGTAGCGCCCGTCCTGATCGGGCCGGCCGGTCTGGAAGAACCGCGACATGTAGCCCCACCGCTCGCGATCGCGCGAGAAGACGACGACCGTGTAGTCCTTGACCGGCTCGCTGCGGCTGTTGGTGACGGCCCCTGACACTTCGGTCGCCTGATTCGTCAGCTCGACCTCGATGCCGCTGACCTCCTCGTTGGGACGGAACTCGATGCCCGTGTCGGTTACGTCGCTGCCGCGCTGTTTCACCGACTTGAGCGACCAGCCCGGCGGCAGGCTCATCGGCCGGATGAGCGCGAGGCCCGGGCGGGCTTTCATCTCGAACGTGTAATCGTCCTTGACGGTGAGGCCTCCAAGGCCCGCCATCAGGTTCTCTTCCGGATGGGCGGACGTCGCCATCAGTCGAATCGACGACGGCGGCAGCGACTTGGCGGCGTCGGGGTTCACCAGGACTCGCCCGGTGCCCGTCGTTGATCTCATGCCGGTCAGCTGTATGCCCGTGATGTCCTCGCCGGCGACGGTGACTTGCCCCGACGCCCACCCCGACATGTCGGTGAGCGCGCTTGGCGTGATCGCTTGGAGCATGTAATCGCCTGGCGCCAGATTCGAAAGGGTGAACGTGCCGTCAGGCTTCACCTGGGTGCCGCTCGTCGACGAGATGCTCGCGCCGCTTCGCAGCATGACGACAACGACGGCGCCGCCCATCGGCTTGCCGTCGGCATCGACCGCCGTGCCGCTGATGCGCGCCAGGTGCGTGGGCGTGAGCGCGAGGTTGATGTCGCTCAACGCCTGGCCGAGCCCCACGGTGATGCGCTGCGCTTCCGCCACGTTGGGCGTGCCCGGGTAGTAACTCGGCGCGTACCCCGATCGATCGTCGGAGGTGGCGTCCATCATGCCGGCCATGATGTTGGTCTGCGTCGATGCCGAGATGAAATACTGACCGGGTGCGAGGCCGAAGATGCGGTACTCGCCGATGTCGTTGGTCGTGCTCACACGCCCGGCGGCGTTCAGCTGCCGGCGCCCCTGCACGAACTGGTAGCGCATCGGCGTGACGCGCACGTCGGCGATCGCCTCGCCGAACTCGTCGACGACGTGCCCCGTGATGATGGCGCCGCGGGGCAGCGCGAAATCCACTTTTTCGACGATCTGGCCGTCGGCAATCTGGAGCGGCTTGCCAGCTTCGAAGGGACGCGACTGGCCGTACGACAGCGACACGAAGCTGCCTTTTGACACCGTCACTTGATAGCGCCCCGCCGGCAGCTCTTTCAGCTCGTACTTGCCGTCGGTATCGGTGCTCGTCGAGCGATTCTCGCGAAGCTCCTGGGAGAACACGCGCACTTGCGCTTTGCGGAGCGGCTGGCCGGAATCGGCGGCCGTGACGCGTCCGAGAACCCGCGCCGTGCCCTTTTTCTGCGTCGTGTCGCGCGCGGGCGGCCCCTGCATCGGCGCGCCAGCCGGCACTTGGAACTGAACGACCTGAGCCGACGACCGGCTGGACATAAGCATCGACAGCCCGACGGCGACGAGAAACGTCAGCGCTCGCGACATAGGTACCTCGTTGATGGGTTCAAAAGATTCTACGGCAGTACGCCCCCTGAA
>JADGOC010000061.1 GCA_017883165.1 Acidobacteriota bacterium
ACAGTCCTCTGTAGTCGGCCGTTCGCTCGTCGAGCTCGCCTTGCCCGTCGGCGCGCTGGTCGTCCTGATTCGCCGAAACGACGACGTGCTGGTGCCTCGGGGCAGCACACAGATCGAATCAGGCGACACGCTGCTCGTGCTCGCTGAGCGCGACGCCTTGCGCGGCCTCCGCGCCATCGTCAACGAAATCACCGCCTGAGGCGCGGCAGATCGCGGATCATCGCTACTCGGTCTTGCGTTTCAGCCGGTCGACCGCCCGGTCGCGCGCGGTCGCCATCTCCTCCTCGAAGCTGGCCAGGGCCGCAGCGACGATGTCGCGATGATGGATGTCCGGACCGACCGCCTTCACCGCGTCGATCCAGATCTGGTGGATCCGCTCGATGTCCTCCGGCGAGAGGTTCGGCGCATGCGCGCCGAGCGAGAACTGGCGGACCTGTCCATCAGGCGCATGGACGATCAACCGCGTCGCGAGCTCGCGATCGTGGCTCGTCCGATCCCAGGCCTCGCCGAGGAGACGCGCCTGATCGTCGGCGGTCATCTTGGCCGAGATCCCCATCTCGATATCGCCGGCGCGGAGGCGGACGGCGGTTTGCGCCACCGCGTCGAAGACGTTGGTCGCCGGCACCACCAGCAGCTTTACCGAGCGGCCGTGCCGCTCCGCGATCGACACGACGCGCGTGAACAGCACCTGCTCGTAATCGGTGAACAGTTCCTCGCGCTCGATGTCTCTCACGCCCGCATCCGGGCCGGTGAGCAGACGGATCGTCAGCACGACGACATCACGTTGATCGGTATCGGTCTCGCGCACGGCGCGGTCAAGATGCGTGAGCGTGTTGTAATCGCGGACCGGCACGAGGACGCCGCCCGGCCGGGCGTGCAACTGGTCGAGCCCGACGTCCGCCTCACGCATCAGCTGGAACTGATCGGTATGCTGCCCGCCCGCCAGCCGCCGCCGGCGCGCCGTCGTGCGCTCCGAAACGACAAAGACCCCGTACAGCAGCAGCGTGAATGCAATCCCGGAGATCGTAGCGGTCTGCTTGGTGAAAAGATTAATGAGGGCCGCGGCGAACAACACGAGCGAGATCAGCGCGAGCCCGATCGGGATTTCGCGCCCACCGATCCGGACATTGAGCGGGACGCGCCATTCGCGAGGCGTATCCGGTTGGCTGAAGCGCAGCACCAGCATCGCCAGCGACTTGAACGCAAAGCTCCAGACGACGCCGAAGGCGTACGCTTCCCCGAGCACGTACACGTCGCCGCGGCTGAGCACGATCGTCACGATCTGCAGCAGGACGACCATGTTGATCAGCCGATACGAGGTGCCGTACTTGGGGTGCGGCTTCCGGAACCAGTCGGTCAGCACGCCGTCTTCGGACACGCGGTTGAGCACGCCGTTCGAGCCGACGATGGCCGTGTTGACGGCGCCCGCCAGAATCAGGAACCCGACGATGACGACAAACGCCTGAAACAGCAGCCGCAGCGGCAGCGGCCCGGCGACGTTCATGGCGAGGCCGGAGATCAGGTTGTCGTAGAACCTCGGCCGGACCCCGTCGGGGATGATCGCCACGGCGAAAAAACTGACGAGCGAGGTAAAGAGCAGGCTGTAGACGAAGATCACCATCCCGGTGCGCTGCAGGTTCTTGACCTTGGGATGCTCGATCTCGCGGTACACCTGCGCGAGCGATTCCTCGCCGCTCATCGCGAGAATCGAATGGCCGAAGCCGACCATGACGGCGACCGCCGTGAACGTCGGCCAGATCGTGCCCTTCAGCCATCCGAGCCCGTCGTTCGAGAAATGCAGGTTGCGCGGCACGGGCGCCGGCGGCCACTGGCCGCCGCGCCACAGCAACGTCAGCCCGCACCAGACGATCATCAGGACCACCATCACCGTGGTGACCTTCATGATCCGCAGCGCGTCCTCGCTCGACTCGTGGATGCCTTGCGTATTGCGCCACCAGAAGTATCCGGTGACGAGCACCGCCACGAACGCGGCTGTCGCGTCCACCGGCAGGCTGTGCGCGCTCCCGAGCCGGTGCAGCACATCGTTCAGCAGCCCGGCGATGTACTGTCCGGCAGACACGCCGCTGATCGGTCCCGTCAGCACGTAGTCGAAGAGGAGCGCCGAGACGGAGAGCTTCGCGAGCGTGCCTCCCATCGCCTCTTTCACGACGCGGTACACGCCCCCGCGGACGAACATCGCTGAGCTCTCGATGTAGACGGCGCGCACCGCGTACGAGAACAGCATCACGCCGAGAATGAACCACGGCGCCGCCTTGCCGACCGCCTGCTCGACGATGCCGCCGACGTAGAACGCGGTCGATCCGAGATCGCTCAGGACGATCGCGGCAGCGCGCCAGAAGGAAATGAACGAGAGGAGGACGGTCGTGGCGACGACGACCCGAACGCGCCCGTCACGGGCAACAGGTGTGGTATCCACAGGCTTCCGTATAACGCCGACGGGGTTAGCTGACGGGCTCGGACTCGGAAGTGTCCGTCGGCGCAATGCGCCGATACGCCCCTACGATCTCGGGTCCCCCGCGTCCTGCGGGTGGCGCAGGACTTAGGCCGACACGAAGATACGCCTGCCCGCGGAGGGTGTCAACGACCGCCGCGCGCGCGGCGCTGCTTGTCGGTGGTCTTCCGCCGCCGGACCTGAATGCGGATCGGCGTCCCCTCGAAGCCGAACTGCTCGCGCAGCTTGTTGATCAGAAACCGCTGGTAGGAAAAATGGAACGTCGTGGCGACGTTCGTGAAAAAGACGAACGACGGCGGCGCGACGCCGACCTGCGCCGCGTACATGATCCGGACATGCTTGCGGCCTGGGCTGATCGGCGGATTCGCCGCGGTCACCGCCTCGACGAACTTGTTCAGCGCCGGCGTCGGCACCCGCTTGCGTCTGCTGTCGGCGATCTTGTCGATCGTCTCGAGCACCTTGGGCGCGCGCTCGCCGGTCAGCGCCGAAATGTGCAGGATGGGCGCGTAATCAAGGAACCGCATGTGCCGCCGCGTCTCATCGTCGAAGATCTTCGAGAAATCCGGGCCGCGCTCCTTCACTAGATCCCACTTGTTCGCGAGAATGACGACCCCGCGCCCCGCGCGATCGGCTTCCCCGCCGATCGCCGCGTCGTGATCCTTCGCCCCCTCGCTCGCGTCGATCACGAGCGCGACGACGTCGGCTTCGAAGATCGCGCGCTTGGCGCCCGCGACGCTCACGAGCTCGACCGCTCCGCCCGTCCGCACGCGCCCGGGCCGCCGCATCCCCGCCGTGTCGACGATCCGGAAGCGGCGCTGATGCCAGGTGAGCACGGTGTCGATGGCGTCCCGCGTCGTGCCCGGCATCTCGCTGACGAGCACGCGCTCCGCGTGCAGGAGTCGATTCACGAGCGACGACTTCCCGACGTTGGGGCGGCCGACGATGGCGATGGAGGTTTCGGCGGCGGCGGCGGCCTCATCGGAACCGGCCGGCTGGTCGGCTCCTGCATCGTCTTCGTCGGCGTCAGCCGCGGGGTGCTTGCCAATCTTCTTCACGATTTCATCGAGCAGATCGCCGACGCCGGTGCCGTGCTCGGCGGAAATCTCCACCACCGGCTCGATGCCGAGCGTGTAGAAGTCCATCGTGGCGTGCCGGGCGCGTTTGTCGTCGATCTTGTTGATCGCGAGGATGACCGGCCGGTTGGCCTGGCGCAGCTCGCGCGCAATCGTCTCGTCGCCCGAGACGAGGCCGTCTCGGCCGTCGACCACCAGCACCAGCAGGTCGGCGCCGACAATCGCCCGCTGCCCCTGAACGACGACCAGGTCGTGCAGCGGATCCTCGCTCGCACCGTACAACCCGCCGGTATCGAACAACTGAAAAGAGGCCCCCTGCCAGACCGCCGGCCTAGCCAGCGAGTCGCGGGTCGTCCCCGCCACCGGGGCGACGATCGCGCGTCTGGCGCCGGTGATTTTGTTGAACAGGGTCGATTTGCCCACGTTTGGGCGTCCAACGAGCACGACGGAGGGGATTTTACGCGGCATTTATCCAGAGCAAGTTAGCCTCAGCCTTGACTTCGTAAGTCTCGGTACCTATAGTAGTTACCAGTTTCCAGGAGCCCTTAAGCATGATCAAGGTCGACATCGTCAACGAAGTGTCGAAGATCGCCGACATCACCAAGGTCAAGGCCGAGGTGGCCGTCGACGCGGTGTTCGACGCGATGCGGACCTCCATGCAGCGTGGCGAGCGCATCGAACTGCGCGGCTTCGGCGTCTTCCAGGTGAAGCCGCGCAAGCGGGGCATCGGCCGCAACCCCCGGACCGGCAAAGAAGTGCGCATCCCGCCAGGCCGAACCATCCGCTTCAAGCCAGGCAAAGACCTGCAGAACATCGGGTAATTGGATTCCGAACCCATCGACAACCCCGGCCAGGCGCCGCCCCCGCCCTTCGTGTGGACGCCGCCGCCGCCAAAATTCCGCGACCGTGTCTGGTTGCACGTGCTCCTGTTCGCGCTGACGATCGCGTCGACCACGCTCGCCGGCGCCGGCCATTACGCCAGCTTCCGCAGCGACTTCGTCGGCCGGCCGCTCGGGATCCCGATGAGCGCGCTGCTCCTGGGCGGCCTCTGGTACAGCGGCACGATCCTCGCGATTCTCGGCTGCCACGAGCTGGGCCACTACTTCGCCTGCCGCTATTATGACGTTGACGCGTCTTTGCCGTTTTTCCTGCCCGTGCCGCCGCCCTTCCTGACCGGGACGCTCGGCGCCTTCATTCGGATTCGTGAGCCGATTCCCACCAAACGGATGCTGTTCGATATCGGCATCGCCGGGCCGATCGCGGGGTTCCTGGTCGCCGTCCCGGCGCTCTTTCTCGGCCTGGCGATGTCGCACGTCGTGAAGCTGCCGGCCGACTTCACCGGTTTCGAGCTGGGCGAGCCGCTGCTCTTCAAGGCCGCATCGACGCTCTTGTGGGGCACGCCGCCGGACGGATATTCGCTGAATCTGCATCCGATGGCGTTCGCGGCGTGGTTTGGACTCCTCGCGACGGCGCTCAATCTCTTTCCGATTGGCCAGCTGGACGGCGGCCACATTTCCTACGCCGTCCTCGGCCGCCGCTCGACGTATGTGACGATGGTGATGATCGGCGTTGCCGTCGGCCTGGCGTATTTCTCCTCGAGCTGGCTCGTGTGGACCGGGCTGATGGTGGCGATGCTCGTGATGTTCGGCCCGCGTCATCCGCGCGTCTTCGACGAGGACGTGCCGCTCGATCGCGCGCGCGTCGTGCTCGCCATCGTCGCACTCGCGATGCTCGTGGTCTGCTTCACCCCGGCGCCCATCGAGCCGATGCAGCTCATAGGACGCTGACCGGATCCACGTCGACGACCACCCGCCGCTGCAGATCCGGCCTCGCGGCGACGGCCGCCATCAGCGCTTCGCGCATCGCCTTCCGGTTGACGCCTTTCAGCAGGAACTGCGCGCGGTACTCGCCGCGCAGCCGTCCGAGCGGCGCGGGCGCCGGACCGAGGACACGGAAACCGGCGCGATCGCTCTCGGCCCGCAACCGCTGGACCAGATCCGCCGCATCGTCCATGGCGCCGGCAAACGTGCGCGATCGGACGATCGTGTTGATGATCGATACGAGAGGCGGATAGCGCATCGCGCGCCGGAATTGCAGCTCGCGCTCGTAGAAGGCGGGATAGTCCTGGCGGCACGCGAGCTGGATGCTGTAGTGCTCCGGATAGAGCGTCTGGATGATCGCTTCGCCGGGCTGGTCGCCGCGTCCCGCGCGGCCCGCGACCTGCGTCAGCAGCTGGAACGTCCGCTCGGACGCGCGAAAATCGGCCATGCCGAGGCCGACGTCGGCCGAGACGACGCCCACCAGCGTCACGCGTGGAAAATCGTGGCCCTTCGCGATCATCTGCGTCCCGACCAGCACGTCGATCGCGCCGTCGCGGAAGCGCGACAGAAGGCTGCCGAGGGCGCCCTTCCGTCGAATCGCGTCGCGGTCGAGCCGCGCGACGCGCGCTGACGGACATGCGCGTTTCACCTCGGCCTCGACGCGCTCGGTGCCGAAACCGGCCTGCTCGAGATACGGCCCCGCGCAGTGCGGACACGCCGCCGGCACGCGCGTCGAGTAGTTGCAGTAGTGACAATTCGCGCGACGGGCGTGGCCCTCGCCGTGCACGACGAGTGAAACGCTGCAGTTGGGGCACTCGAGCGTCCCGGCGCACTGCCGGCAGAACACGGCGGTCGCAAAGCCGCGCCGATTCAGCAGAACGAGCGCCTGTTCTTTTCTTTCGATCCTCGCCGCCACGGCGTCCTTCAACGCGCGACTGAGCACGGCGTCAGGCCCTTCCGCCGCGTACTCCTCGCGCATGTCGACGACGGTGACGGCGGCCAGCGGCCGATCGAGCACGCGCCGCTCGAGCACGATGCGCTCGTACCGCCCGCTCATCGCATTGTGATAGCTCTCCATCGACGGCGTCGCCGATCCGAGGACGAGCAGCGCATGGGTCCGCTGCCCGCGCACAATCGCGACGTCGCGGCCGTTGTACCGCGGGCTCTCCTCCTGCTTGTACGAGCCGTCGTGCTCCTCGTCGACGATGATCAGGCCGATATCGGCGAGCGGCGCGAACACGGCCGAGCGCGTGCCGACAACGACGTCGATCTCGCCGCGGCGGATGCGTTGCCACTGATCGTGGCGCTCGCCGTCGGAGAGTCCGCTGTGCTGAATCGCCACCTGGTCGCCGAACGCCTGCCTAAACAATGAAGCGATCGCCGGCGTGAGCGCGATCTCGGGCACCAGCATCAGCACGCTTCGTCCCGAGGCGCGTACCGCCGCTGACAGGCGGATATAGAGCTCGGTCTTCCCGCTGCCGGTGACGCCGTGGACGAGCGCCACGCCGAAGCGCCGCGAGTCGGCCATCGCGCGGAGGCGCGTCAGCGCCGCTTCCTGTTCGATCGTCAAGCGCCGATCCGCTTCCGCCATCGTCGCGGCGAACGGGAACGCGTCGAACGGATCGCGATCGACGCGTTCCTGCCGCACGCTGGCCAGGCCGTTGCGCACGAGGCGCGACACCGTGTCGGCGCCGATGCCACGCGCGGTGAGCTGAGACGTCGGGACGCCGGCAGGCGCGCCCGCGAGGATATCGAGCGCGTCGCGTTGCTTCGGCGTCACCGCGGCTGATGACGCATCGAGCCCCGCCGCCGTGATCATCGCCACGCGCACGGTCTTGTGGGAGTCGGCGCGGCCGCCCCGCGTTTTCGGCGGTAGCACCGCCATAATCGTGTCGCCGGGGCCGGCCGCGTAATACTCGGCGGTCCACCGCGCGAGCGCGATGACGTCGGCCGGCAGAAACGCGTCCTCGTCGAGCACCTGACGGATCGGCTTGATGTCATCCTCGTCGATCGCCACCGACGCGGCGCCCTCGACGACGATGCCGGTGACCGTGCGAGTGCCGAGCGGGACGACAACGCGCGCGCCGACGGCCGGCGGGGTCATGCCGTCGGGCACGCGGTAGGTCAGGAGATCAAGAGCGGGAACGGGGACGGCGACAAGGATGTTCACGGAAAGTGAAAGGATAAAAGTGAAAAAGGGAAAGGTCTACCTTCTAGCTGCTCACTTCTGACTTTAGCAGGCTTCTGACAAGTTTCATGTCCTCCCACACGTCGCGCTTCGACGAGGGGTTGCGCAGGAGGTACGCGGGGTGGAACGTGGGAATCAGCTTGGCGCCGCGGTAGTCGTACACGCGTCCGCGCAGGCGCGAGATGGGATCAAGCGTACGCAAGAGCGTCTGCGCCGCGAATTTGCCGAGCGCCACGATCACCTTCGGCTTGATGATGTCGATCTGCTGAAATAGAAATGGCTCGCAGGTCTCGACTTCGTCGGGCTCGGGGTTGCGGTTCTCCGGCGGACGGCACTTGATGACGTTGGCGATGTAGACCTCGTCGCGCGTCAGGCCGATCGCTTCGATGATTTTGGTCAGGAGCTGGCCGGCGCGGCCGACGAAGGGGATGCCCTGGAGGTCTTCGTCGCGACCGGGCGCCTCACCGACGAACATCAGATCGGCGTGCGGGTTGCCGACGCCGAAGACGACGTGCGAGCGTCCGAGCGTGGACAGTTTGCAGCGCGTGCAGTCGCCAATGTGGCCCCGAAGGGCCAGCAAGGGGTCGGTTTTCAACAGGGGGTCGGGAGCCATTTGCAGATTCTGCGGGGCCATCGGCGGAATCTGCAAATGGCTCCCGACCCCCCTCCAGGCGGGGTTGGTGCCGGCGACGCCGAGCTCGGCGGCAAAGCGCAGATGTTCCTTGAGCTGATCGGGATCCATCACGACCCGGCCTTGGCCGGACGTGCGGAGAGCAAGCTTTCCACGCGATCGAGAATCGCGGAGGCGACGCGCGCTTTGGTCTGGAGCGGCAGCGCCTGCGCGCCCTCGGGACCGATCACGGTGACGGCGTTCGTGTCGACGTCGAACCCCGCGTCAACGCGCGAGACGTCGTTAGCCACGATGAGATCGGCGTGCTTCTTCTCGCGCTTCGCGCTCGCCCGCGCGACCAGATCTTCGGTCTCGGCGGCGAACCCCACGAGCAGCGGACCGCGGCCCGACGACAGCCGGCGCGTCCCGAGCTCGCCGAGAATATCCGGCGTCTTCTTCAACACCAGGGTGATGGTGTCGTCGCCCTTCGGCATTTTCTGCGCCGCGCGTTCGGCCGGCGCATAGTCAGCCACCGCCGCGGCCAGAATCGCCACATCCATCGCATCCGCGCGACCGATGACGGCATCGCGCATCTCGCGCGCGCTGCGCACACGCACCAGCTCGCGCACGGCCGGCGCCTCCAGCGTGGTCGGCCCCGCGACGAGCGTCACGTCGGCCCCGCGCCGCAGGGCCTCGGCGGCGATCGCGAACCCCATGCGCCCGCTCGATCGGTTGCCGACGTACCGCACGGGATCGACATCTTCAAAGGTCGGGCCGGCCGTGACGAGCACGCGCCTGCCGCGCAGCGGACCCTCGGGCCGCAGCACCGCTTCAGCCGCGGCGACCACCTCTTCGGGCTCGGCCAGGCGTCCCTTCCCGATCCACCCGCACGCCAGATACCCTTCGCCCGGCTCGACGAACCGGACGCCGCGCGCGGCGAGCGTCTCGAGATTGCGGCGCACCGCTTCGTGCGAGAACATCTGCGTGTTCATCGACGGCGCGACGAGCACCGGCGCGCGCGTGGCGATGAAAAGGGTCGACAGAAAGTCGTCGGCGATGCCGTTGGCGAACTTGGCGAGAATGTTGGCGGTCGCCGGCGCGACGAGCAGCAGATCGATCGTCGACGCCAGGGCGATGTGCTCGATGTCGGCGTTGGCACCCGGCTCGAACTGGTCGGTGATGACGCGCCGCCGCGTGATCGCTTCAAAGGTGAGCGGCCCGACGAAACGCGTGGCCGTCGCCGTCATCACCGCGATCACGTCGTGGCCGCGCTTCTGCAGCCCGCGCGCCACCTCGACCGCCTTGTAGGCGCCGACGCCGCCGGTCACGCCTAGGGCAATCAACATGGGGTGATGGTGTGATGTGGTGACGGGATCATTCCTTCCCCACATCCTCCGTTTCGATCTTCTCGACCTGCTTCGTCACGACTTCCTGCTGCGCGATGGTCGTCTTCTTGTGATCGCCAACTGCCACGCGGGGCGTCGAGCCGGCCATCAATTGACGCGCCCGCGCGCCCGCGGTGACGACGAATTCGAACGAGTTCGGCAGTTTGCTTCGGTCAATCATCTTGTGGCTTTCTCGCGGGTCCCACCCGCGCGTGGCGCTATCCAAACGTCCGGACGATTTCGTCGGCTTCGCCGCGCATGCACTTGAGCCGCGCGCGTTCGGCGAGGACGATACTGCGGAGCCGGTCGACGGCGGCGGTCAGCTCGTCGTTGATGACGACGAAGTCGTACTCGACGAAGGCCGCGACTTCCTGCTGCGCGACCTGCAGCCTCCGCCGCACGACCTCGTCGGCGTCCTTGCTCCGGCCGCGCAGCCGCGCCTCGAGCACCTCGAAGGACGGCGGCATGACGAACACCGCCGTGGTCTCGATGCCGCGGCGCCGGACCTTGCGCGCGCCCTGGACGTCGATCACCAGCACGAGGTCGGTCCCCAAGTCGAGGACGCGTTCGGTGTCGGCCGCCGACGTCCCGTAGAGGTTGCCGAACACGTCGGCCCACTCGAGAAACTCGCCGACCGCCACCATCGCCTCGAAGCGCTCGCGTGTCACAAAATTATAGTCCACGCCGTCGGTTTCGCCGTCGCGCGCGGCCCGCGACGTGTACGACCGTGACAGTCTGAGATGGGGCACCTGCTCCACCAGGCGCTCGACGAGCGTCGTCTTGCCCGCGCCCGAGGGCGCCGACACGATAAAGAGCAGGCCGCGGGATTTACTCGGCATTTTGCACCTGCTCGCGCATCTTCTCGAGCTCCGCCTTGGCCGCAATGATGAGCTCCGACACGTGCAGGCCGTCGGCCTTGGAGCCCATCGTGTTGACCTCGCGGTTCATCTCCTGCAGCAGAAAATCGAGCTTGCGGCCGCAGGGCTCCGGGCCGTCGGCGAGCGCCTGCCAGTGCGAGACATGGCCGCGGAAGCGCGTCACCTCTTCACTGATATCGGATCGAGCGGCCATGCGCACGATCTCCTGGGCGACGGCGGTTTCGTCCGCCTGCAGCTCGGTGCGCAGCTCGCGGACGCGGTCCGCCAGCCGCTGCTCCATCGCGGCGCGTCCCTGGTCGGCGGCGACGGCCACGCGCTCGACGAGGTCGGCGACGGCCGCGCACCGCTCGTCGAGATCGCCGCGCAGGTGCTCGCCTTCGCGGCTGCGCATGACGTCGAGGTCGGCCAGCGCCTCGTCGACCACCGCGCGCGCCCGCGCCCCCAGCTCCGCCTGCGCCGCGGCGTCGCCCTCGGCCTGGCGCTCCCGAATCGTCAGCGCCTGCGGCAGCCGCAAGAGATCGCCCGGCGTCAGCGCGCCGGCGACCAGGCCGTTGGCGCGCGCCTGGTCAAGGGCCGCCGTCAGCGCGCGGCCGAATGCTTCGTTGAATTCCACATCGATGCCCGGAAGCTGGCGCACCTGCAGCGACAGGCTGAGCTCGACCCGGCCGCGCGCGACATGCCTGGCCACCAGCGCTCGCACATCGCTCTCGATCGCTGCCAGCGCCTGCGGGATGCGCAGCTGCAGATCGAGATGCCGATGGTTGAGCGCGCGGATCGTCACGGCGATCGTCGCCCTATCGTCCTCGCGCGTCAGCGCGGCAAATCCCGTCATGCTCTTGATCATGTGCCCGCGGCGCCCCACCGCCGCTCACGCCGTCCTTCGAGCAACTGCATCTGATACAGCGACGCGTACGTGCCGTCGTGCCGCGCCACGAGATCATCGTGGCGGCCCATCTCCACCACGCGTCCCCGCTCCAGCACGATGATCGCATCGGCTCGGCGGATCGTCGACAGGCGGTGCGCGATCACGAATGATGTCCGGTTCAGCATCAAGTTGGCCAGCGCCTCCTGCACGAGCAGCTCCGACTCCGAGTCGAGCGCGGAGGTCGCTTCGTCGAGCACCAGAATCGGCGCATTCTTCAGGATGGCCCGCGCAATCGCGACCCGCTGACGCTGGCCGCCGGACAGCCGCTGTCCACGCTCGCCGATCATCGTCTCGTACCCCTTCGCGAGCTCGTTGGAGATGAACCCGTGCGCGTTGGCCGCGCGCGCCGCGCTCTCGATCTCCGCCCGGCTCGCCTGCGGCGAGCCGTAGGCGATGTTGGTCGCCACCGTGTCGTCGAACAGCACCGTTTCCTGCGTGACGATGCCGATCTGCTGGCGCAGCGAGGCGAGCGTCACGTGCCGGATGTCGACGCCGTCCACCAGAATCGCTCCGCTGCTGACGTCGTAGAAGCGCGGCAGCAGATTCACGAGCGTCGTCTTGCCGGCGCCGCTCCGGCCGACGATCGCGATCATCTGGCCGGCCATGACCGACAACGACACGCCGCGCAGAATTCGTCCGGGCCCCTCGTCGTAGCCGAATCCGACATCGCAGAATTCAATCGAGCGCTGGAAGGGCTGGAGCGGTCCCGCCCCCGGCTGCTCCTTGACCTCGGTGTGCGTGTCGAGCATCTCGAAGATCCGCTCGGACGCCGCCATCGTCTGCTGCAGGTTCGCGTTGACGCGGCTCAGTTTCTTGGCCGGCGCGTACATGAGAAACAGGGCGGTGATGAACGACGCGAACTGCCCGGGCGTGGAATAGCCCTGGGCAATCCGTTTGCTCCCGTACACGAGGGCTGCGGCCAGACCAATACCGCCGATGAGCTCCATCAGCGGCGGCAGACTCGACAGCGCCGCCGTCACCTTCATGTTGGTGCGGTACAGCCCGAGCCCCGCGCGATCGAACTTGGCCGTCTCATGCGCTTCGGTCCCGAAGGCCTTCACGATGCGGTGACCGGTGAAGGCTTCGGCGCTGATGTGCGAAATGTGCTCGAGCGATTCCTGGCTCCGCCGCGTCGTCCTCCGCACGCGCTGGCCGAGCCGGATCAACGGATAGACGATGAGCGGCGCACCGGTCATGCAGACGAGCGTGAGCCGCGGATCGAGATAGAAGAGGTAGGCCGCGCAGCCGATCAAGGCCATCGATTCGCGCGCCAGGTCGCCGGCCGTTTCCGACACCGCCTGCTGCACCTGGCCGACGTCATTGCTGATGCGCGACATCAACTGCCCCGTGGTGCGCTGCGCGAAGAAGCCGGCCGACTGCCCGAGGATGTGTTTGTAGAGCGCGTTCCGCAGATCCATCACCACGCGCTGGCCGACGTCCGCCATGAGGTACGACGAGACGTACGAGCCGATCCCCTTCAGCAGGTACAGACCCACGATTCCCAGCGCCGTCACCAAGACGAGTTCCTGCCTCGGCAACACACGGTCGAAAATGATCTTGATCAGCACCGCCAGGCCCGTTGAGCCGACCGCGTACACGAGCATCCCGAGGACGGCGAGCGCCATGCGCGGCCGGTACGGGCGCGTGTACGCGAAGAGACGCTGCAGCGGATGAGTCACTCTGTGAATCGATACTTGATAAGGACCCAGAGCGCAACAATGCCGTCGCGCCACGTGATCTTCTTGCCTTCGTCGTAGCTGCGGCCGTCGTAGGTGATCGGGATCTCGTAGACGCGATACCGCCGCTTGAAAATCTTCGCCGTCAGCTCGGGCTCGATGCCGAAGCCGTTCGAATCAAGCGTGAAGGAGCGCAGTACCTCGATCCGCATCACCTTGAAGCAGGTCTCCATGTCCGACAGGATCGTGTTGTACAGGACGTTGGTGATGAAGGTCAGCAGCTTGTTCCCCAGGTAGTGCGTGAAGAGGAACACGCGATGGCGCCCCAGGAACCTCGACCCGTACACGACGTCGGCCCGCCCCTCGCAAATCAGTTCGATGAGCGACGGATACTCCTCCGGCGAGTACTCGAGATCCGCATCCTGAATGAGCACGATGTCGCCGGTGACGCGCGTGAAGCCGGCGCGCAGCGCCGAGCCCTTCCCGCCGTTGGCCGGCTGCAGCACCAGCGTGAAGCCGAGCTCGCGCTGCAGCGCCTGCAGCCGATCGCGCGTGCCGTCGCTCGAGCAGTCGTCCACCACGATGAGCTCGATGCGCAGCGGCACGGCGAGCACGCGCCGCACGATCTCATCGATCGTGTCGCTCTCGTTATAGGCCGGCATGACGACCGACACGAGCGGATTGGCGATGCGAGACGTTGCGAAATGGGTCATTTGGTCGCGTAGCCGCGGGGATGTGTCCGGTGCCACTCCCACGCCGTCCGCACGATCGAGTCGAGGTCCGGGAATCGCGGTGTCCAACGCAGCTCGGCCTGCGCCTTGTGCGGCGTCGCGTACAGTACCGCGGGGTCGCCCGGCCGCCTCGGCGCGAGCGTCCACGGCACGGGCCGGCCCGCCACGCGCGCCACCGTGTCGATTACCTCCCGCACCGAATGCGGGTGGCCGGTGCCCAGATTGTACGCGCTCGACGTGCCGGTCTCGACCATCGCCTCAAGCGCCTTGACGTGGGCGTCGCCCAGATCGGTGACGTGCACATAGTCGCGCAGACACGTGCCGTCAGGCGTCGGATAATCGTCGCCGAAGACCTGCAGCCCCGCCGCGCCCGTCGCCGCCTGGATGGCGCGCGGAATCAGATGAATCTCCGGCGCATGATCTTCGCCCATCTCGCCGTCCGGATCGGCCCCGGCGGCGTTGAAGTACCGCAGCGCCACCGAGCGCAGGCCGTGCGCCCGTTCCACGTACGGCAGCGCCCGCTCGATGGCCAGCTTCGACTCGCCGTATGCCGTGATCGGCTTCTGCGGCTGCGTCTCGGCAATCGGCGTCTCGATCGGCTCGCCGTAGGTGGCGCACGTCGATGAAAACACGAAATACCCCACCGACTCGGCGACCATCGCCTCGAGCACGCCCAGCGCGCCGACGACATTGTTCCGGTAGTAGCGCAGCGGGTCGCGGACCGACTCGCCCACGTCGAGGAACGCCGCGAAATGCATCACGGCGAAGGCGCCCGAGCGTTTGAGCGCCGCCCGCACGGCGCCGGTGTCCGCGATGTCGCCCTCGACGAGCTCGCCGTACCGGACGGCCTCGCGATGGCCGGCGACGAGATTGTCGAAGACGACCACCCGGTAGCCGGCGCGGCTCAGCGCTTTCGCCGCGTGGCTGCCGATGTAGCCGGCGCCGCCGGTCACCAACACCGTCCGCGCCTTAGCGTCCAATGGAGAAATACGTGAAGCCGAGCGCGCGCATCTGCTCGGGCGAATAGATGTTGCGGCCGTCGAAGACCACCGGCGACTTGAGCTGCGCGCGCATCTTGCTGAAATCGGGTTCGCGGAACTCGTTCCATTCGGTCACGATCGCCAGCGCGTCGGCGCCGGCCAGCGCATCGTAGCTCTTCTCGCAGAGCGCGATGCGATCGCCGAAGATCCGCCGCGCCGTCGGCGCCGCTTCGGGATCGTAGGCCCGCACGCCCGCGCCCGCCGCGAGCAGACGCTCGATGATCGGAATGGCCGGCGCTTCGCGCATGTCGTCGGTCCGCGGCTTGAACGCCAGTCCCCACAGCGCGATCGTCCGCCCCTTCAACGTCGTGAAGTGGGCCTCCATCTTCTCCACGAGGCGCAACTTCTGATGGTCGTTGACCGCCTCGACCGCGCGCAGAATCTTGAAGTCGTAGCCCTTGTCGGCCGACGACCTGAGCAGCGCCTTCACGTCTTTCGGAAAGCAGCTCCCGCCATAGCCGACGCCGGGAAACAGAAATGAAGACCCGATGCGCCGGTCCGCGCCGATCGCCTTGCGGACGTGGTCGACGTCGGCGCCAACGAGCTCGCAGACGTTCGCGATCTCGTTCATGAACGAGATCCGCGTCGCCAGAATCGAGTTCGCCGCGTACTTGCACAGCTCGGCGCTCGCCGTGTCCATGAACATGATCGGCGCGCCCGTCCGCGTGAACGGCGCGTAGAGATCCTTCATGACATCCGCCGATCGCTGGTCGTCGCTGCCAATCACCACGCGGTCGGGCTTCATGAAATCTTCAATCGCCGCACCCTGTTTTAGAAACTCCGGGTTGCTGACGACGCTAAAGAGCTGGGTGGTTTCCCTGGCGATCGTGTCGCGCACATGGGCGGCGGTCCCTACCGGCACGGTGCTCTTATCGACCACCACGGTGTATTTGTTCATCGCCCGCCCGGTGTCGCGCGCGACGGCGAGCACGTGCTGCAGATCGGCGGATCCATCCTCGCCCTGCGGTGTGCCGACGGCGATGAAGACGATCTCGGAGGCGCCGACGGCGGCCGGGAGATCGGTCGTAAAACTCAGACGTTCCTCACTGTGGTTGCGGCGGACAATCTCCTCGAGGCCCGGCTCGTAGATCGGCATCTTGCCCGCCTCGAGCGTCGCGATCTTGGCGGCGTCCTTGTCCACGCACACGACCGTGTTTCCGTTCTCGGCGAGGCACGCGCCCACGACCAGCCCCACATACCCGGTTCCAACGACGGCGATTTTCATGTCACAACAAGATACTGATTGTGAACGCCTTAGACAAGAGCACGTTCGAGGGCGGAACCCATGTGATAACGTCCCTGCGTGCGCGTGTTACTCGATTATCGCCCCGCCTTGCGGCGGCGAAGCGGCGTCGGTGAATACGCTCACCAGCTCGTGAAGGCGCTCCTGGCGGCGTTTCCGGCGGACGCGCCCGGCGACCCGCTCGAGCTGACGCTGTTTTCGAGCTCGTGGAAAGATCGGCTCGTGCTGCCCGAAGGCGAACTGGCGGGAGCGGCGACGATCGATCGCCACGTACCGGTGAGCGTCCTCAACCGGGCGTGGCACCGGTTCGGGTGGCCGCCGGCCGAACTGCTCACCGGACGCCGCTTCGACGTGACGCACTCGCTCCACCCGCTCATCCTGCCCTCGCGCGCGGCGGCGCACCTGGTGACGATCCACGACCTGGATTTTCTCGCGCATCCCGAACGCACGCGCGCCGAGATCCGCCGCGACTATCCCAGGCTGGCGCGCGATCATGCGCACCGCGCCGATCGCGTGGTCGTGCCCTCGCGCTTCACGGCCGGCGAAGTCGAGCGGCGGCTCGGCGTGCCGGGCGATCGGATCAGCGTCTGCCCGCCGGGAGCCCCGGACTGGGCGCCGCGCGAGGCCTTGCCGCCCGATGGGGGTTACGTGCTATTTTTCGGCACGCTCGAACCTCGCAAGAACGTGGGCGGACTGCTCGACGCATACGAGCAGCTCATCGCGAGGCGGACGGCTCCTCCGCTCGTCCTCGCCGGACAAGCGGCCGAAGGGTCGCGGACGTGGCTCGAGCGGATCGCCCGCCCGCCGCTCGCCGGCGTTGTGCGCCACATCGGCTACGTGGATCCCTCGACGCGGCGCGAGCTGTACGCGGGCGCACGCCTGCTCGTGCAGCCGTCGTTCGACGAAGGCTTCGGCATGCCGGTCCTCGAAGCGATGACGCTCGGCATCCCGGTCGTCGCCGCCGATCGCGGCGCGCTGCCCGAACTGCTCGGCGATGCGGGGCCGCTCGTCGATCCGGAGGATCCCGGCCAGTTGTCGGCCGCCATCGCGCGCATGGTGGATGATGACGCGTATGCGGCGGCATGCGCGGCGAAGGGTCCGCTGCGCGCGCGGCATTTTCGGTGGGACCTCACGGCCCGCCACGTGTACGAGGCGTATCAAATGGCGATCGATCGGCAGGTCGAGACGCGCGGTGACCGGCGGGGCGAACGGGCCCGCCCCGCCTAGGCCATGCGGATCGGCATCGACGCGCGCGAGCTGTGCGGCCGTGCCACGGGCGCCGGGCGCTATCTGGGCGGGCTGCTCTCGGCCTGGGCCAGCGACGAGCAGGCGCGCCGCCACAGTTTCGTGCTCTACACGCCGGAATCGCTGACCATCCGCCTCGACGCGCGACGCTTCCCGACGCGCCTCGTGCCGAGGGCGCCCGGCGTCTGGTGGGAACAGGTCCGGCTGCCGCGAGTGGCCGCCGCCGATCACCTCGATCTCTTCTTCGCGCCGGCCTACACCGCTCCGCTCGCGCTCCGCGTCCCGACGGTTGTCGCGATCCACGACGTGTCGTTCGTCGCGCATCCGGAATGGTTCACCACGCGGGAAGGGCTCCGCCGCCGCTGGCTGACGCGCCGCGCCGCACAGAAGGCGCGCGCCGTCCTGACGATCTCCGACTTCTCCCGCGGCGAGCTGATCGCGCGACTTGGCGTGCCGGCAGCGCGGATTCACGTCGTGCCGCCGGGGATCTCGGCGCGGAGCGCCAGCCTCTCGACGCCGGACGAGCCGCGCGTGCTGTTTGTCGGATCGATTTTCAACCGCCGCCACGTGCCCGACCTCATCCGCGCCTTCGCGTCCGTCGCGCGGGCGCATCCACACGCGTGGCTGGACATTGTCGGCGACAATCGCAGCTATCCCCGCCAGGATCTGCGCCGGACGATCGAGGCCGAGCAGATCGCGGATCGCGTGCGCTGCCGCTGGTTCGTCCCCGACGCGGACCTGCAAAGTCTGTACGCGCGGGCGCGTGCGTTTGCGTTTCTGTCCGAGTACGAAGGGCTCGGCCTGACGCCGCTCGAGGCGCTCGCGGCCGGGGCGCCGCCGGTGCTCCTCGACACGCCGGTCGCCCGCGAGAGCTGCGGCGATGCCGCCGTCTACGTGCCGATGAACGACATCCCCGCCGCCGCGCGCGCGCTGGAGCGCGCGCTCTTCGACGAGCCGACACGCGCACGGGTGCTCGCCGCCGCGCCTCAGGTGCTCGCCAAGTATGACTGGCCCCGCGTCGCGCGCGACACGTTGGCCGTCCTGGAGTCGGCGGCCAGGTGACCACCCAGCCGTCGGCCACCATGCTTTCCATCATCATCGTCAGCTACAACGCACGCGCGGATCTCGAGCGCTGTCTCGAGTCGCTGCACGCGTCGCCGCCGGCGGCCCCTCACGAGATCATCGTGGTCGACAACGCGTCGAGCGACGGCAGCGCCGCCGCGGCGCGCACGTGGAGCAAGGTCCGCGTGATCGAGACGGGCGCCAACCTCGGATTCGGACGCGCCAACAACGTCGGCATTCGCGCGAGCGGGGGCGAGCATCTCCTGATGCTCAACAGCGACACGATCGTGCCGCCCGGCGCGATCGACCGCCTGATCGCCGAGCTGACCCGCCATCCGGACGTCGCCGTCGTCGGCCCGCGGCTCGTCGATGGGGAGGGACGCGCGGAGCTCTCCTTCGGCCGCATGCTGGGTCCGTGGAACGAATGGCGGCAGAAACGGCTCGTCCGCGGCCACGAGCGCCGCGACCCGAAGATCTCCGCGTTCGTCGATCAGCTCACCAGACGCGAACAGTCACCCGACTGGGTCAGCGGCGCGTGTCTGCTCGTGCGCCGCGCCGACGCCGACGCGGTGGGCCTCTTCGACGAGCGCTATCAGATGTACACGGAGGACGTCGACTTTTGCGCCGCCATCCGCGCGCGCGGCAGACGCATCCGCTTTACGCCGGCGGTTGAAATCATTCACCTGCGCGGTCGATCCGCGGCCAGTGCGCCGGCGGCGACGCGCGAGGCCTACCGCCGCAGCCGCGTGGCATTCTACGAGAAGCACCACCCCCTGCTGGCGCCGCTCCTTCGACTGTATCTGCGCTTCCGTCGATCCGATACGTAAGACGGCAGGTATTCCGTTCATGACTGACAGCTCCTCCGCCGGCTTCAGCTGGGTGTGCCCGGCGTGCGATCGCCGCGTGCCGCGAAAATTCACCGAGTGCCGGTGCGGCTACACGCCGAACTGGTCGGACGCGCCGCCTGAAGTCGCGAGCGAGGACCCTCCGCCGTCTGCGTTTTCATCCGCCGCAGGCATCGTCCTGTCGGTCGTCGTGGCGCTGGCCGCCATCGTCGTCGGCGCGTGGTACATGAACCGAGCCGTGCCCGTTCCTCCGCCGACGTCATCTCAGGCCCCGTCGATCCCTGGACCTAGCGTCACCCCAGCGCCTCTCCAGATGTCAGTCCCGACCGCCGCGCCGGCCGTTCCCACCGTCTCGCCAACACGAATCGACGCGCCCTCACCCGATCGCCGCTCAGCCGCCGACGCGGCTTCTCTCGAAGACGTCGTCGCGCGCGCGATGCCGGCCGTCGTACGCGTCGAAACGAGCGCCGGCACGGGCAGCGGCTTCTTCGTGGCGCCGGATACGCTCATCACCAACGTCCACGTCATCACCGGGAATTCGTCGGTGACGATTCGGCGCTCCGACGGCACGACCGCTTCGGCGCGTATCGCCGCGACAGCGCCCGACTTCGATGTTGCGCTGCTCAAGATCGCAAACCCGTCCGCCAGCCAAGCGACGATTCCGCTTGGGTCGGGAGCCACCATCCGCGTCGGCCAGGAAGTCGTCGCGATCGGTTCGGCGCTCGGTATGCTGCAGAACACCGTCACGCGAGGCATCGTGAGCGGTGTGCGCCAGGTGGGGTCGGCGACGCTCGTGCAGACCGATGCGGCGCTCAACCCGGGCAACAGCGGCGGGCCG
>JADGOC010000005.1 GCA_017883165.1 Acidobacteriota bacterium
TTCTCGCCGGCGACGCCGAACTGACCGCCGAGTGCTTGCGGGCGCACGTGATCGTGCAGGGGCAGCGGTTCGCGGACTTGATCGCGTTGCTCAATCGCGGGAAGTAGCCCAACGAATCAGAGGTGGCGAGTATGCGCCGGACGACTGTCTTGAGATCCCACACGCGCGATTTCGCCGAAGCGCTGTCGCTCGATCCCAAGTCCGCGGCCGCGCGTCAGGGACTGGCCGAGGCTCGAGGACCGTGCTAGCGGGCGCCGCGCCCGAGTGACCGCGGCGGCACGACGCGGAGACGCGTGCGGATGGCGTCGAACGCTTTCAGCAGTTCCTGGACCGGCCGCGGCACGCGGCTGCCGCCCGCGTACACCCAGCCGGTTTCCCGCACCAACTTCTGGCCTTCCACGCGCGCGCAGAAAAACTGGCCGGCGCGCACTTCGCGCGCGATGGCCAGATAGGGCAGGATGCCGATCCCGAGGCCGATCTTCACCATCGCCTTGATGATCTCGACGTTCTCGGTTTCCATCACGATCGTCGGCTTGATGTGTTGAGTGACGAAGAAGTCGTCGATGCCGCGTCTGGTCGCCGATCCCGATTCGAAGAGCACGAAGGGCTGGTCGGCCAGATCGTGCGGCGCGATGTGGCGCCGCTTCGCGAGCGGGTGCCGGGGCGTCGTGACCACGAGCAGCTCTTCCTGGAGGACCGGCAACGTCGTGAGATCCGCGCCTTCGACCGGCAGGGTGAGGAGGCCCGCGTCGACGCGCCCGGCCCGGATTTCCGCGACAGACCGGTCGGCCGACGCCACGGTCAGCCGCACGTCGAGACGCGGATGGACGCGGCGCAGTTGCTTCAGCAGTGAGGGAAAGACGTAGAGACACACCGTCATGCCGCCAGACACCCGCAGCGTGCCGGTGAGCTCTTTCGCGCGGTCGGTGATGCCGCCGACGGTCTCGCGAACGTCCTGAAACACCCGATGGCCGAGGTGCACGAGACTCTCGGCGGCCGGCGTCATCCGGACGCGCTTGCCGACCCTGAGGAACAGCGCTTCGCCCAGCTCCTCTTCGAGGAGGATGACCTGGCGGCTGATGGCCGACTGCGAGACGTGCAGCTTTCGTCCGCACGCGCTGAACGAGCCGGTCTCGGCGATGCCTTGAAGAATCTCGAGCTGGCGAAGGTCCACGTCGTCCTCTCTCGGGCGGTTCAGGCGTTGACGGCGATCGCCCGCGTCCAGGTCGCGAGCAGCGGGCCCGGCATCGGCTCCTGGCTCGCACGCCGCGCCGATCGGTACACCTTGGTCGACGCCTGCGTCGAGACGAGCGCGGCCGCCTGCGGCCCGACCTCGATGCGCATCCGCACCTGGTCGCCGCCGACGAGCCCCCCGCCGTAGGTGGCGAGATAGGCCCATGCCGACGCGCCGGCGTTGCGGGGGTTGAAGAGCTTGAGCGGGGAGGTGACCCGCGCGTCAGCACCGTCCGGCCCGCGACGTGCGCGAAGCGGAGCCACCCGGAGCCGGGCGCCTGCGTCGGCGAGAGCGTGGGACGTTCTGGCGTAATAGGAACTGGCATCGCTCGCGGTGGCCGCCTCCGCAACGTCCGCGCGATTGTAGCGGATCGCCGGTGTCGCTGTAGCAGCGCGCCGTCGCCCGGTACGCTGACGAATGCAGGATGTCGCCAATAAGAAGTAAAATAGACACCGATCTGCGGGCGTCGAGGGAATGGATAACGTCGCGGAGGCGTATTTCCCGCACGAAGAAGGCATAAAGATGGCGCGTGAGCGTGAGGTCGGGCGTCCGTTCGTGCTCACCGTCACGGAGCGAATGGCTCACAGCGTCGTCAATTACTGGCTGGTGCTGGTGCTTGATGTCATTGGCGCGGCCGTCTTTCTGATTGTCGGCATCCGTCGTTTCTCCGGTTCCATCCTTCTCGCGGGCGCGTCCATCGGCGTTGGATTTTTCGCCTGGGGCCTGCTCGAATACGTGCTCCACCGGTTCGTGATGCACGGCCGGCCGTCGATGGCGAGGCGCGGCCACGCGCTGCACCACGCGGACGGCACGGCGTTCATCAGCACGCCGCTGTTCGTCGTGATGGCTGGCGCATGGGTCATCTACGCGATGTTGTCGCTCGTCTTCCCGGTCGGCGTTGCCTGCCTGCTCGTGTTCGGACTCTACGCGGGATACAACTATTACGCGCTGCTGCATCACGCGCAGCATCATCGAGGCGGCGCGATCGCCCGCGTCGCCTGGCTCGCCCGGCTCGAACGCGCCCATCGCATTCACCACCGTCGACATCTCGTGAACTACGGCGTCAGCACGACGATATGGGATCGGCTGTTTGGGACGTTTGAGCCGGAAAACGATCCGGGGAACGATCACTCTCCGAGACGACGGCTCGTGCGGCCGCGCTCCATCCTCGCGAATCTGCGCCGCCTCCATCCTTAATGACGAACCGGCCAGACGGGGACGTGCACCGCGCGCAAGGCCCTGGCGCGGCCGGTGAGCAGGCACGGCTGATCGCGGAGCGTGCGGCGGCCGATCGCCGATACAACGAGAAGCTCACCGCGCTGGACGCCTCGATCGGACGGGTGCCGGAGGTGCCGACGGGCCCCGCGCCGTATGACGACCGGCAGCTTCCGGCGCTCGGGGATCTCTCCGCGATCGTTCCGCCCGAGATGCCGGGCGGCACGCGTGGATGGCGCGGACGGCTGCGAACACTCGTGTGGGAGCTGGTCGCGCCGATCCTGCGGCGGCAGCAGGCGTTCAATGCCGCGCTCGTCCAGCACCTGAAGCAGGACGTCGCCGCGCACCGCGAGGTGTCGAGCATCGTCGGCACCAGTGTCACGGTGCTCCGCGATGAACTGGAAGCGCTCGCGACATTCGAGTCGCAACTCGCCCAGTACCTGCAGCAAATCACGCCTTTCGTCGACACCAAGATGCGCGTGCTGGAGTACGCGATGGAGGAGCTGCGCATGAGCGCCACCGCGGCGCAGCGGGCCTCGTCGGCCGTCAAGCGCGAGCTCGATCGTCTCGGTGGGGCAGGTGCTCAGGCCGCACCGTCGGCTGACATCGCCGTCAGCCAGGCCGGCCCTGCCTCGAGCGACTCGTACAAGTACGTCGGCTTCGAAGACTGCTTCCGTGGGAGCCCCGAGGACATCCGCGCGCGGCTGGCCGATTACGCGCGCTACTTCGCGGGGGCCTCCGACGTCCTCGACGTCGGCTGCGGCCGCGGCGAGTTCCTCGATTTGCTGAAGGCCGCCGGCGTGCGGGCGCGCGGCATCGACGCCAATCACGAGATGGCCGACATCTGCCGTGTGCGCGGGCTGGACGTGGTCACTGCCGATGCGCTCGGATACTTGCGCGCACAGCGCGATGAGAGCCTGGGCGGCCTGCTGGCGGCGCAGGTGGTCGAGCACCTCGAGCCGCAGTATCTGATTCAGTTCCTCGAAGCCGCGCACCACAAGCTGCGTCCTGGCGCGCTGCTCGTGCTCGAAACCATCAATCCCGCGTGCTGGGTCGCGTTCTTCGAGAGCTACATCCGCGACATCACGCACGTGCGGCCGCTCCATCCGGACACGCTGAAATACCTCGTCGTCGCGAGCGGCTTCCACGACGTGAACGTGCAGTTTCGATCGCCGATCGACGAAGCGGGGAAGCTGGAGCGGCTGCAGGCGCCTGCGGCGGGCGGCGGCACCGATGGCGCTGGCCTGAAGGCGGTGGCGGATCTGACGCGCGCGTTCAACGCGAACATGGACCGGCTGAACGAGCGACTGTTCACGTATCTGGACTACGCGATCGTGGCGGCGCGGTAGCTACAGCAGCGCTTTGATCTCCGCTTCGAACAGCGCTTTGATCTGAGCGGCGTCGCCGATCGACTTCGTCTGCGGGAGCCCGATGTGCACCTTGCACATCCGGCCGTCGCGTGCGAGGAGAAACGACGTTGGCAGCCCCAACAGCGACGCGAACCCGTCCTCGAGATCGTCGCGGCCGTCGCCGTCGAGCACCGGATAGTTCATCTTGTATTGCTGCGCGAACGGCTTCGCCTTGACGAATGGATCCTGCACGACCACGCCGACCACTTCGAAGCCCTGCGCTTTGTACTTGTTGTATAAGTCGATGAAGGCGGGAATCTCGATCTTGCAGGGACCGCACCACGTGGCCCAGAAATCCACCAGCAGAACCTTGCCCCTGTAGTCGGAGAGCCTCACGGCTTTCCCGTTGATGTCCTTCAGCGTGAAGTTGAGATTGGCTTTCCTTGCATTGGCGGCGCACGCCGCACCAGCCGGCGGCGCCGCGGCCGCCGCCATCATCGGTCTTGACGTCATGGCCACGACGGCGAGGCCGGCGGCAGCAAAGGTCGCGACGATCCGATGCACGGGCATGAGCTACTCCTTACGATCGGCGGCATAGCCCTCGCATTGCACGACGGGCAGCTGTGGATACTTCGGGAACGTCGGATCGACGGCCGAGCGCCCGCACAGATAATAGACCGAACCGCTCGCCGACTGAACCAGGCGCGCATGGAGACAGTCCGCGCACAGCCCTGCGTGCGCGCGCGCCGCGCCGCCCCAGCCGCGCGCCTTGACGAGCGTCGACACGCGATCGCGGATGGCATCGCGGATCTGTCTCACCTCAGCCAGTGGACGCTCCTTGGGGTCGGCAAGCGGCCAGTCGTCTCGTTCGACGCCAGGCACGAACGGACAGTCCTCGCCGCACCCCATCGTCACGAGCAGCGTCGCGCCCTGCGCCACAGCCGGAGTGAGCGTCCGAGGCGTCACGCCTTGGAGACTGACGCCGATCTCGTTCATGACGTCGACGACGACGGGGTGAACCGCCGCCGCCGGCTGCGTACCGGCTGATTCAGCGCGCGCGCGGGCCGGATCCGCGAGGCGATTGAACAACGCGGCCGCCATCTGCGAGCGCCCCGCGTTGTGCACGCAGGCGAAGATGACCTTGTCAGCTGGCACAGCGGTCTGAACCGCAACAGGCGGATGCCGCGGGCTTGCGTGCGCGGATGAACGCGCTGGCGAAGCGGCCCTCGACCTGAGGCGCGATCGCCTCGACATCGAGGCCGCTTTCGGTGAGGAACGCGCGGGCGTCTTCGATGCGGTACACCCGCCACGGTTCCAGCTCCACGTCCTTGAAGCCGGCGGCGCGGAGCTTCGCCGCGTAGTCGTGCTCCTCGAGCGCGCCGGCGATGCAGCCGATCCAGAGCTCCATGTTGCGGCGCACGGTGTCGGGCACCTCGCCGCGGACGATGACGTCGGAGACGGCGAAGCGGCCGCCGGGTTTCAGGACGCGAAAGGCCTCGCGCAGCACGGCGTCCTTGTCGGTCGAGAGGTTGATCACGCAATTGGAGATGATGACGTCCACCGACGCGTCGGGCAGCGGGATCGCTTCGATCGTGCCCTTCAAGAACTCCACATTCGTCGCGCCGGCCTTGGCCTGATTCGCCCGCGCGAGGGCGAGCATCTCGTCGGTCATGTCGAGGCCGTAGACCTTGCCGGTCGGGCCGACGCGGCGCGCCGAGAGCAGCACGTCGATGCCGCCGCCCGACCCGAGGTCGAGCACCGTCTGGCCGGGTTCGAGGGCCAGCAGGGCCGTCGGGTTGCCGCAGCCAAGCGAGGCGGCGACCGCGGCAGCGGGAAGACCGTCGGTTTGCGCGCCGGTGTACAAGTCGGTGCAGATGGGATCGGTGGATCCGCCGCAGCAGGCGCCGGGGCCCGCGGCAGCGGACTTTCCGACGGATGTGGCGATGGCGCCGTACCTGTCGCGAACGGCGGCCTTGACGTCGTCGTGAACGGTGTCGTGAACGGGGGTGTCAGCCATGATCAAACTCCTCTATGCGCGTGCGCAGATATCCCGAGCGTAGGGCGTCTGTGATATATTTGTCAAGGCGAATATATATGGCCTCCCCATTGACCCCCTTCGAGCGGCTCTTCAAAGCGCTCGCCGACACGACCCGGCTGCGGATTCTCGGTCTGCTGCTGAGGGGCGAGGTGTGCGTCTGCCACATCCACGAGAGCCTGCGGGTGCCGCAGCCGAAGGTGTCGCGGCACCTCGCGTATCTGCGGCGTGCCGGCCTCGTCGAGACGCGGCGCGCCGGCGTCTGGGTGCACTATCGATTGGCGGATACGTCCGACCCGGCGCTCCGGACGATTCGCGATGCGGTCGTTCAGGCGCTCGGCCGCGCCGACGCCGTCCGGCGCGACGCGGGCAGGCTGCAGAAGCGGACCTCGCGCCCCCTCGTTACTGCGCCACGGCCTGAATCGAGAAGCTGACGCGCACCTCGTCGCCGACCAGGAACCCGCCGGTCTCGAGCGCGGCATTCCACATCAGCCCGAAATCCTTGCGATTGAGCGTCATCTCCGCCTCGAATCCCGCGCGCAGCTTGCCCCACGGATCGGTGGCGGTCCCCAGGTACGACACCGGCAGGATGATCTCCTTCGACACGCCGCGGATCGTGAGGTCGCCGACGACGTCGAATTGATTGGCGGCGGTACGCGTCACGCGACGGCTGGTGAAGGTGATGGTCGGGTACTGATCGATCGCGAAGAAATCGGCCGAGCGCAGATGCTTGTCGCGGTCCGGCTCGCTCGTGTCGATGCTGGCCGCCTTGATGGCGAGGGAGACCGATGAATTCTCGAAACGCGCCTCATCAAAGGCGATGGTGCCTTCGAAGTCGGAGAAGCGTCCGCGGACCTTCGTGATCAAGTGCCGGACCTGAAAGGCGGCTTCGGAGTGGGTCTTGTCGATGGCGAAGGTTGGCGTCGAGACGGGGGTCGTGGTCATGGGTCGCTCCTGGATATTCAACATTACTAAAGACATGAACTACTGACGAATCAACTATTGCATCAGGCAAAATCACGCCGCGCGAATGGCGTCCAGCAGCCGGATCAACGTGGCTCGCTCCGTCCGCCGGAGCGGTTCGAGACAGGCTTCGATGACCTGCAGGGTCGGGGCATCCAGCCGGTCGATGAGCGTGCGGCCGGCCGGCGTGATCCAGCAGAGATGCTGCCGCCGATCCTTGGGGCAGCGCTGCCGGCGCACGAGTCCCTTCGCCTCGAGCCGATCCAGCAGCCGCGTGATCCCCGGCGTTTGCTCGACCATCCGCTCCGCCACCTCGAGCGTGGGCAGCCCGGCGTCGCCCGCGCCGCGCAGGATGCGCAGCACGTTGAACTGCTGCGACGTGAGCCCGTGGGGCTCGATGACGTCGGCGAGGCGCCGGCGGACGAGATCTGTTGTCCGGAGCAGGCCCAGCACCGCCTCGTGGCCGACCGATTGGAACGGCCGGCGCTGGCGAATCTCGCGCTGGAGGAGGCTGGGGCGCTTCACGGCCATTACTATATTAATCAATGATTGACATGTCAAGTAATAACACGGACCGTCAAAAACTGAAGAAGAAGAGCAGATCGATCCCCGCGCGCTCGATTCGGCGGAACGGGGAGCGCCGAATGAGCGAGCCGGCGTCGGAGAAGGTCGCGCGGATGCGGAACAGCTTCGACAGGTAGACCTCGACCGTCGCCTCGTCGTAATCGTCCTGCCCGAACTGCCGGCTGAAGCGCGCCACAAGCCCCGGCGCGATCTCGGCGCCGACTGTCAGTTTGGGTCCGGTGCCGTACTCGCCGGACGGTTCCATCTCGAACGTGTCGATGCCGAGCGTCCGCTGCAGCGCCGACATGAGCGGCGCCGTGAGGAATCCGGCGGCGAGCGTGCCGGCGCGCACGGCGAGCTCGGTCTGCTGCGCCGCCGACAAATCGTTCAGCGACGTGTTGAAGACGATGAGCGCGAGGATGTCGGACGCCTCGAGGGGAGGCCTGCTCGTCAGCCGCAGCTCTGGGCTGGCCAACTGGCCGGTGATCGTGACCCGCGTCTCCACCCCGGAGATCGCCCGGGTGACGCTGACGAACACCTCGGGATTCAGATCGCCGTGGAAGTTGATCGAGCTCGCTTCGTCGACGTCGAAGCGGCGCCCCTGAAAGCCGTACGTGCCGCTCATCGAATCGAGTGATCCCGTCACCCACAACGGCTGCCCCGGATCCTTGTAGAGCGAAAGGTCGCCGCCAACGCGCAGATTGATGTTGCCCAGGCCAATCGGCGTGCCCGGCGACACTTGCACGTTGTCGCCGGTGAGCTTGAGGTCGTTCGGCACGTGCAGGGTGAGGTCGAGGCCGAGCCGGTTCCAGGGGTTGAGCGCGGCGACGGCGTCTACGGCATCGACAGGGGTCATCGACACCTGCTCGGTGCCGTACGGCTGAAACAGCAGCCGATCGAGAATCTCGTCCACCTTGAGGTCGCCGCTGTTGATGGTGATGTCGCCGTTGATGCGCGCCGCTTCGAACGTTCCGCGCAGCTGCAACGAGGCGTCCACGTCGACACGGCCGAACCCGTTGTGAAGCACCTCGAAGCGGCGGGCGGTCGCATCGATCTCGAGATCGCCGACGCTCAGCTCGTGTGTGCCGAGGCTCCCGTGTGCGTCCAGTGGATGCCCGGCGCTGTCCTCGATGTGCAGCACGTCGATGCCGACGCGATCGCGCGCCAGGCGCAGCGTCGCGTGGCCGTGTTTGTACTGCGAGCCGGTGGCGGACACGACAAACGCGGCGTCGGCGAGATCGATGGCGCCCTGAAAATGCGGATCGCGGCTGGTGCCGATCGCTTTCACGTCGAGCCGCATTTCGCCGCTCACGTGGCGCACGACGTCGGTCAGCCCCTCGAGCAGGCCGAGGCCGATCGGGCTCGACGTGACCGCGAGGTCGATGGGGCGCTCCGGTAAATCGTGCTTCAGGAGACCAAGCGGCACGGTGCCCGCCGCGTTGATCCAGACGCCCGGCGCCTGGTCGAGCCGTAGATCCACCGTGAACATGCGGTCGGCCACATCGATCCGGCCGGCCAGTTTCTGATACACGAAGCGGCGGACGCGGCCGTTGCTGATCGTGATCCGTCCGCTGACGATCGGCGCGTCGCGCGTGCCGCGAATCGTCGCGTCGAGATCGACGACGCCGCCGTACCGCGCGGGTTGCTCGAATGCGCCTTGCAGCGTCTCGAGAAACACGTGCGTCGCCGTTACGCGCAGCGCGCCGTTGCCGTCCTGCCGCCAGGTGCCGGCCACGTCGATCGTCTGATCGCGGCTCGTCCCTCCGACAAACTGCAGCGGGCTGATGGTGATTCCCTGATCGCTCCAGGCGATCGACGGCAGCGCGGAGCCGATCGCGAGACGCCACGGTGCCTGATCGAAGGTCGCCGCCAGCTCCGCGATGTCGATCTGGCGGCGATCGGGATGGAGCACGACCGCGCCGGCCAGGCCGCCGGAGCGCCCGGCGGCCAGCGAGAGGCGCGTATCGAATCCGAGACGCTCGTCCGCGAGCGTCAGCGTGCCCGACGCCTGCGTCACCGCTTGCCCAAAAAGCATCAGAAATTCCGCATGGCCGGTGACGGTGGCCGCGGCGTGGGCCGCGTCGCCCGACGGGATCGTGATGTCGTACTGTCCATTCGCCGTCAGCGCCGTGACGCCCGCCGAGCTCACCTGTCCCACGCTCGCGTCGCCGGCCAGCCGCAGCGCGGTCCACGGCCCGGTGAGGCGTCCTTTCGTCGAGAGCCGACCGGCGGCGTTCTGGCCCGTCAGCGAGGTGAGTTGCGACAACTCAGCATGAGCGATGTCGTACTGGAAATTTGACGGCCGATCGGCCGCGAACGCGATGGTCCCTGAGCCGCGTCCGTCGATTGCCGGACCGCTCACGGCGATGTTCTGCAGCTCGGCCTTCGCGTCGCGGAACTGACCGTCGATGTGCGCACCCGTCAGGTCGATGCCGCGTACCGAGGACGCCGTGAGGTCCAAGGCGCCGTCGATGTCGTAGTCGGCCGCTTCCGGCGTCCGCGTCAGCAGGTCGCGCACCGTGGTACGGACGTTGGCGGCGCCCGTCAGCGACGCGGCGAAGCGCCCATCGTCGAGCGCCACGGCTGGATCGATCGTGGAGAGCTGTCCGTTGTAGGCGGCCGTCAGCGTGCCGCCGCTGATGGCGAGCGTGACGGCGGCGGCCGACAGCCGTCCGTGAAACAGATCCGCGCGGTCGAGCCGTCCGCCGGCTGTGAGGACAAGCGATTCGCGGTCGGCGCCGGCGCCTTCCACCCAGAAGTGACCCGCCACGCGTCCCGCGTAGCGCGGCTCCTGCAGCCACGCGACGTCGAGGCCCGCGCCAAGCCGCGGCAGGTCGAGGTCGCGGACCGTCCCGTCGCCGGTGAACCGCAGCGGCGTCGCGCTCGTGTCGATCGTGCCGACCGTTCCGGCGTCGACGAGGGCGCCCAGGAACTGCGAGCGCCCGAACAGCGCGTGGCCCTTGATGAAGGCATTGGAGAACTGGCCTGTGACGTCGTAGTCGAGCGTCAGCACGCTTTCCACGCGCGGCACGGGCACCGTCTCGGGGACACGGCGGAGATCGAGATCGCTCATCGTCCCCTGAAAGTGAAACGGAAACGGTTCGTCGATGCCGATGGATCCGGCGGTCAGTGTGACGTCGGCCCCGTATGCGCGGGCGGTCGCGCTCGTGACGAGCACCTCACGCGCCGTGATCACGCCGCGCGCGCGCACCTCGTCGCCGGCGTAGTGCAGGTATTCGGCGTGCGGGCCGTTGAAGCGATACGACCCGCGGGGAAAGCGCCCGCCGAGCTCGAGCGCGAGGTCGAACGTGACGCGGCCGGAAATATCCGACGGCCAGTCCTCGCGGTTCAGCCATCGCGCGAGATTCAGCCGGCCGACGTCGACCGTCCCCGCGCCGTGCCAGCCGGGCACCGTCGTGTCCAGCACGAGCGTGCCGCCCACCGAGCCGCCGGTCGATTTCAGAGCGAGCGTGGTGTCCAGCCGCGCGAGCGGACCTCTCAGCGTCGTGTCGAAGGCCGCGTCGACGGCGATGTTCTTCAGGCCGTGCAGGACGCCCGCCCATTCCTGAAAGGCGAACCGCGCGGCGTGGACGTGTAGATCGAGCGTCGTCGGCGCGTCGCCGCGGACGACGTCACCGGTGAGGGTGAAGGTGGTCGTCGGTGTCCGCACGGCGAAGTCGTGAAACACCGTGCCGCTCGGACCGTTGTCGAGGCCGCCCGTGATCGAGTTGACGGTGAGATCGGGCGCGCTGCCGATCCACGACATCGTCGCGAACGTCAGCTGCCACTTGACCGGCGCGTAAACGAATGCGCCGGTGAAGTTCAGCTTGCGGTAGATCGTGGGCGCGTGGACGGCGCCGAAGTCGAGCGGATCGTGCAATTCCACGTCGCCGTCGAACACCGCAATCTTGTCGATTTCGATCGGCCGTCCCGGCCCGGATCGCGTCTGGTCGTGCGCGTCGTGTTTCACCAGCTCCGTGATGTCCCACTTGCCCTCGGGCGTCCGCGCGATCGCGACGCGCGGCCGGGCGAGCCGCATCTCGCGGATCACGACGCCTGGCTGAAACAGCTCGCGCAGGCTGTAGCTGAGCGACACGTCGTCGATGGCGACGAGCGTGCGGCCGTTTCTCGACAAACGGATGTCGCCAAGGGTGATGCCCCGAAACAACGACCCTTCCAGACGGCCGATTTCGAGCGTCGCCGTCAGGTACTGATTCGCCTGGCGGACGATGAAATTGCGGATGCGGTTCTTGGCCCAGCCCGTTTCGATCACCCCGATCGCGATGCCGACGACGATGAGGATGGCGGCCGTGCCGTACACGAGGGCTTTGGCGAGGAGAACGGTGAGCCGTTGAATGTGCCGTAAGGGGGACATCGTCAGGTGGGCAAGAAAATGGTATCAACCTCCGGGCCCGCCGCGTCAAGCTTCTGCGGCAGAGGTAGCCAGCCGAGGCTGACGACACCGCTGGGTTACGACCGACGAAAACGATTTGAGATCTCGAAACCTCTTAATCGTTTTCTTACGGAGAAACTTGAGGAAAAACGGCTTTCGGGCCGGGCAGCGTCCTTGCGTTGAGGTGAGACCAAGGAGCCGACGACTATGTCTTTCCGTGTCTGTGCGATTCTTTTTTCCGTGATGTGCGTTTCCGCGTGCGGCAGCAGCACGTCGCCCTCGTCTACCCCGGAGGCCGCGCCAGCCGGTAGCACCAGCATCACGATTGTGAGCGGGGCGTCGGGGTTGACCGGCACCGCCTACAACCCGAACCCCATCACCGTGTCGGTGGGCACGACCGTGAGCTGGCTGAACAGCGACAGCATCACGCACACCTCGGCCGCGAACAACGGCCTCTTCACCTCGCCGAACGTCGCGCCGAACAGTCGCTTCAATTTCACGTTCACGACCGCCGGGACGTTCCCGTATCACTGCACGATTCACCCCAACATGGTCGGAACGATCACGGTGCAGTAGCGCACCGAGAACCGTCACGAATCAGCGCTGTTCAAATTAATTCGATAGGGCTCAGCCTTGGCCGCGTATAATTCTCCAATCCATTGGTTTTTCCCATCCGAAAGGCTCGGCCGTATGTCGGTTGGGCGCTACTGTTGTTTGTTGTGCTCTTCTGGCGTCTCGGCGTTCCCACGTTCTGGGATCCCGACGAGGCCCATTACGCGGAAACCACCCGCGAGCTGATCCGCACGGGCGACTGGGCGACCCCGTACTATAACGAGCAACCGTTTTTCGACAAGCCGATCCTCTTTCACCTCCTCCAGGCGGTCCCGATGGCGTCGCTCGGCTCAACCGAGCTGGCGGCGCGTCTGGTGCCCGCACTGGCCGCGCTGGCGCTTGTCGGGATCACGGCCTGGCTCGGCGCGACGCTGGCCGGGGCCGACGTGGGGGTGGTGGCCGCGCTGCTGCTCGCGGTCAGTCCGGGCCTCTTCGCGCTCGCGCGGTACGCGATTCTCGATACCGTCTTCACGGCATTCCTCTTTGGCGGCGCGTCGCTCGTCACGGTGTCCGCGCTGGCCGATCGGCGGCGCCTGCAGTGGGCGGGCTACGTGGCGATTGCCCTTGCGGTGTTGACGAAGGGTCCGCTGGCGATCGCGCTCTGCGGGCTGGCCTTTCTGCTCGCCATCGCAATGTCCGGAGACGCGCGTCGGCGTTTGCTGCGCCTCCACTGGATCGCCGGTCTGCTCCTCGTCGTCGCGATCGCGGCGCCATGGTTCCTGTCGATGTGGCACCGGTGGGATCGCGCGTTTGTCGAAGGCTACGTGCTCAACGAGAACCTGCGCCTCTTTGGCACGTCGATGTACGCGCGCCAACCGGGCTTCTGGTTCTACTTCCAGATTCTCGCCGCCGGCCTGCTGCCGTGGACGGCGCTGCTCGTCGGGCGCGTCTACGACGACGTTCGCCGGACGATCCGCCGCAATCCGCCGGACACCTTCGAGGTCCTGCTCCTCGCGTGGACCATCGCCGTCGTCGGTTTCTTCACGCTCTCGAAGTTCAAGCTGGACCACTATGTGTTTCCGGCCGCGCCGCCGCTGTGTCTGTTGTGCGCACGGGCCTGGGCCGACGTGCGCGCGCGGCCCCTCGATCCGTTGAACGCCGGTGCGCGGGTCGGGCTGCATCTGCTTGGCCCACTGCTCGTGGCGGTCGGCGCTGGCGGCGGGTACTTCCTGATTGTCCGGCTCGAGCTGCCGTTCGCGGCGATCGTGGTACCGCTCGTGCTCATTCTGTCTGGCGCGTGGATCACCGTCCGGCAGAATCTTTGGTTCAACGGGCCTCCGAGGATCCCGTGGATGACGCTGGCGGCGATCACGGTCACGTATGCGGGCATCGTGCTGTGGGTGACGCCCGCACTCGAGCAGCGGAAGGTCGTCCCGGATCTGGCACGCTGGGTGGTCGCGCGCGCGTCGACGACCGATCGTGTCGCGACGTACCGGTTGAATCGATGGAACACCGCCTTCAGGTTCTATGTCGATCGCCACACGGTGGTGCTCGAGTCGCCGGAGGAGGCGCGGGAGTTCTTCGCGCGCCCCGGCCCGTTCTACTGCGCGATGCTCGCCCGCGCGTACGACGAGTTCGTCGCGCAAGGCGTGCCGCTGCGCGTGGTGTATGCCCGCGAGGGGATATCGGCCACCTCGGGCCGCGTGCTCTGGCGCCGCCACGTGCCGGCCACCGAGTTCGTGATCGTCACCAGAGCGCCGTAGGTGACCGCCGACGGATAGACCGCGATCCAGGCGTTCGCCATTAGACGCGAGCCGACGCTGATCGCCGACGTCAGCGACGCCGATGTGCAGAAGCCCTTCCTGCCCGCTACTTCGCCAAATGGAACGGCACGCTTGTCACGACCGTGTTCGGCCGGAAGAGCAGCGCGCCCTTGATGAGGAGCGCGCGCTGGTTGTGGAGCAGATGCTGCCACCACCGCGCGGGAACGAATTCCGGCAGGATCACCGTCACGTAATCGTCGGGCCGCTCGTTCTCGACCTGCTCGATGTATTCGAGCAGCGGCTCCATCATCGACCGGTACGGCGAGGTGAGCACGATGAGATTGACTTTGCCGCCCCACACGTCCCAATCGCGGCGCAGCTGCTCGGTCGACGCCGGATCCACATCCACATAGACCGCCCGCACATCGTCTGAGAGTGTTTCGGCGTAGCGGAGCGCCTCGACGACGGCGCGCTGAATGCCGCCGATCGGCATGAGCACCGTGTTGTGGATGCGGCGCTGCGTGGTGTAGCCGCGCAAGGTGAGCTGCGAGGCGACCTTGTCGTAGTGCCGCCGCGTCGCCTGGAAGATCATGACGATCGCGGGGATGAGGAGCAGCACGATCCAGGCGCCTTCGAGCGTCTTGGTGACGGTGACGATGATCAGGACGACGCCGGTGACGAGCGCGCCGAAGCCGTTGATGAAGGCGCTCGTCTTCCACCCGGCCTCCCTCGATTGGCGCCAGTGGATCACCATGCCGGCCTGCGACAGCGTGAACGACACGAACACGCCGATCATGTAGAGCGGCAGGAGCGACTGCGTGTCGCCGCGAAAGACGATGATGAGGACGGCGGCGAAGACCGACAGCACGATGATGCCGTTCGAGAACGCGAGGCGGTCACCCTGGTTCATGAACTGGCGCGGCAGGTAGCGGTCGCGCGAGACGATCGACGCCAGACGCGGGAAGTCGGCGTACGCGGTGTTGGCGGCGAGCACGAGAATCAAGGTGGTCGCGGCCTGCACGAGGTAATACAGGAACGTGTGGCCGCCGAAGATCGCGCGGGCGAGCTGCGAGACGCCCGATTCGGCCGCCGTCGGCATCACTTTGTAGACGTGGGCCAGAAACGTGATGCCGAGAAACATCGTGATCGCGAGCGCCGCCATCGTGACGAGCGTCGCCGCCGCGTTCTTCGCTTCCGGCGGGCGGAACGCCGGCACGCCGTTCGAGACGGCCTCGACGCCGGTCATCGCGGTGCAGCCGTTGGCGAAGGCGGTGAGGAGCAGGAAGATCGTGAGCGGTGCGCGACCGGCGGTCAATGGCAGCGGCGCGTCGATCGGCACCATCGTGTGCGTCAGGTAGTGGTAGAGCCCGATACCAATCAACACGAGAATGCTGACGACGAAAAAGTACGTCGGCACGGCGAAGATGCGGCCCGACTCGCGAATGCCGCGCAGATTGCCGACCATCAGCAGCGCGAGGAAGACGAGGCACATCTCGACGCGGTAGACGTGGAGCGTCGGCGCCGCGGAGGTGATCGCCAATACGCCGGCTGAAATGCTGACCGACACCGTGAGCGTGTAGTCGACCAGCAGCGAGGCCGCCGCGACGAGTCCCGCCGTCGCGCTGATGTTCTCCTTCGCCACGATGTACGCGCCGCCGCCGGTTGGGTAGGCGTGAATCGTCTGGCGATACGAGAAGGCGACAATCGCCAGGAGCGACGCGATGACGATGCCGATGGGGATGGCGTAGCCCAGCGCCGCCGCGCCCGCGACGACGAGGGTGACGACGATGAAGTCCGTCGCGTACGCGACCGACGACAGCGCATCCGACGACAGCACGGCGAGTCCGGTGACGCGTGACAGCCGCTCGTGGTGCGCGAGCGATGACGGAATGGGTTTGCCGACGAGAAGGCGTTTTAGCGAGGGAAAGGAGGATTCTTCAGCCACAGCACCTGTCGGTTACCGCAAAGGCTGGGATGGTATCATAATCGGCCGTATCGATTCGGCAGCGAGTATGCGCAGCGCCCGACTTTACCTGCTCAGCGGACGTGTTCAAGGCGTCGGCTTCCGGTTCTTCGCCGGGGAGGCGGCCGCAGTCGAGGGGCTGCACGGCTTTGTCCGGAATCTGCCGGACGGCCGCGTGGAAATCGCCGCGGAAGGCGACGCGGAGGCGCTCGAGCGGTTCGAGCGTCGCGTGAGGCATGGCCCGCCGGGCGCGCGCGTCGAGCGCGTCGAGACGGCCGACAGCACGCCCAGCGGACGCAACACGGGTTTCAGCATTCGATGAACATGGATCAGCTCAAAATCAAAATCCGACACGTGCCCGATTTTCCGAAGGCGGGCATCCTCTTCTACGACATCACGACGCTCCTGCAGGAGCCGGTCGGGTTTCGCGCCGCGATCGACAGCATGGCGCTCCCGTTCTTGAATCAGGGCATCGAGGTCGTCGTCGGCATCGAGAGCCGCGGGTTCATTTTCGGCGCGGCCGTCGCTGATCGGATCGATGCGGGATTCATTCCGGTCAGAAAGCCGGGCAAGCTGCCGTCGAGGACCATCCGCCAGACCTACGCTCTCGAATACGGCACCGACTCGCTCGAGATGCACGCCGACGCCATCCGGAACGGCCAGCGTGTGCTGATCGTGGATGATCTCCTGGCGACCGGCGGGACGGCGCGCGCGACGCTGGATCTGGTGCAGGAGCTCGGCGGCCACGTGCATGGGCTGGCGTTCCTGATCGAGCTCGTGGGGCTCAACGGGCGCGAGCGGCTCGGCGGCCAGCAGATTCACACCGTCCTGAAATATTGATCACGATTGCCGCCGCCCTTGCCGTCGCTGTGGTTGTCGCCGGCGCCGTCCTGTGGGGTGCGGGCGCGATTGCGCGCGAGATCCGCGCGGCCAGTGACGCCGCCGCGCGTAGCCGCGCGCTGCAGCTTCTCGAGGCGTTCGCGCCGGCCATCGCCGCATCGAATACCGATCCGCGGGCGCTGCTCGTCTGGCAGCCGCTGGCGCGCACCGCGAGGACGCTGTTTCCGGATGAGTGCGCCGCGCTCGATCGCGCCGCCGGCGGGACGTTTCCGTTCACCGAAGAGCGGATTCAGGCGGCGCATGCGCAATGGACCACCGACTGGCTGGCGTGGGAGCGGACCCACGATGGCGAATTCAAGTTGAAGGCCGCGGTGGCGGAACAGGAGCTCGCCGCGTCAGGCGGCTCGCAGGTGACGCGGGCACGCGTGGACGCGGTCGAGCGCGAGAAGCTGGACCTCTATCAACGCCGCTACACGGAATACGTTCACGTCGCAAAAGCACTGCAGGCCCTGCTGAGCCATCCTTAGTACAGCTGTGCGGCCACATCTCTCGCCCGCGCGGCTCAGGGGTTGGCCGCCGCCCTCTGTCCATGAGATGCTTGGACGCCGGGCTTCGACCAGGTACGCGCCCGTAGCTCAGGTGGATAGAGCATCGGTTTCCTAAACCGGGGGTCGCAGGTTCGAGTCCTGCCGGGCGCGCCAGCGAGTATTCTTGAGTCACTAAACCTTATTATGAAGAGAACCGAACGGCGTCATCTGAAGACCAACGAGATCGAGTCGTTCACGCGGCAGGCGCGCGACCTCGTCGAGACCCGTCCACGTGAAGTGACCGCCGCGATCGTGGCGGTCGTCGTCATCGGTGTGGGCGCGCTCGGCTACTACGCCTGGCAGCAGCACATCCAGGGGCGTGCGCACGACTTGCTCGCGCAGGCGATCGCCGTCGAGAACGCCCGCGTCGCGCCGCCCATCGCGCCCGGCGGCACCGCGGTGGTCGTGCCGGGCAGCTATGCGAGCGAGCAGGCGCGGGCGGAAGCGGCGATCGTGAAGCTCAAGGCGGTCGCCGACGCGTATCCGTCGACCGACGCCGGGCTCTTCGCGCGCTATCAGCAGGCGGCGATGCTGGTGTCGATCGGCCGTGCCGCGGAAGCGGCGCCTTTGTACGACGATGTGATCAAACGAGCGGGCGACGGATTCTACGGTCAGGTTTCGCGCCTCGGGCTCGCGGAAGCGCACGCGCGCAGCGGCCAGTTCGATCAGGCGATCAACGGATTCAAAGAGCTGGCGCAGCGGAAGGACGGCCCGTTGCCGATCGACGGCATCCTGATGCATCTGGGGCAGACCTATCTCGAGGCGGGCAAGAAAGCCGACGCGCAGCAGACGTTCAACCGTCTGGTCGAGGAGTACCCGAACTCGCCGTACACCGCCGAAGCGCGGCAGCAGCTCGATACGCTGAAGAAGACCTAGCGGGAGGCGCTTCCGACTTCGTTCCCGAAGCGGTACGACAGAATCTTGTAGATCAGCTTCGCGCAGAGGAAGTTGGGCGCGACGTTGCCCGGCATCGGGCAGAGCTCGACGATGTCGCACCCGACGACGCGCCGCGCGTCGATCACGCGGCGCAGGAGCGCCAGCATCTCGTACCACGTCAACCCGCCAGGCTCGGGTGTCCCCACAGCCGGCATGATGGCCGGATCGAACCCGTCGCAATCGATCGTGATGTACACCGTCTCGCTCAGGGAGTCGACGACGCGGTCGATCCAGTCGTCGTGCCGCCGCATGTTGAAGTCGTAGAAGATCTCGGTCGGCAGGCTGGGCGCGACGGCCGCCTCCTCGGGCGACAGGCTGCGGACGCCGACCTGCGTGCAGCGCGCGTACTCGAGCACGCGCCGCATGGCGCACGCATGATTGTGCGGCGTGCCCATGAAGGAATCGCGCAGGTCCGCGTGCGCATCGATCTGCAGGACCGAGAGCCCGGCGTGCTTGGCCGCAAGGGCCGCGACGATCGGCGCGGTGATCGAGTGTTCGCCGCCGAGCACGACGGGAAACTTCCCGCGGTTGACGAGCTCCGAGGCGACGCGCCGGATCTCCTGAATCACCTCGTCCATCCCCGCATACGGCAGCTCGAGCTCCGGCAGCGTGTAGATGCCGATGCTGTGCACGTCGGTTTCCGTCTCCTCGTCCCACAACTCCATGTGCGACGACGCGACGAGGATTTCGTGCGGCCCCAGACGCGTGCCGGGCACGTACGACGTCGTGCGATCGAGCGGAATGGGCAGGATCACGACGCGGGCGTTCTCGAAATCGGTCGTGGTCGGTTTGGTGCCGCCGAACTCCCCCGGCGTTACCGAATCGTATTCAAACGGCAGGCTCATTCACGTCCTCGAAGCGGTCGGAGGGTACGGTCTGGCCGTCGATCGTCATGACGCGCGATGCCAGGGTGAACGCCGGCACCTGGCGCCGGGCGAGAATCGGAGGAGCGGAGCTCGCGAGCGCGGTCGCCAGGATCGGCAGGGCGATCGTCGCGTCGACCTGAACCGACGCGCGCGCCGAATCGGCGGCCAGTTTGCCCCAGCTCTCCGCTTCCTCGAGGCTGGCGCCGGAGGCGCCGCCGAAATGCGGCACGTCGGTCACAATCTGGACCGCATAGAGGTGGCCGGTGACCTCCGGGCTGTAGAACTCGGCCTGCACGCTCGCCTGGTTGATGAAGTTCTTCGGCGTCCCGCCGCCGAGCACGACCGACGCCGTCCGCGGACGCCGGATGATCAGGTTCGCCGATTCGACGATGTCGCCGATGATGTCGATGGCGCCGGCGCCGGCCCGCTTCTGGCGCGCCTGCGACAGCCCCATGCCGATCGACGAGTCGGCGATCGCGGGGCAGAAGATCGGCACCTTCGCCCGGTAGGCGGCCGTCAGGATGCCGTCGCGCCCGGTCGTGTCCCAGAGATGGCCGCCCAGCAGATGCAGGAACTCGCGCGTCGTGTACGCGCGCGGCTCGAGCGAGGCGGCGAAGTCGGCGATCCAGTTGTCGTTGCCGATGAATTCTTCCTCGTCGGCGTACGTGTCGTACACGCGGTCGATGCGGTCCTCGGCGAGGGCCGTGTCGTCGCTGTGCGGCGAGCCGATGTAGTGGCGCTGGCCGCGCGTCTCGTGCAGATCGTGATAGAGGTTCGCGCCGGTCGAGACCAGGCAGTCGACGTACCGGTTCGAGATGAGGTGCGCGACGATCAGGCGCAGGCCGCCGGCGCTGAGCGCCCCCGCCATCCCCAGGAAAATCGTCACGTCATCGTCGAGCATCTTGAGCCAGACGCGATGAGCCGTCGCGAGGTTGCGTCCCTGAAAGGAGATGCGCTCCATCCGGGTCAGGATCTCGTCGGCAGTCAGTCCTGCTTCGACGGCGAATGGCTCGACCGGCGTTTGCAGGAAGCGTGATTTCTTCGTCATGCGCGGGACATTATACCTATCGGGGCTCGGAACTCGGGGCTCGGGGCTGGTGGCTCGGGGCTGCCGACTAAAACGCGTGGCCGAGGCGGAAGTACACCGTCGCGCGGTCGCCGACCGTGTGGCTGCCGTCGTGCCCCCACGCGGCGCCCGCGGACGCGGTGAAGGGCAGCGCATAGCCGGCGACGAGGTCGATCGAGAGCTCCGCGCCGGCCGACGTCTTGAGATCGCGCGCGCTGAAGGTGCGGGTCCACGCGTGGCCGGCGTCGGCGAAGACGGCGGCGTGAATCGTGTGCACGAAGAAGGGCCACGGGCCGACGCCGCGCTGCGGCCGCGCGATCGGCCAGCGGTAATCGGCGTTCATCAAGGCGACGCGCGTGCCGGCGAAGGTGTCGGCCGGAAAGCCGCGCAGCAGGCTGATCGCCTCGCGGCCGAAGTCGAGCGTGTCGAGATTCCCCTGGCCTCCGCCGAGATCGAATGCGCGCTGCAGATCGCGGTCGCCGTTCGAGCTCCCACCGGCCAGACGCACGGCCAGCACATGATGGGCCGCGAAGCCCGGCAGATACAGGCGCGCGTCGGCCGCGACGGCGTTGGCGCCGGCCGACGATCCGAGCGCGGTCGGCACGAGCTCCGCCGTGGCGCCGAACGCCACGCCGCGCTCGGGGCTGATCGAGTACCCGTACGTGATCGCGTTGGTCGCCGCCCACCCGGCGCGCGCCGCCGTGCGATTGTGCGAGACCGCATGGTCGGGAAACGTGAAGTCGTCGATCGCGCGGACGACCGACGCGACCATCGTCTGCGCCGCGGCGACGTGGCGAATCGGAACGATGACGCCGGCCTCAATCTGCCGCTCACGCAGCGTGGCGGTCGCCGGGACGCCGGCGTCGCTCGGCGGCCCGGCGAAAAACGACGTGTCGCGCGAGACCGATGCCCAGAGCGTCGGCACCCACCGATCGTAGACGTAGGACAGCTGCCAGTTGGGCGTCGCGGAGTCGACGGCCGGCGCGTTCCTGGGGGTCGAGACGAGCCAGGTCGCTGATACGCTGTAGCCGTGATAGCCGAGGACGTCGGCGCCGCCGGTCGCCGCGCCGGCGCGGATGGAGTTGCGGTCGCCTTCGACGACGGGCGACCGCCAGGTCGGCTTCAGTGTCGGCCAGGGCGTGTACCGGTCCGCGGATTGTAGGGGCCGAGCTTGCTCGGCCCCACCTGTCGCGGAATCGGGCACAGCAAGCTCCGCCCCGACACTCGCCGTACCCGCCGTCGCCAGACCTGCCGTCGCGTACGGCAGGGTAAACAGATCGAAGCCGTCGACCGTGTAGCCGACGTAGACGATCGAGCGCCCGTCCGGCGACACGTCGGGCCACGTGGCGCCGCCGGTCGTGTGCGTGAGCTGCCGCCGGCCGGCCGGAGCGTCCACGTGCAATTCGTACAAATTGAACGGCCCTTCATTCAGATCCGCCGCGGCGACGATTGCGCGGCCATCGGGCCGCCACGCCGGTGTCACCCACCGCGCCTTCGCGTCTGAGGCGATCACTCGGGCCGTGCGCGTCGCGACATCCACGACGACGATCTCGGTTTGTGCGCCGAGCCGATGGCGCTGCACGGCGATCGTTCGGCCGTCGGGCGACCAGCGCGGCGCGTTAAATTGCGTTTCCGGCTCCGAGATGAGGGTGGTGATCTCCGGTTGCCCCCCTGGAGCCGCCATAGTGGCAGGTTTCAGAGCGACCAACACCAGATCGCGCTGGCCCGGCGTGTTCTGGACCGCGGCGATCGTGTGTTCGTCAGGCGAGAGATCCGGATCGAGCAGGCGCGCGCCGGATGTGACGCGGCGGACACGCCCGCTCGCGCGATCGAGCGCGTAGAGATCCGCGTAGAAGCCCGTGTTTCGCCGCAGCTCGTCCTGATCGAAATAAATTGTCTGGCGTCCGATCGCCGTCGTCGAGCCCAGGGAGCGCCTCGCGACGTGCCGAGGCGCCGAGCCGTCGAGCGTGATCTGGTTGAGCGACGCGAAGTCGTGCGGCGTTCGCAGCGAGTAGATCACTTCGGGAGGGCAGGTGGCGCACGTGGAGGACAGAAAGCGCGGGCCGACGACGGTGAAGCCCTGGTGCGTCAGCCGCCGTTCCCCATCGTCCACGGACGTGGGCGGAGTCGCGGCGATGGTGCTCTGTTGGTAGTCGCGCCACAGATCGCCGAGCGAGCGTCCGTACACCTTGCTGAAGACGCGCGACGCCGTGTAAGGGATGCGCCGTGCGGTCGCCTCCGCGAGCTCGCCGAACTTCTGCTCGCCGTAGTGCTCCGCGAGATACGCGTGAAAGCCGACCCCGTAGGCGTACTGCGCGAAGCCGTCGGGCCAGTCGGTCAGCCCGCCGTTGACGCGATCGAGCGGCTCCAACGCGCGCGCCCGCGCTGCTTCGTTGACGATCGCCGCGAAGTCTCCCGCGTGCAGGCGACCGTCCCCGGTGATCGCCGTTTCCTCGTACGTCGCGAGTCCTTCGATCTGCCAGCCCGGCAGGAACAGATTCGGGAACGCGTACGGAACGCGTCCGAAGACATTGCGGGCGATGCGCGCCCAACCCTCCGAGCGATCGAGATGGACCACGTGTGTGAACTCGTGGGTGAAGACGAGCGTCAGCCAGTCGTCGAGGCTGCCGATGAATTCGGAGCCGGCAGGCCAGACCGCGTCGATGACAACCGTGTCGCGCGGCAGCACGTACGTGTAGCCGTTCGACAACTCAGTCTGATCGACGAGCACCACGTGCGTCAGCGGCGGCGGTTTGGTGCCGAGCGGGCGCTCGAGCTTGCGCCACGCCTCCTCGGCGATGATCGCGAGCCGCCCGGCCATGCGGTCCTCGCCCTGGTGGAAGTAGATGAGGAAGTGCTCTGTCGGCAGGCGGCGGAACTTGTACAACGGATCGAACAGCGACGCCGCGCGCGCCGTGCGCGAGCCGACGCCGGCGATCATCAGGAGGGCCAGGGCCGCTGTCAGCGCGCGTCTCATAGCGTTGTGATTATCGCGGCTCCGCGGCGTGCGCGTGCTTCGATTCTCGAGTGGCGCGCGCGAGGACGATGCAGAGAATGAGTGCGGGAGTGCCAAGGAGGCCGGCGCCAATGAAGAAGAGTGCGTACGCGTCGATCAGTCCGCGGCCGACGGCGAGCCGATCGACCAACACGCCCGAGAATCCTTTCGCGAACTTGCCGACGTAGGTGTACGCGGAGCTCAGAAGCGCATACTGCGTCGCCGTGTAGCCAAGGCTCGTCAAGCTCGACATGTAGGTCACGAGCGCGACACCCGCCAGGCCGATCCCGAAGTTGTCGGCAAACATCACCGCGCCGAAGACGCGCAGGTCGGGACCGGACCAGGCGAGCGTCGCGAAACTGGCGATCACCAGCATCTTCACGATCACGCCCGCGATCAGCGTCCTCGCGTAGCCGAAGCGCAGCGTGCTGAAGCCGCCCGCGGCGATGCCGAGCAGCGACGCCACGAGACCGATCGACCCGCGCACCGCGCCGACGGCATCCTTCGACAGGCCGAGGTCGTGGTAGAACGGATTCGCCATCGGACCCATCACGAACTCCGGCAGTTGGTAGAAGCTGATCATCGCGAGCATCAGCAGCGCGAGCCAGCCGTACACGCGGAAGAATTCCGTGAAGGGGCCGATCACCGCGTCGACAAAGCCGCGGCCGCTCCAGAGCGGTGCGGTTTCGGCTTTTGATTCGAAGACTCGTGCCGCGCGCGCCGGCTCGGCGGCCACCAGGCTGGCGCACAGTCCGACCACCATCAGCGCCGCCATCGCCGCGTACGACATGCGCCAGCCGAAATGATTGGCCATGATCAGGATCAGCGCGTCGGTCACGATGATCGCGAATCGATATCCGAGCTGGTAGGCGGACGAGAGCAGCCCGAGCTCGTCGGAGTCGCTCGCCGCCTCGATCCGCCACGCGTCCACCACGATGTCCTGCGTCGACGAGGAAAACGCCACGACGAGCGCGAGGCTGCCGACGGCAGTGAGGCCGGCCTTCAGGCCAACCGCGGAGAGGCCTGCCAGCCCGAGGGCCACGAGAATCTGACTGACGATCAACCAGCCGCGTCGGCGACCGAACCGGCCGAACACCGGCGCGTCGACGCGATCGATGATGGGTGCCCAGAGGAACTTCACCGAATATGCGAGTCCGACCCACGACAGGAAGCCGATCGCCGTCAGCGTGGTGCCGGCGTCGCGTAGCCAGTAGCCGAGCGTGTTGCCGCTCAGAAAAAACGGCAGGCCGGACGAGAAGCCCAGCGCGAGCATCACCGCCACCTTCGGCTGACGCAGCGACGCGATCACGTCGCGTTTGCGGATGGCAGGCTTCACGTGAGTCATCGGTTCGCGGCGGGTGAGAAGCTCATAGCTCCTTCTTGAGCTCCGCGAGCAGCGTCAGCGCGTCCATTGGCGTCAGGCGATCGACGTCGATGCCGGCGATCTTCTCACGCAGGCGGCCGGCCTTCTCGACATCTTCACCAGGGGGCGCCTGGAAGAGACCCATTTGCTGCTGCGGCTCGACCGGCGTACCGCTCACCGACGGGCGGCCGCCGCGCGTCAGCTCGTCGCGTTCGAGGGCGGCGAGAATCGCGCGCGCGCGCTCGATCACGGGCAGCGGCAATCCTGCCAGACGCGCCACCTGGATGCCGTAGCTGCGATCGGATCGTCCGGGCACGATTTTGCGCAGGAAGATGATGTCGTCTTTCCACTCGCGCGCGGAGACGTGGAAGTTGACGACGCCGGGCGTGGCATCCGCCAGGTCGGTCAGCTCGTGATAATGCGTGGCAAAGAGCGTCTTCGGACGCATCTCCGGGTTCGTGGCGAGATGCTCGGCGACCGCCCACGCGATGCTCAAGCCGTCGAAGGTCGCCGTGCCGCGGCCGATCTCGTCGAGCACCACCAGGCTGCGCGAGGTCGCCGTGTGCAGGATGTTGGCGGTCTCCTGCATCTCGACCATGAAGGTCGAGTGGCCCTTCGCGATGTTGTCCGACGCGCCAACGCGCGCGAAGATTCGGTCGGTGATCGGAATCTTCGCCTCGCGCGCCGGCACGAACGAGCCAGCCTGCGCCATCAGGCACATCAGCGCCGTCTGGCGCAGATACGTCGATTTTCCGCCCATGTTGGGCCCGGTCAGGATGATGAGCTGGCAGGTCGTCGCGTTCAGCGTGATGTCGTTCGGCACGAAGGCGTCGGCGGACGTGCGGCGCTCGACCACCGGGTGGCGGCCGTCGACGACCGCGAGCTCGTCGCCATCGTGCACGTGTGGCTTCGTGTAGTTGTTGACGGCGGCCATCTCGGCGAGCGCCCCGAGCACGTCGAGCGACGCCAGCGCGCGCGCGGACGCCTGAATCCGTGGCGCCTCGGCGGCGACCGCGATCCGCAGCTTCTCGAAGATCTCCAGCTCGCGTTCGACGATGCGTTCGTCGGCGCCGAGGATCTTCTCTTCGTACTCCTTGAGCGCCGGCGTGATGAAGCGCTCGCCGCCGGCGATCGTCTGCTTGCGGTGATAGTCGGGCGGCACGGCGTGCAGGTTCGATTTCGAGATCTCGATGTAGTACCCGAACACGCGGTTGAAGCGGACCTTCAGCGAGGCGATGCCCGTGCGCGCGCGCTCGCGCTCTTCCATTTCGGCGATGATCTGCTTGCCCGAGCGGCTGATGGTGCGCAAATCATCCAATTCCTTGTCGACGCCGTCGCGCGTGAATCCGCCGTCTCGTGCCAGGACGGGCGGCTCGTCGACGATCGCGGTCTCGATCGCGGACCGGACGTCGAGGAGATCGTCGAGCTCAGCGACGAGCGATCGGACGAGCGGCGCCTGCAGGTCCGCCAGCAGCGTGCGCACGCGCGGGATGACCGCGAGAGAGACCTTGAGGCCGACGAGATCGCGCGGGCCTGCCGTTCCGAGCGCCGCGCGCGCGACGAGCCGCTCGAGATCCTGCACCGCCTTGATCGCGTCGCGAAACTTGCCGCGGTCTGTGGCGCGGAACGCCAGCTCCTCGACCGCATCGAGCCGGTCGCGAATCGGCTCGATCGCCACGAGCGGCCGCAGCAGCCACGCGCGGAGCAGCCGGCTGCCGACGGAGGTGACTGTGGCGTCAAGCTCGGCGAGGAGCGACCCGTCCCGCCCGCCCTCAGACCCCTCGAGAATCTCGAGGTGCTTGAGCGTCGTCGGATCGATGAGCAGCGCGTCGGCATGCTGCCGGTACGTAATCGCACGGACATGCGCAAGGTCCGCCTTCTGCGTCGACCGCAAGTAATGGACGAGCGCGCCGGCCGCCGAAACGGCCGCCGGCCGCCGATCGAGGCCGAAGCCCTCCAGCCCGCCGGCGCGCAGCTGATCAAGTAACGTCCGCCGCGCCGATTCATCGTCGAAGGTCCACGCGTCGATCGGCGTGACGGGCAGCCCCGAGGCCCCGATGCATGGGGGAAGCTCGACTTCGGCCGGCACCACGATTTCGCGCGGCTTGAGCACCGCCATCTCGTCGGCGAGCGACTGCACGCCGTCAGCCCCGGCGTATTCGGCGGCAGAGAATTCGCCGGTGGAGAGGTCGAGCAGCGCCACACCGAGGGTGCCGCCCCGCGCCACAACCGACATGAGGAAGGCCGGTTCGCGCGCGTCGAGGTGGCTCGCGTCGGTCAGTGTGCCCGGCGAGACGACGCGGACGACCTCGCGCTTGACGAGGCCCTTGGCCTTGCGCGGATCTTCAACTTGATCGCAAATCGCGACGCGAAAACCTTTCTTGACGAGCCGTCCGATGTAGCCGTCGACGGCGTGAAAGGGTACGCCGCACATCGGGATGCCGCCGCCGTTGGCGCCCTTGGCGCGGGAGGTGAGCGTAATGTCGAGCGCGCGCGCCGCGACGAGCGCGTCCTCGTAGAACATCTCGTAGAAATCGCCCATCCGAAAGAGCAGGATGGCGTCGGGATGCTGCTGCTTCGCGTCGAGATACTGCCGCATCGCCGGCGTGACCGACGCTGACATATGCATTAGTCTAACGCATGCGTGTGTTGGCGCTGGACACGACGACGCCGGCGGGAAGCGTCGCCCTTGTCGACGAGGATCGCGTGGTCGATGAACGCGGAGGCGATCCGTCGCGGACGCACGCCCAGCGGCTGCCCGGCGATCTCCTGCGCGTGCTCGAGCGGCGCGGACTCGCGATGTCCGACGTCGATCTGTTCGCCGTCGCGTCAGGGCCGGGATCGTTTACCGGGCTGCGGATCGGCATCGCGACGATGCAGGGATTGGCGGTCGTACAGCGGCGGCGGGTCGCGGCCGTCTCCGCCCTCGAGGCGCTCGCGCACCTTGCGGCGCTGGAGGCGGCGCCGGATGCGATCGTCGCCGCCTGGATGGACGCCCACCGGCACGAGGTCTTTTCGGCGCTCTATCGCGTGCGCCGCGCGCCGCCGTTCAGCGCGGACCGCCTCGTGGAGCTCGATGCGGCGGCCGTCGGCGATCCGGCCGCGACGCTGGCGCGGTGGGCCGGGCCAACCGGTCGTGCGCTCGATGTGATCATCGGCGACGGCGCGATCCTGTATCGCGACGTCATCCGCCGGAGCACCGCCGCCCGGGCGGCGATCGTCGAGCCTCCGCCGATCGCCGGCGCCGTCGGCCGCCTCGCGATCGGGCGGGCGAGCCGGCACGAGACGGGCGATCCGGGCGCTGTTCGTCCGTTATACGTGCGACGGCCGGATGCGGAGGTCGCACGGGATGCGGCTCGGCATGGACCGTAGCAGTTGGGTCATCGAACCGCTCACGCTGCCGGCGGATCTCGAGACGATTCTGGAGATCGAGCTGGCGTCGTTCGTCAACCCGTGGACGCGCGAGATGTACCTCGCGGAGTTGGAGAACCACGGCGTCTCGTTCTGCTACGTCGTCCGTGACAGCTCGCAGCAGGTGGTCGGCTACTGTTCGTTCTGGCGCGTGCTCGACGAGCTGCACATCAACAACCTCGCGGTGGCGCCCTCGCAGCGGGGCCGGGGAGCCGGCACGACGCTTTTGCATGAGGTGCTGCGCGAAGGGACGCGTCTGGGAGCGCGGCGCGCCACGCTCGAGGTGCGGCGCTCGAACGAGGCGGCGCGACGGTTGTACGAGCGGCTCGGGTTTTCGGTCGCCGGCGTCCGCCAGGCGTATTACACCCATCCGGTCGAGGACGCGCTCATCCTGTGGCGCGAAGATATTTCGCACGACTGATCTTGCAACGCTCTGGGGCTTATGGTACTTTCGGCCTGTCAGAATGTGAACCATGTTCAAAGGAGGTGGAGCATGAATGAGCAGAAACAGGCCCCCCAGGAACTGTTGCTGCAGGCGGACGAGGAGTTCCATCAGCTCGCCGCCATGCACCACGAACTGGAAGATCGCCTGCACGCCCTCACCGCCAAGCCCTACTTATCCGAACCCGAACATCTCGAAGAAGTCACCCTGAAGAAGCGCAAGCTGCTTTTGAAAGACCGCATGGAGGACATCCTCCGGCGTCGTCGACAGGGCCAGGGGCCGTCGATGCCGTCGGTTCCGCCAGGAACGGACACGCGTCCGCACGCGCGGAGCTGACCGGCACGCGCATCGACGTCGCAGGGATTCCTTTCATCGGCGGCGCCCTCGTGGCGGCGGCGCTGGCCGCCGTGTTCGTCACGTGGACGCTCGCGATCCCCTGTGTCATCGCCGCTCTGTTCTTTCTGTTCTTCTTCCGCGACCCTCATCGCGAATCTGACAGCGCCGCGAACGCCGTGCTGTCGCCAGCCGACGGCCGCGTGCTGGTGGCGGGCGCCGCATCCGCGGACGCGGCGCCGCCGGGGTCGTGGCAGCAGATCAGTATTTTCCTCTCGCCGATGGACGTGCACGTCAACCGCGTGCCGGCGTCGGGGCGCGTCACGCGCGTCAGCTTCAGACGCGGGCGATTCCTGCCCGCGTATCACCACGACGCCGCGACGGTGAACGAGCGCAGCGAGATCTGGATCGATCACGGCGGCCAGATGATCGTCGCGCGGCAAATCGTGGGGATCCTGGCGCGGCGGGTGGTGTGTCGCGTCGAGCCGGGCGCCGAGGTGCGCGCGGGCGATCGCTTCGGCATCATGAAATTCGGCTCGCGGATGGACGTGTTCCTTCCGCTGAGCGCGACCATCAGCGTCTCGGTCGGCGAGACCGTCCGCGGGGGTGAAACCGTGATCGCGGTGCTACACTCCTAGAGGCATCTTTGTGAACGATCCCCAAGACGGACGGCTCCGTTTCCTGCGGCGCACGAGCGACCCGCCGCGCCGCCAGTTCCGGCGCGGTGTGTACCTGCTGCCCAGCCTGTTCACCATGGCCCACATGTTCTGCGGGTACGCGTGCATCGTGTACGCGATGCGCGGCGAGTACCAGACGGCGGCGCCCTTCATCGGCTTCGCCTTCGTGCTCGACATGCTCGACGGCCGGGTCGCGCGGCTGACCGGCACGACGAGCGCGTTCGGCGTGGAGTTCGATTCGCTGGCCGACGTGATTTCGTTCGGCGTCGCGCCCGCGATTCTGTCGTATTCCTGGGGGCTGGCGCCGCTCGGGCGGCTCGGGATGGCCGTGGGATTCCTGTTCGTGGCGTGCGCGGCGATGCGGCTCGCGCGCTTCAACATTCAAACGGCCGGCGGCGGCGACAAGCGGTACTTCGTCGGGATGCCGAGTCCGGCGGCCGCGGCGATTCCCGCCGCCACCGTGTTCGCGTATCCCTTCGGCCTGTACGATTATCGCGAGGCGCTGCCCGTCATCGCCATGGTGCTCGTGCCGGCGGTGCTGATGGTCAGCACGATTCGCTTCCGCAGCTTCAAGACGATCGATCTGCAGGCGCGCCGGCCGTTGCGGGTACTGTTACTCATCGCGGGCGCCATCATGGCCATCGCGACGCACCCGCGCATCGTCCTCGTGGTGGTCGCCTATTCCTATCTCGCGTCGGCGTTCATCGGTATGGCGATCACGCGGTTTCGGCGCCGCGGCGGACGCCCGGATCAGCATGAAGACGCGGGTGCGGCGCGCTCGACGGGCCACCAATCGGCGCGCGACGCCGCCGGGCACGGCTAGCCGAGCGGCAGCGTAATCGTCACCGTCGTGCCGACGCCACGCTGACTCGTCACGTCGATCGTTCCACCGTTCAATTCCACGTTCCGCTTGGCGATCGTCAGCCCGAGGCCTGTGCCGGCCGCTTTGGTCGAGAAATAGGGTTCGAAGATCTTCGCGATCGATTCCTGATCCATGCCGATGCCGGTGTCGGTCACCCGAACCACGACCGCCCGGTCCGCCGGCGACTCGCGCGTCACGATGGTCAGGCGGCCCTCGCCCGGCATCGCGTGCAGCGCGTTCTCGATCACGTTGGTCAGCGCCCGCGCGAACAGCGTCTTGTCGGTCATCACGACGGGCACGGTCTGCGGCGTGTCGACGTCGATCGCAATCCGCCCCGTGAGGCCGGTGCGGTACGACTCGACGACCTCCTCGATGAGCTCGGCGAGGCGCGTGGGCTCGGGGCGCGGCGTCGGCGAGGATGCGAAACTCGAGAACTCGGAAGAAATCTGCCGCAGGAGCGTGACCTGCTTGAGGATCGCGTTGACGCAGTCGTCGAGTACCGGCGAGAGCGGGCGGCCGCGATCGAGGTTGACGCGGCGCGCGTGCTCGGCTGATAGCTGAATCGGCGTCAGCGGATTCTTGATGTCGTGCGCGACCTGCCGCGCCATGTCGGCCCACGCTTCGAGCCGCTGCGTCCGCTCGAGATCCTTGCGCTGCCGCTGGAGGTCGTCGGCCATGCGGTTGAAATCCTCGACGAGGCGCCGCAGCTCGTCCGACGATGTGGCGGCGATGCGCGCGTCGAGATCGCCATGCGCGATCCGCCGAGTCGCCCGCGTCAGACGGTTGACCGGGTCGGCGATCCGTTCCGCCATCCAGTACCCGATGGCCGCGCCGAGCAGGCTGAAGAGAATCGCCACGAACAGCACGCGCCGATCGAGCTCGTCGATCTGCCGCTCGATTTCGCGCTTCCGGCTCGTGACCGGCACCGTGACGATGCCCTCGCGCCCGCCAGCGCGCACCGGCGCGGCGGCCAGCAGATAACTGAATTCGCCGGCTTCCTCGGCGACAAAGGTCGGCAGCCGGTCGAGCATGATGTTGCGATACACGTCGCCGGGTGTGCGCGTTGTCAGCAGGCCCGACGCGAAGAGATCCCGTTCGCTGGTTGCCTGCAGCGTGTCGCCGTTGAACAGGTTGGCATCCTGACTGATTGCGCGGCCGACGAGGACCATGATTTGGTCGTCGAGCGTCTGGAGCGCGCCGGGGCCGCGCTGCTGCAGCGTGGCGTAGTCCTCGACCAGGCGCTGCGCGACGGCCGCGGTCCGCGCCGCCGCCTCATCGACGCCGTCGAGGGCCTGCGTGGCGAAATACGCGCGCGTGGCGACCGCGAGGATGACGACCGGCACCACGGCCGCCGCGACGAACGCGATGAACAGCTTCCGGTAAAAGCTCGAACGGATCTCGCGCAGGAGCGCGCGGCCGCTGGCCGGCGTTCGGGAGGTGAGCGCGTTGAAGACCGTCGCGCCGCCGAGCAGCAGCAGATAGAGCACGACGGCGAGCGCCGCCAGTTCCGCGAGGTTCACCAGGTGGCCGAACCACGTGAGGACCGGGTAGCCGAGCGCGTAGATGCCGCCGCGGTCGTTCAGAAAATAGACGCGGAACCGCTCCTCGCCGCGCGTCAGCGTCGTCCAGAACGGCGCGCGCGACTCCACCAGCCGTGTGAAGACCTCGTCGGGCAGCAGCCAGACGCTGGTGCCGGCGTAGATCGGCGTGCGGCTCCAGCCGTACACCACGAATTCGACGTCGCGGCCTGGCGCACTTTCAGCCGGAAGGTCGCCGGTCGGACGCAGCGACTCGAGATACGGACTCTGCGACGAAATGAACGGCAGCGTCCGCGGATCGAGCATCACGCGCACGACGATGGCGCCGAGCGTGCCGGCGCCTTCGCAGATGCCGCGGCTCGCGCGCAGCACGGGCCGCTGGCTCGAGCCGAAGGGCGAGACCTCCTCGACGAGAGCCCACGCGCAGTTGGCCGCATGATGAGGGGTCGTCCCGTACTCGGGCAGGTTCAGCTCGTGGGTCGCGAAGCGGCTGACGAGCTGATCGTTGGCGCCGTACAGCTCCACGGCGGATGTGAGCCGATGCGCCGCGAGGTCGGTCCGCGACCAGACGCGGAACGCCAGGTCGGTCGTCGTCGTGATGCCTTCCGGTGCACCCGCGACCAGGTCGGTGAGGGAGGGCAGCGCGTCGATTTCATCGAGCGCGGCGTAGAGGCGGCTCTGCAGATCCTCGCGCTGATGCGCCGCCTGTGGGGCGAAGTCGTTGGCGACGAGCCGTTCTTTTGCGGCGGTCGCCAGCGCGAGGAGCGACGGGTATAGCGCCAGGGCCGGCACGAGCAGCGCGAGAAACAGCGCACTCAGCCGGGCCGCCTGCGACGCGTGACGCGCCCGCCCGCGCATCCAGGCGATGACGCCGCAGCAGAGGCCCGCCACGCCCACGGCGATCAGGATCGGCGCGGTGGGAATGTCTGGCGCGCGAAGACCGAGCGCCGCGGGCGCGAAGACGACGCTGACGCCGACGCCGGCCGCCCAGCCGGCGCTCACCGCCAGGCGCGGCAGGAGCCGCCGCGGTGTCCGCGCCAGCAGGCTGGGCAGCCGCGCGATCACCGCCGCACTCCAGATGACGCTGGCGTGCAGCAGCAGGAGACCGAACGCGATGGCGATCCGCGTCACGTTGATCGGATGCAGTGAAAAGTGGAGCAGGTCGAGCGACGTGCCGGACACGACGCGCTGAAGAAACCGCTCATACCCGCACAGCAGCGCGGCGCCCATGGCGCCCGTGACGCCGTACGCCATGGCCAATCCGACGAGCGCCGGCACCGCCGGCGACAAGAGCCGCGGCCGGGGCTTCGTGAGACGCCGCCGCTCAACGGCGTCCAGCGCGAGCCAGACCAGCGCCGCGACGAGCAACGCGTTCAAGAGCAGATCGAACGGCGACGCCAGCGTTCGGCGGCCGACGATGGTCGCGAGGGCGAACCAGAAGACGAGCCGCGCGGCGACCAGCGTCAGCACCAGGCCGCCGGTGGCCACAGTGAACGCGAGGGGGGTACGGGAGCGCCGGCGCCACTCGAGGAGCGGCCCCGAGAAGAGCGCCAGCGTGACGGCGACGACCGACCAGACGGCCGCCCACGTGTCGCTCCGCCAACGCGCGCGCGCGTCGGCCAGATCGGCCGGCACGACATCGGCGGCGACCAGGAGTCCGCCGCCGGGTGAGGGAATCACGAAGCGGTAAGGGTCGGGCGGCGGCGCGGCGCCGCCAAACAGCGCGCTCACCTTCGCGGGCACAATCGAGGTCGGGACGACGAAGGTATCGGGCGGCGTCGCCGACCCCTCAACGCGGCCGAGCACCTGCTCGACGACGATCGTGGCGAGACGCGCCGGTTGCGGCCGGTCGGACTCGAAGACCGGTTCGATGCGGACGAGGCGGGGACCGAGGGCGCCCGGCACGACAAAGAGCGCCGATGGACCTTCGCGCCGGTCCTTGGGCAGCTCGGAGACGCGGCCGGCCCACGCGAGCGCCTGTCCGTCGGCGCCGGCGGCATACACCGTGAGGCCGGTGCGCCCCGCTTCGTCGTCCGGCAACGCCGTGTCGGCGGCGTCGAACAGCCGCCGCTGGGCGGCGGCATCGCGCGGGGCGGCCCGAATAGCCTCGCGCTCGGCGGCGACGCGCGACGCGATCGCGCCGAGCGTGTCGGCGCTCCGGTCGAAGCGCTGCCGCAGCTCGGCCTCTATCCGCGCGACCGCGTCGGCGTCCGACGCGCCGAAGCGCGTCCGTTCGAGGGCCCACCGAACGCCACCGACCAGGAGCGCGGCGAGCAGGCCGGCGCGCGCCACGCGCCAGATTATCAACACGATAGAGACAGCATACAATTAGTGAAACGGATTTGGACCTCAAGCTGCTCCTGAAGCGCGGCGCCCTGCTGGCGGCCGCCAACTGGCCGATTGTCGCCATTCAGTTCATCGCTGAGACGACCCTCCAGGTCTTGCTCGCGGTGCCCATCGTCGGCGCGGCCATTCTGGTGGCCGTGCTGATGGGCGGCGACCTCGCCGATTTGCTGCAGGGCAGCCTGCGCGAGATCTTCAGCACCATCGCGAGCACGCTGCTGTCGGAGCCGGTCGCCCTCGTCGCCTTCATGACGTCGTTCGTCATCGTGCTGCTCGGCGGGTCGGTGCTGATGTTCCTGGTGAAGGGCGGCACGATGGAGGTGCTGCTCGCCGCCAACGAGGCGGCGGGGCCGATCGAGCGCGAGCCGCTGACGCTCGACACATTCCGGCGCGGGTCGCGCTTCACGCTGCCGAGGTTCACCGCGGGCTGCTCGCGGCTGTTCTACCGGTATCTCGCACTCGGCCTGCTCTTGATGCTCGTGTACGCGCTGTCGGTCGGCGCGTATCTCGCCTTCGTGGTGTACGGCTATCGCGCCGCGGGCGATCGGGTCCTCGTCATCGGCTGGACCTTTATTGCGGCGTTGGCGGCGGCGCTGCTGGTTGCGTGGATCACGCTCGTCAACTTCGCGTACCTGCTGCTGCAGATCGCGATGGCGCATGACGGCGTCGGCCTCGCCGACGCCTGCCGCGCGGCGGCGCGGTTTGTACGCGCCGAGTTTCGCCCCGTCGCCGGCGTGTTCCTCGTCGTCGTCGCGCTGGTGGTGGCCGCGATGCTGGCGTCGGCGCTGGCCTGGTCGGGCGTGGGGTTGATTGCCTTCGTGCCGCTCGTCGGCCTGGCCGTGTTTCCGTTGCAGCTGGCGGCGCTGGTGCTGCGCGGGCTCGTGTTCGAATATCTCGGCCTGACTGCGCTCGGCGCATATCTCACACTCTATCGAGGACACGCAGGCCGACGCGCCGAAGCGGTCGGACGCCCGCGACTGACCTCGTCACCCCTGGGGCATCCCGCATGATCGATTACGACGGTTGTTTCTCGAGCGCCGCCCGCACGATGCAGGCGTCGGCGATTCGCAAGATGGGCGGGCTCGGGGGACGCGTGTCGGACCTGATCTCGTTCGCGCCCGGCTTTCCGGCGCCGGAGCTCTTCGCGTGGGAGGAGTTCCGCGACGTCGCGCAGTCGGTGCTGAGCGGCTCGGATCCGAGCGTCCTGCAATACGGCTCCACGCGCGGCTACGGGCCGCTCGTCGAAGCGCTGGCGCAGATTCTCAGCGAGCGCGGGATCGCCGCGACGCCCGAGGAGATCCTGGTGACCACAGGGTCGCAGCAGGCGCTCGACCTCACCGCGCGGGTGTTCATCGATCCGGGCTCGGTCGTCCTCGTCGAGCTGCCGACCTACACGGGCGGGATCACGGCGTTCAACAATGCCCAGGCGACGCTCGTCGGCGTCGGGCAGGATAGCGACGGCATCGATCTCGAGGATCTCGACCGCGTCACCGTGCGCGAGCGTGCCGCCGGCCGCCGGATCGCGTTCCTCTACGTCGTGCCGAACTTTCAGAATCCGACCGGTTTGCTGATGAGCCTCGAGAAACGTCAGCGGCTCCTCGAATGGGCCGCGCGGCGCAACGTGCTGATCATCGAGGACGATCCGTACGGCGCGCTGTACTTCGACGACGTCGCCGCGGCCGGCGATACGCGGCCGATCAAGGCGGACGACCGCGACGGCCGCGTCGTGTACCTGAGCAGCTTCTCCAAGACCGTCGCCCCCGGGTTCCGCGTGGCCTGGGTCGCCGCGCCCACCGCCATCACGGCGAAGCTCGAAGTGGCAAAGCAAGCCGCCGACCTCTGCACCGGCGGGCTCGATCAGCGCATCGTGTACGAGGTGTGGAAGCGAGGCGTGCTGACGGCTCGCCTTCCGAAGCTCCGGAGCCACTACCAGGAACAACGCACCGTGATGACGCGGGCGCTGCGCCGAGAACTGGGCAATCTGGTCTCGTGGCCCGAGCCGAAGGGCGGCTTCTTCCTGTGGGCCGCGTTCCCGGAGCGCGTGAACACGGACGCGCTGCTGACTCGGGCGTTGGCGCGCGCCGTCGTGTACGTCGCCGGCAGCGCGTTCTACGTCGACGGACGCAGCAGCAATCTCGCGCGGCTCGCGTTCTCCGCGCCGTCGGCGGCACGTATCGAAGAAGGCGTCCGCCGGCTGGCGGCCGCCGTCCGCGAAGAGCTGGACGTCTCTACATCTTCGGTATTGGCGACACCAGGGGCGCCGGGCCGGCCGGCGTCACCATGATCGCGTCTGGCAGGGGAGCAATCGGGGTGGCCGTCGGTTCGATCGACCGCGCGATCGCCGTGACCGTCGCGCCCGTGAGCATGTCGTTGGTGACCACAATCACCACCGGCCCGATGATCCCTGGGACGGTGACGACGTGAGGCGGCGAGGCGAGCTCATCGCCGGTGCCGAGATCGCCCGCCGATAGGCCTTTTTCACTCGCCTTGAATGCGGGCAGCGTCTTGGACAGACTCGTCACCAGGATCACGTTCGCCGCCTGAATCGGTCCCGCCGTCGGACGCACGGCCAGCACACGCTTCCACTCCTGGTTTCCGCTGCCGCGGTGCACGGCGCGCAGCACGTTGTCGAGCGACACAAAATACACGTTGTGCGCGTCGGCGACCGGCAGGCCGATCACGTCGGCGCCGGTCGGAACGGGCCAGTCGACCGATCCGTCCTGCGTCTTCAGACAGTAGAAAAAGTTGTCCTTCGAGCCGACGAACAGTCGATCACCCGTCGCGAGGATCTCGCTCGGCGCGCCGCCCAGATAGTGGGTCCACACCTGGGTGCCGTCGTTCACCCGCAGCGCAACGACGCGGCCGTCTTCGGCGGGAACGTACACCCGATCGTCGGCGAGCGTCGGCGGCGCATGGGCGGGCGAGCCGATGTCGCTCCGCCACACCAGGTGGCCGTCGCTCGCGCGAAAGGCGACAATCGACGCTCCCGTCGTCGCCGCCACGAGCCAGCCGTTGTCGAACACCAGCGGCGCCGCCAGCTGTTCGGTAAACGGCAGCTTCCACGCCGATGAACCGTCGGCGACGTGCAGCGCTTCGAGGGTGCCGTCTTCCATCACAAACAGGAGATCGCGGCTCGCCGCGGGCCGGCTCACCGCCGCCGCCGGAACGATCCACATTTGCGTGCCGGTCGTGAGGTCGTAGGCAACGATGAGACCGCCCTCGATGGGGAAGAAGCCGTGGAGGTCTTGGAAGGCGGGCGGAGCGACGAGCTGGACGTTCAGCGGGAGCGTCCAGAGGTGCTGAGCCGGGAACAGCCCAAGAGGCGTGCGATCCGCCTTCGTGTACGACGTTTTCGGCTTGGGCAGCGGTCGGGCCTGGCCGGTTCGGGCGGCGCAGGCGGCCGAAAGCAGCATCGTCAGGGCAAGTGCACTACAACATCTTGTGGTTCGGCGCGTCGCCACACCGTTATAATAGCGTCAATCCCGTTTCCTTCCGTGACCCATCAAACCATCATCGTTCTCGATTTCGGCTCGCAGTACACGCAGCTCATCGCGCGGCGTCTACGCGAACTATCGGTGTACTCCGAGATCTGGCCGCCCACGACGCCGGCGGCGACCATCCGCGCCCGGCACCCGGCCGGCATCATTCTCTCGGGCGGCCCCAAGAGTGTGTCCGACGCCGGCGCGCCCGCGTGCGATCAGGCGCTCTTCGACCTTGGGACGCCGGTCCTCGGCATCTGCTACGGGATGCAGCTCATGGCGCACTCGCTCGGCGGGCGCGTGGCGCCGGCCCCGCAGCGCGAGTTTGGGCACGCGACGGTGACAATCACCGGCACGTCGGGACCGTCCGCGGCGCTCTTTGCGAACATTCCGCCGTCGATCCGTGTGTGGGCGAGCCACGGCGATTTCGTGGCCGCCGCGCCGGCCGGCTTCGTGGTGGTCGCGACGAGCGCCAACGCGCCGATCGCGGCGATGGCCGATCCGGGCCGCGCGCTCCACGCGATTCTGTTTCATCCGGAGGTCGTCCACACCGAGAGCGGCCTCGAGATCCTGCGCAACTTCGCGTACGGTATCTGCGGCTGCACGGGTGACTGGACGATGGCGTCGTTTGTCGAGGAGGCGACGGCGAAGATCCGCGCGGCTGTCGGCGACGGCCGCGTCGTGTGTGCGTTGAGCGGCGGCGTCGACTCGACGGTGGCCGCGCTCATCCTCCATCGCGCGGTTGGCGACAAGCTGACGTGCATCTTCGTCGACAACGGGGTCCTGCGGCTGAACGAGGCGGCGCAAATCAGAAAACGATACGAGCGGCTGGCCCTGCCGCTGGTCTTCGTGGACGCTTCGGTACTGTTTCTCGATCGTCTCGCGGGCGTCACCGATCCGGAGACGAAGCGGAAGATCATCGGCGCGACGTTCATCGACGTGTTCGACGAGCAGGCCGCCAAGCTGGGCCGCGTCGATTTTCTGGCGCAGGGGACGCTCTATCCCGACGTGATCGAATCGGTGTCGATCGTTGGCCAGTCGGAGATGATCAAGAGCCACCACAACGTGGGCGGTCTGCCCGAGCGGATGCGCATGAAGCTGGTGGAACCGCTGCGCGAGCTCTTCAAGGATGAAGTGCGCGCGGTCGGCCGGAAGCTCGGCCTCGAAGAGGAGTTCGTCGTGCGGCAGCCGTTCCCCGGTCCGGGCCTCGCCGTGCGAATTCTCGGCGAGGTGTCCGCGCCGCGGCTCGACCTGCTGCGCCGCGCGGACGCCGTCGTCGCGGAAGAAGTGAAGAACGCCGGCTGGTACGAGCGGCTGTGGCAAAGCTTCGCGGTGCTGCTGCCGGTGCAGAGCGTCGGTGTCATGGGCGACGCGCGCACCTACGAGTACACGGTGGCGATCCGCGCGGTCGAGAGCCGCGACGGCATGACGGCCGACTGGGCGCGGCTCCCGCACGATCTCCTCGCGCGGATCTCGTCGCGCATCGTCAACGAGGTGAAGGGGATCAACCGCGTTGTCTACGACATCAGCTCGAAGCCGCCGTCGACGATTGAGTGGGAATGAGAATTAGGAATTAGGAATTAGGAATTGGCTGAGTTCGTTCATCTTCATCTGCATACCGAGTATTCGTTGCTCGACGGCGCGTGCCGTATCGACGAAGTGCTGGATCAGGCCGTCAAGCTGAAGATGCCGGCGATGGCCGTCACCGAGCACGGCAACATGTTCTCGTCGGTGATTTTTCACGATCACGCACGGGCGCGCGGGTTGAACCCGATTCTCGGCTGCGAGGTGTACGTCGCGCCGGGCAGCCGCCTGACCAAGAGCGGCAATCCCGGCGAGACGCAGAACCATCTCGTCCTGCTGGCGGAAACCAACGAGGGGTATCACAACCTCATCAAGCTGGTTTCGTCGGGCTACACGGACGGCTTCTATTACAAGCCACGCATCGACAAGGAGCTGCTGGCGCAGCACTCCAAAGGCCTCATCGGTCTGAGCAGTTGTCTGAAGGGCGAAGTCGCCGAGGGGTTGTCGCATCAGCAGGAGAAGAAAGCGATCGACGCGGCGGGCGCCTACCGCGACATCCTCGGACCGGGTAACTTCTTTCTCGAGATGCAGTGGCACGGGATCGAGGAGCAGCGGGCGGTGAACAGCGGGCTGCCGGCGATCGCGCGGGACTTGAAGCTGCCGCTCATTTGCACCAACGACGTCCACTATCTGCGGGCAGCCGACGCGCATCCGCACGACATCCTGCTGTGCATCGGTACGGGCAAGGCGTTCAGCGATCCGAAGCGGCTGCGCTACGACGCGAAGCAGTTCTTTTTGAAGACAGCCGACGAGATGGCGGAGGTCTTCAAAGACTTCCCCGAGGCGCTCGCCAACACGATGCGCATCGCCGAGCGGTGCGACGTGCGCATCCCGAGCGGCGAGAACTTCCTGCCGAACTTCGACGTGCCGGCACCATTCACGCTCGACGGCTATTTCGAGCACGTCACGCGCGAAGGGTTCACCGAGCGGCTGACGCGCCTTCGGCAGCGCGCCGCGACCGGCGCGCTCCGCCATACCGTCGACGAATACGAGCGGAGGCTCTCGTACGAAATCGACATGATCAAGCAGATGAAGTACCCCGGGTACTTCCTGATTGTCTGGGATTTCATCCGCTATGCGCGTGAGCAGGGCATTCCGGTCGGGCCGGGCCGCGGGTCGGCGGCCGGCAGCCTCGTCGCGTATTGCCTGCGCATCACCGACGTGGATCCGCTCGACTTCGATTTGATCTTCGAGCGCTTCCTGAACCCGGAGCGCGTGTCGCTGCCCGACATCGACATCGATTTCTGCGAGCGGCGGCGCGGCGAGGTGATCGAGTACGTCACGCGCAAGTACGGCCGCGAGAACGTTGCGCAGATCATCACGTTCGGCACGATGAAGGCGAAGGCGGTGATCCGCGACGTCGGTCGCGTGCTCGAGATGCCGTTCGCCGACGTGGACAAGGTCGCCAAGCAGATTCCCCCGGCGCTCGACATGACGCTCGAGAAAGCCCTTGAGGAAAGCCAGGCCCTCAAGGCGATGGAACAGACCGATCCGCGCGTCAAGGAGCTGCTGAGCGTCGCCCGGCGTCTCGAGGGCATGACGCGCCACGCCTCGGTCCACGCCGCGGGCGTCGTCATCGCGCCCAAGGCGATCACCGAATACGCGCCGCTCTACAAAGGGGCGCGCGACGAAATCACGACACAGTGGTCCATGAAGGAGATCGAGCGCATCGGTCTGCTGAAGATGGACTTCCTCGGCCTCAGCACGCTGACACTCATCGCCGACGCGATCGCCGAGATCGAGCGGACGACGGGGGAAAAGCTCGACATCGATCGCATCCCGCTGGACGATGCGAAGACGTATCAGATTTTCCAGGAGGGGCAGACCTACGGCATCTTCCAGTTCGAGAGCAGCGGGATGCGCGAGATTCTGCGGAAAGCCAAGCCGCAGCGTCTCGAAGACCTGATCGCGTTGAACGCGCTCTACCGTCCGGGTCCGCTGCGCAGCGGCATGGTGGACGACTTCATCGCCCGCAAGCAGGGAAGGACCGAGGTGAAGTACGAGCTGCCCGAGCTCGAGCCGATCCTCGCCGAGACCTACGGCGTGATCGCCTACCAGGAACAGGTGATGCGCATCTCGAACGTGCTCGCGGGCTTCACGCTCGGAGAAGCCGACATCCTCCGCAAGGCGATGGGGAAGAAGAGCGCGGACGTGATGCAGAAGCAGCGCGCCAAGTTCGTCGACGGCGCGACCGCGCGCGGCGTCCAGGAAAAGAAGGCGGCGCACATCTTCGATCTGATGGAGCACTTCGCCGGGTACGGCTTCAACAAGTCGCACTCGACTGCGTACGCGTTTCTCGCATATCAGACGGCGTATCTCAAGGCGAACTACCCGTGGTATTTCGCGGCGGCCCTGCTGACGATCGAAGCGCAGAACACCGACAAGCTGGCGCTGTACCTTGGGGAGTGCCGCGACCGCGGCATCCCCGTGCTGCCGCCCGACATCAACGAGAGCCAGCTCGCCTTCACCGTGACGCCGACGGGCGTCCGCTTCGGGCTGACCGCGATCAAGAACGTCGGCGAAGGGGCGATTGCCTCGCTTCTGGACGTCCGCAAGGCCCAGGGACGGATCGTCTCACTGCACGCGCTCTGCGAAGACCTCGATCTGCGCCTGGCGAACAAGCGCGTCTTCGAGAGTCTGGTGAAGGCCGGCGCCTTCGACTCGTTGGCCGACGGCGACCCGGCGCTCGACGGGTTGCCCTCGCGCGCCCTGCGCGCCCGGCTGTACTCCGCGCTCGATGCCGCCTGCGAACACGGCGCGCGCATGCAGCGATCGAAAGACAGTGGCCAGGGCAATCTTCTCGGCGGATTCGATCCGGACGAGGCAGGCGCGGGGCCTGCCGCCGTTCAGCTGCCCGAGGCGACCCCGTGGACCGAGACCGAGCAGCTCGCGTTCGAAAAGGAGACGCTCGGCCTCTACTGGAGTGGACATCCGATTGATCGCTACCTCGCCGAGTTGAAAGAGTTTGGCGCGCGATCGACCGTCGAGCTCGCCGAGGCGCCCACCAACGGATCGCGCGGTGACGCGTGGGGGCCCGGCGGCCCGAAGCCGATCGAGCCGGATACCAGCATCGGCGGGATCGTGGCGGCCTGCCGTCCGCTCAAGACCCGCAAAGGCGATCGCATGGCCGTCTTCACGCTCGAAGACGCGGTGGGCGGCGTCGAGGTCGTCGTCTTTCCGGAAGCCTTCCAGCGCAGCGCGAGCCTCATCGAGGTCGGGACGATGGTGCTCGTGCGCGGGAAACTGGAGCGGGACGACGAATCGGTGCGCATCCTGGCGTCGGAGATTCTGCCGATCGACGCCGTCCGCGAACGCCTCGCGCGCGAGGTCGCGATTCGTGTCAAGATGCCGGCCGGCCGGGGCGTGTTCGAGGCGCTCGGCGAGATCTTTGCGCGGCACCGCGGCGATCGTCGCGTGTCGTTCGAGATGGAAGTGCCGGGCGGGCCCATGGGGCTGCGCGTCAGGGCCGACGTCACCTCCCAAATACGGGTGCGGCCGTCGCCCGCGTTGATTGCGGAGGTCGAGCAGCTGGTCGGCCCCGGCACGGTATCGTTGCGATGACGTTCTACGTTCCGCCTTCTGCGTGCTCCGTTTGCATATGCCGTTAGAGACCCTCGAATTCGAAGAGCCGATCGCCGTTCTCCTGAAGGAGATCGAGGCGCTGACGCTGCTGCCGCGCACCGACGGCCGAGATAGGGAGATTGATGCGCTCGGGCGCCGCCTCGAATCGGTGCGCGCCGAGATCTATCGCTCGCTCACGCCGTGGCAGCGTGTCCAGGTGGCGCGCCATCCGAATCGTCCGGGCCTCGAGGATTTCATCGCGCGCCTGTTCACCGGCTTCGTGGAGATCCACGGCGACCGCCGGTTCGCCGACGATCACACCATCATGACCGGCTTTGCCGAGTACAAAGGGGAGCCGGTGCTGGTCGTCGGGCACGTCAAAGGGAAGGACACGAAGGAAAAGATCTTCCGCAACTTCGGGTACGCGCGGCCGGAGGGCTACCGGAAAGCGCTGCGTGCAATGCGTCTCGCCGAGAAATTTCATCGCCCGGTCATTGTCTTCGTCGACACGCCGGCGGCCTTCCCCGGCATCGAATCCGAAGAGCGGGGCGTGGCCGAGGCGATCGCGGTCAACCTGCGGGAGATGATGCTCCTCGACACCTCCGTCATCGTCATCGTCAGCGGCGAAGGCGGGAGCGGCGGCGCGCTGGGGATCGCGGTCGGCGATCGCGTGCTGATGCAGGAGTTCGCGATCTATAGCGTCATCCCGCCGGAAGGGTGCGCGTCGATCCTGTGGCGCGATCAGGCGAAGAAGGTGGAGGCAGCCGCCGCGCTCAAGCTGACGGCGCCCGACCTGCTGAAGGCCGCGATCATCGATGAGATCATCCCGGAGCCGATCGGCGGCGCGCACACGGATCCCGCCGCGGCCGCGCGGCTGGTGGACGACGTGCTTGTACGCGTGCTGGCGGAGGTGAGCAGCCTCGACAGCGAGACGCGCCTCGGACGGCGGTACGACATGTTCAGAAGCATGGGTAGGATTGGGATTGATTTTGTCGATGAGGGTAGTCCTGGGTCATCGTCATAAATGCACTACCACGGAGGGCACGGAGGGCGGATTCTGCAAACTGCGGGCACGGAGGACGGAACGCTAGTACCCACTGATGCGCCGTCTAATCCCTTTCTTCAAATGCGCCACGTTGAAATTGATGAGAAGGCCGACGCGCTTTCGACTGAGCTTCAGGTACGACAAGAGTTGCGCCTCGTGCACGGGAAGAAGCTTCTCGACCGCCTTCACTTCGACGATCACCGCATCTTCGACCAGCAGGTCGACTCGGTACCCAAGATGAATGACCACCCCGTCGTATTCGACCGGAAACGGCTTTTCGGCCTCGAAGGCGCCGCCGAGTTGCAGCAGTTCATGAGCCAAACACGCGCGATAGGGTCGTTCGAGCAGACCCGGACCGAGTCTGGAGTGCACCTTGTAGGCGGCATCCACGATGTTCTGTGTAATGGTGCTGTGAATCAGAGGAATGCCGTGCCCTCCGTCCGTCTCCGTGTCCTCCGTGGTAGCGCCTTTGGTTGCACTTTTCTGAAGCAAGTGCCGCACCAACAATGATCCCCCCTCGCTGGGAACACAGCGTCTGCGACGAACCGTCGGCCGCGGCCCTCGCGGCGGCGTTGGATATCGCCCCCACGGTGGCGCGACTCCTGTGCCAGCGCGGCTTGAGCGATCCGGAGCTCGCCGCGCGGTTTCTTCATCCGTCGCTCGATCACCTGCACGACCCGATGGCGCTCGCGGATATGGGCGTCGCGGTCGACCGCATCATGAAAGCGATCGCGGCGAAGGAGCGGATCGCCATCCACGGCGACTACGACGTCGACGGCGTCACTTCGACGGTGATCCTGCGTCGTGCGCTGGAGCTGCTCGGCGCCGACGTCGTGCATTTCATTCCCGAACGGCTGAAGGACGGCTACGGCCTGCTGCCGGCGGCGCTCGATCGGCTGCATGCCGACGGCGTGTCGCTCGTCGTCTCGGTCGACTGCGGCATCCGCGGCGCCGACGCCGCCCGGCGGGCGCGCGAGCTGGGCGTCGATCTGATCATCACCGACCATCACGAGCCGGATGTCGAGCTGCCGGCGGCGCTCGCGGTCATCAATCCGAAGCGGCACGACTGCTCGTACCCGGACAAGAACCTGGCCGGCGTCGGCGTGGCGCTGAAAGTCGTGCAGGCGCTCTGCCAGCGCGCCGGACGCGAGCAGTGGCTGCCGGGCTTCGTGAAGGTCGCGGCGATCGGCACGCTCGCCGACGTGGTGCCGCTCGTCGGCGAGAACCGCGTGATCGCGAAAATCGGCCTCGACCTGCTCACGAAAGGTCCGCACAAGGTCGGCCTGCGCGCGCTCCTCGACGTCTCGGGCCTCACGGGTAAGACGATTGACAGCTACCACATCTCGTTCATGCTCGCGCCGCGCGTCAACGCGGCGGGGCGCATGAGCACGCCGGACATCGCCACGCGGCTGCTGCTCGCGTGCGACGAAGCGATGGGCGATGAGGCGCGTCAGCTCGCGCTGCAACTCGATGCCGAAAACGTGAAGCGCCAGCAGGAAGAAGCCGAGATTGTCGCGGCGGCGAAGAAGATCGTGCAGACCGATCCGGAGATCGGCGCGAAGTCGGTCATCGTCGTGGCTGGAGAAGGCTGGCATCGCGGGGTGATCGGCATCGTCGCCTCGAAGCTCGTGGACGCGTTCCGCCGGCCGGCGATCGTGCTGTCGATCGAAGGTGACACGGCGTACGGATCCTGCCGCAGCATTCCGCACTTCGACATGCTGGGCGCGCTCGAGCGCTGCGCGCCGCTCTTCATTCGCTTCGGCGGCCACAAGCAGGCGGCCGGCGTGACGCTCGAAGCCGGGCGCATCAAAGCGCTGCGCGCGGCGGTGAACGCGGTCGCGGACGAAACGCTCGGCCCCGACGATCTGATGCCGCGGCTGCGCATCGACGGCGACCTGTCGTTCCGGACGATTACCGATCCCGTGGCATCGGGGATCGCGTCGCTGGCGCCGTTTGGCGCCGGCAACCCCCGCCCGGTCTTCTCCGCCCGGCGCGTCGCGATCATCGACGGCCCCAGAAAGCTGAAAGAGCGCCATCTCAAGATGTCGCTGAAGCAGGACGGCCGCATCTTCCGCGCCGTCGCCTGGCGCGCCGCCGAGCGTCACGACTACCTCGCCGAGCACAAAGCCGCGCTCGACGTCGCCTTCTCCCTGGAGCAGAACCAGTACAATGGAGCCACGTATTTGGAACTTACGCTGGCAGACCTCAAGAAATCTGAGGATGTAGGGATCTGAGGATGTAAGGATGTAAATCCTGCCATCCTGCAATCCTCCCATCCTGCAATTCAAGATTCACCCATGTCCTGGCAGCGCCGCGCGCGCCTGCTCATCGCCGTCTCGGCTGCGATCTTCGCGATCGTTGTCGCGTTCATGTTCAGCCGCCGCGCGCCAGGCGCCGCCGGCGCCCTCGTGCGCATGGCGGACAAGGCGGTGATGGAGAGCCGGAGCGGCGACTACGTACGCCGGACCGGATCGCGTGAGGACCTGCGGATTGAGTTCGAAAAAGAGCTCACCTACGCCGACGGCAGCTCGACGCTCGTCAACGTGACGGTGACGTCCACCAATCGCGCCGACGGCCGCGTCTTCACCGTCACCGGCAAGGAAGGGAAGAAGCAGGACAACCCGGAGAGCTACGTCCTCAACGGCGACGTGAAGCTCGTCGCGAGCGATGGGTTGACCGCCAAGACCGAGCATGCCAGCTACGCGGCGAGCGACGGCACGGTCCGCGCCCCCGGGCCCGTCGAGTTCAGCAAGGGCCGCATGTCTGGGCGCGGGATGGGCATGACGTACGACAAGGAACACGACGTCATGACGATCCTCGATCAGGCCGTCGTGCACATTGGGGCCGACGACACGGGCGCCGGCGGGGCGGACGTCGCGTCCGGAACGGCCGCGTTCGCACGGCGCGACAAGAACGTGAAGTTCGACGGCGGCGTCAAGGTGCAGCGCAGCTCGGGCGAAATCACCGAGGCCGATCAAGCCGTCGCGTACCTGAGCGACGACGAAAAGCGCATTCAGGTCGTGGAGCTGCGCGGCCACTCGCGCGTCACCACGTCGAAGCCCACCGCCGGCGGCCTCCAGGCGCTGAGCGGTCGCGATATCAACTTGAACTACGGGCCGGACGGTCAGGTCATCCAGCACGTGCTGGTCGTCAGCGACAGTGTGCTGCAACTCGCCGGCGAGACGGGTAAACCGGGGCGCCAGCTTCGCGCGATGTCGATCGACACCACGCTCGCGCCGGATGGGTCGACGCCGACGGCGCTGGCCGCGCGCGACGCGGTGCAGTTGACGTTTCCCGCGGAGCCCGGCGTCGCCGCGCGCACCATTCACGCCGCGACCATGGACGCGATCGGCGAGCCGGGGCGCGGCTTGACGAAGGCGCACTTCGAGCGGGACGTGGAATATCGCGAGACAAGTCCGACCGTCGATCGAACCGCGAATTCCGCCGCGCTGGATGTGGGGCTCAAGCCGGGCCTGAGCTCGATCGACGAGGCGAAGTTCACGGGCAACGTGCGCTTCGCTGACGGCAAGATGAGAGCCGTGGCGGCCGCATCCCGGTACGTGCTGGACAAAGGGTTGCTCGAGCTGCGCGGAACCGAGCCGCCTCCCGGCGCCGTCGTCCCGCACGTCGTGAACGAGCAGATTGCGATCGACGCGACGAGCATCGACGTGACGCTTCAAGGTCCCAGGATGACGGCGGCCGGGAACGTGAAGAGCGTGCTCCAGCCGGCGAAGAAAGGGACGGCGTCCGACACCAAGATGCCGTCGCTGCTGAAGCAGGATCAGCCGGTCAACGTGACCGCGGCCAACCTCCAGTACGACGGGGAAGGCTCGAAGGCGACCTACACCGGCGGCGCGCAGCTGTGGCAGGCCGACACGGCCATCAGCGGAGACACGGTCGTCATCAACGACAAAACCGGCGACCTCACGGCCAACGGGAAGGTCGCGACGGCCGTGACGATGGACGAGGTCAAGAAGGACAAGGCGACCAGCCAGACGACGAAATCGCGCGTGCAGTCGCTCGGCACGGCGGCCGACTTCGACTACCGGGAGAACACGCGCTGCGCCACCTATACCGGCGGCGCGCACCTCAAAGGGTCGGAAGGCGACATGAAGGCGGAGAAGATCGAGCTGTACCTCAAGCCTTCAGGCAACGAGCTGGAGCGCGCCGAGGCGTACGAGAAGGTCGTGCTGAAGGAGACGGCGCGAACGACGACGGGCAGCCGCGTCAGCTACTTTGCCGACGACGAACGCTATCTCGCCACGGGCACGCCCGTGAAGGTGGTCGACGAATGCGATTTCGAAACCGTAGGCAGGACGTTGACCTTCCACAAAGCGACCGATACTATCGTCGTCGACGGTCAGAAAACTTTTCGCACGTCCGGGAAGGGGAGTGGGAAGTGTCCGGGATCCTAAATGGCGACACTTCGAACTGAGAACCTCACCAAATCGTACGGCGGCCGCACTGTCGTCCGCGGGGTGAACCTGGACGTCGCCTCGGGCGAGGTGGTCGGACTGCTCGGACCGAACGGCGCCGGGAAAACCACCACGTTCTACATGACGGTCGGCCTCACGGGGCCCGACTCCGGGCGCGTCATCCTCGACGGCCAGGACGTCACCGACGACCCGATGTACATCCGCGCGCGGAAGGGGATCGGCTATCTGCCGCAAGAGCCGTCGATCTTCCGTGGGCTGACGGTCGAGCAGAACATCCTCGCGATCCTCGAAACGATGGGGATCGAGGCGGCCGAGCGGCGCTCGCGGCTGCGCACGCTGCTCGCGGAGCTGAACCTGACGCCGCTCGCGCAGGCGCCCGCCCACACGCTGTCGGGCGGGGAGCGCCGGCGGGCCGAGATCACGCGCGCGCTGGTCGTGTCGCCCAAGTTCATGCTCCTCGACGAGCCGTTCGCCGGTATCGATCCGATTGCCGTCACCGACATCCAGAAGATCATCTTTCACCTCAAGGATCGTGGCATCGGCGTGCTGATTACCGACCACAACGTGCGCGAGACGCTGCGCATCACCGATCGGGCCTACATCGTGCACGACGGCGCGATCTTCAAGAGCGGGACGCCGGCGAGCCTGGCGGCCGACGAGGAGGTGCGGAGGATTTACTTGGGGGCGGAGTTCCGGTTGGACTAAAATGGGCCTGGGAATTGCATCAGCTCAGCTGACGCGCGCCGTTCCATGGGCATCCAACAAAAACTTCATACCCGTCTCGTCCAGAAACTCATCCTCACGCCTTCACTGCAGCAGGCGATCAAACTGCTGCCCATGTCGACGCTCGAGCTGTCGGACCTTCTCAATCAGGAGATGGTCGAAAACCCGATGCTCGAGGAAGTGCCGACCGAGGAGCTGCAACCGGCCGAAGCGGCGGCGGTGGCCGAGAAACCCGACGCCGAGGCTCAGGGCAACAAGACCGACACCTGGGACGACCAGGACTACGAGTACTTCTTCGGCGATTATCTCGACGATGGGTACCGCCCGCGGGCGCCGCAGGAAGTCAAAGAGCTTCCGCCGATCGAGAACACGCTCTCGACGAGCACCTCGCTCTCCGATCACCTGCTCTGGCAGCTCTCGATGCAAACCGACGAACCGCTCATCCGCGAGATCGGATCGGCCATCATCGGGAACTTGGATGATGACGGGTATCTGGTGGCCTCGTTCGAGGAGCTGGCGTCGATGGGGCCGTGGGACGTGTCGGACGTCGAGCGCGCGCTGCGGCTGATTCAGAGCTTCGATCCCACCGGGGTCGCCGCGCGCGATCTGCAGGAATGCCTGCTGCTCCAGCTGCGCCACATCGGGCTCGAAGGGACGCCCACCGAGAAGATCGTCACCGACCATCTGCGTCTGCTGCAGAACCATCAGGTGCCCGAGATCGCGCGCAAGCTCGGGTTGACGATCGACGACCTGAAAGAGCACATCGAGGTCATCAAGCACCTCGATCCGAAGCCGGGCAGCCGCTACAACCCGTCGCAGTCGCAGTACGTCATCCCGGACGTGTATGTCGTGAAGGTGGAAGATCAGTACGTCGCCGTCCTGAACGAAGACGGGCTGCCGCAGATGCGCATCAGCCCGGTCTATCGGCGGCTGCTCGACAAGAGCGCGGCCGACAACACCGACGAGACGCGCGCGTACGTCAAGGACAAGTTCCGCTCGGCGCTGTGGCTGATCAAATCGGTCGAACAGCGGCAGAAGACGATTCACAAGGTCGCCAACAGCATCATCAACTTCCAGCGCGATTTTCTCGACCACGGCATCGAGCACCTGCGGCCGCTGGTGCTGCGCGACGTGGCGAACGACATCGGGATGCACGAGTCGACGGTCAGTCGCGTGGTGACGAACAAGTACATGCACACGCCGCAGGGCGTGTTCGAGATGAAGTACTTCTTCCACAGCGGCATCAGCAGCTCCTACGGCGAGGCGGTGTCGTCGGTCACCATCAAGCAGCGCATCCGCAAGATCATCGAGAACGAGGATCCGAGGAAGCCGTTGAGCGATTCGAAGATTGTGAGCATCCTCCAGCGGGAAGGGCTGGTGCTGGCGCGGCGCACGATCGCGAAATACCGCGAAGAGCTGAAGATCTCGACGTCGAACCAGCGAAAAGTGCTGTATTAGCCCATGCGACTCGAGCTCACCGGCCGACACCTCGACATCACCCCCGCGCTGCGCAAACTGGTCGACGTCAAGCTCGCCAAACTCGAGCGGGTCCTGAACGACAGCGCCGTGTCGGCGCAGGCCGTGCTCACGATCGAGAAGCGCCGGTGCCGCGCCGACATCATGCTGCACGCCAGGGGCGAAAACTTTCTGCACGGCGTCGGCACGGCCGCGACCTGGGACATGGCGATCGGTCAGGCGGTCGGCAAGCTCGCCCAGCAGGCGAACAAGATCAAAGGCAAGTGGCAGGAACGCAAGCGCCGCGGCCGCCGGCCGGGCCACGCCGCAGCACCGCCCGAGGTCGCCGCGGCGGGGCGGGCACCCGCGCGCCGCATGATCCCCAGAGGCCCGACGGCCGCACGAGCGCGCATGCCGCGCATTCTGAAAGCGTCACGCCAGGCGATCAAGCCGATGACGGTGGCGGACGCGGCGCGGGAAGTCGAGGCGGGCGGCGACGGGCTCATCGTCTTTCGCGATGCGGACACGTCGACGATCAGCGTGCTGTTTCGGCGCGGCAACGGCGAGCTCACGTTGATCGAGACCGAGACATAAGGCCCTGAATGGCCACCATTTCCGGCGTGTCCGTCGGCGCGCTGCTTGGCAGCCGTCCCGAGTCCTTCGGCCTGCCGCTCGAGCTGCTGGCCGGAGCGGCCGGGCGCGATCGCCTCATCACCAGTCCCTACATCCAGAAAACCGGTCTCGCGCTCGCCGGGTATCACGAGTATCTCAGGCCGGGCCGGGTGCTGATCTTCGGCGAGAGCGAGATTCGCTATCTCGAACGGCTCGACGAAGCCGCGCGCGTCCAGGCGCTGCGCCTGGCGCTGACGAGCGATTTCCCCTGCGTCTTGATTACCGGCGGGTTCACACCGCCCGCGGCGGTGGTGCTCGAAGCGGAACGCGCCGCGCTGCCGCTGCTCAAGACGCCGGTCATCACACCGGCGGCGATCGCCAAGCTGACCGCGTATCTCGAGGACACGCTCGCCGAGCGCACGGTCGCGCACGCCGTGCTGATGGACATCCTCGGTCTCGGCGTGCTGATCGTCGGCGAGAGCGGGATCGGCAAGAGCGAATGCGCGCTCGACTTGATCGTCCGCGGGCACCGGCTCGTGGCCGACGACACGGTTGAGATCCGGCGCCGCGCGGAGACGATTCTGATCGGCACCTGCCCGGAGCTGACGCGGCATCACATGGAGCTGCGAGGCCTGGGCCTCATCAACGTGAAGGATCTCTTCGGCATCGCGTCCACCCGCTCGTCCAAGCGCATCGAGCTGGTAGTGCAGCTCGAGCGATGGGATCAGACGCGCGAGTACGAGCGGCTCGGGCTCGACGACGACTTCCACGAGGTCCTCGGGCTGCGCGTCCCGCTCATTCGCATGCCGGTCGCGCCGGGGCGCAATATCGCGATTCTGGTGGAGGTTGCCGCGCGGAACCAGCTGCTGCGTGCGCGCGGCCACCACGCCGCACGCGCGTTCGCCGAGCGGCTCGATCAGACGCTCCGCAACGTCCCAGGGGGCCCAGGATCTTCCCGAGCGGCGTCCGGCAACGAGACACCGCCCCGCGAGGAAGAAGACGACGAAGAGCTCGAGCCCGGAGGATCGCCGTGAAACGCCGCAAGGCGGGCCATCCCTTCATCGTGCTGACCGGGCTCTCGGGTTCGGGCAAGTCGCAGGCGATTCGCGCCCTCGAGGATCTTGGCTACTTCTGCGTCGACAACCTGCCCACGACCCTCATTCCCACGCTGGCGAAACTGTCGCTCCGGGCTGGCGGCGACATCGGCAAGGTCGCCATTGTCGTCGACGTGCGCGAGGGGAATTTCCTGTCGCAGTTTCCGAAAATCTTCCAGCGGCTGCGGAAGACGCCGCGGCTCAATCCTGTCCTCATCTTCCTGGAGGCGAGCCACGTCACGCTCGTGCGGCGGTTCAGTGAGACGCGCCGGCCGCATCCGCTCGCGCCGGACCGGTCGGTCACCGAGGGCATCCGCGAGGAACGGTCGCGGATGCATGCGATTCGCGACCTCGCCGATGAGATTGTCGACACGTCGGACATGACGGTGCACGAGTTGCGGCAGTTCTTCATGAGCGTCTCGCGCGATCGTTCGCGGGCGCGGCTGATGATCACGCTGCTCAGCTTTGGATACAAGTTCGGCGTCCCGGTCGACGCCGATCTCGTGTTCGACGCGCGGTGTCTGCCGAACCCGCATTTCGTGCCGACGCTGCGCCGCCGGACCGGGCGCGATCGAGCGGTCGCGCAATTCATGGAAAAAGACGCGTCGGCGCGCGACTTCATGGACCGGCTCGAAAAGTATCTGCGCTTCGTCGTGCCGTACTACGTCGCCGAGGGTAAGAGCTATCTCACGGTCGCGATCGGCTGCACGGGCGGCCGGCACCGGTCGGTCATGATCGCGGAACGGCTGCGGCGCGGCTTGTCCGATCTCACCGGCGTGCGCGTGCGCGTCCGTCATCGGGATATCGCGCATGTCTGAGCGGGCGCCGTCGATGCGTGGTCGCGAGTGACGGTTGCCACGTTCACGGTCGTGTTAGCCCTTGGCTCGTGCCTCGCGGGGCTCGTCGGCGCGCTCACCGGCCTCGGCGGCGGCGTGGTCATCGTCCCCCTGCTGGTGATCGCGTTCGGCGTGGACATTCGCTACGCGATCGGCGCCTCGCTCGTCTCCGTCATTGCCACCTCGTCCGGCGCGGCGGCGACCTATGTGCGGGAGGGGTATTCCAACATCAAGGTCGGCATGGTGCTCGAAATCGCGACGACGGTGGGCGCGCTCTGCGGCGCGATGCTGGCGCCGCACGTGCCGGCGAATGGCCTCGCGATCGTGTTCGGACTGGTCCTGATGTACTCCGCGTATCTGACCGGTCATCGCGGCGACGACGCGGTGGACCGGCAACCGCCGGATCGCCTGGCCGTCGCGCTGCAGCTCGACTCGGTCTATCCGACGCCTGAAGGCGAGCGGCCGTACCACGTCCGGCATGTTCCCGCCGGTTTCGGCCTGATGTACATCGCCGGGGTGCTGTCCGGGCTCCTCGGCATCGGCTCGGGCGCCGTCAAAGTGCTCGCGATGGACCAGGCCATGCGGCTTCCATTCAAGGTCTCGACGACGACCAGCAACTTCATGATCGGCGTGACGGCCGCCGCGAGCGCGGGCATCTACCTCCACCGCGGGTATATCGATCCCGGCCTCGCGATGCCCGTGGTGTTGGGAGTGCTGGTTGGTTCAACCGTGGGCGCCCGCCTGTTGACCGTCGCGAAGACCGGCTGGCTGCGCACCACGTTCATGTGGGTCATCATCGCGCTCGCCGTGGAGATGCTCTACAGCGGCGCGATGGGAAGGTTGTGACGTGAACGGACCGCCCGCGGCGTGGACGGACGAAGAATTCGACGCGCTGCTCGGCCACGTCCTGCGCGCGGGCGTGGTGCTGTCGGCGCTCATTGTCGTGTGCGGAGCGGCGGTGTTCCTGGCCAGGCATGGGCAATCGGTTCCAGACTACCGCACGTTCCACGGTGAACCAGGAGACCTGCGATCGGTCAGCGGAATCTTCGGCGACATGAGGTCGGGGAGCGGCCGCGGTTTGATTCAACTGGGGCTGCTCGTGCTCATTGCCACGCCGATCGCCCGCGTGGCGTTCTCCGCGGCGGGCTTCGTGAGACAGCGCAACTGGATGTACGTGTCGATCACGCTGACGGTGCTGATGCTGCTTCTTTACAGCCTGGGTACCGGCTAAGATACACAGACGCCGCTATGATTGGTGTGGTCGTCGTCACGCACGGGCAGCTCGCCACCGAGCTGGTGAACGCCGCCGAGATGATCGTCGGCGACCTGCCGCGCTTCACCGCCGTGTCGATCGGCTGGCACGACGAGGTGAACGACGCGCGGGAGGACATCGTGCAGGCGATCGAGCGCGTCCGCAGCGACGCCGGCGTCCTGCTGCTCACCGACATGTTCGGCGGCACGCCGTCCAATCTCGGCATGACGTTCATCGAGAAGGACCGGCTCGAGGTGATCACCGGCGTCAATCTGCCGATGCTCATCAAACTGGCCAGCCTGAGCAGCTCGTCGGACCTGCTCGGCGTCGCGCGCCAGATTCGCGACGATGGGCGGGCGGCGATCTGGGTGGCGTCCGATTTTCTGCGCGGGGAGAAGGTCGCCCCGTGATGTCGCGCACGGTCACCGTCGTCAATCAGCTCGGGATGCACGCGCGCGCGGCGGCGAAGTTCGTGCACCTCGCGGCGCGGTTTCAGGCGCACGTCCGCGTGAAGCGCGAGGCGCGGGAGATGGACGGCAAGAGCATCATGGGCATTCTGCTGCTGGCTGCGGCGTGCGGGTCGGTGATCGTCATCAGCGCCGAGGGCGCCGACGAGCGGGACGCCGTGGACGCGCTGTCGGCCCTCGTCGAATCCGGATTTGGCGAGGACCCGTGCGGCGTCTAGCCGGCATCGGCGTCTCGCCGGGCGTCGTCTCGGGCCGCGCCGTGATCCTGATCCAGCGCGCGCAGGTGTTGCGCTATCAGATCGCGCCGGCGCGCGTCGAGCACGAGGTCGCGCGGCTCGAGCAGAGCCGCGGGCGGTCGCGGGAGCAGCTCACCGACATCGGCAGCCGCGTCGCCAGACGCCGCGGGCCTGAGCTGGCCGCGCTCTTCGACGCGCAGCTCCTCATGCTCGACGATCCGATGCTCGTGCCGCGCGCCGCGGAGATCGTGCGCGGACAGCGCGTGAACGCCGAGTGGGCTGTGCAGCAGGTGTTCGACGAGTTCAGCGCGGTGTTCGACGAGGTCGCGGATCCGTACTTGCGCGAGCGCAAGGGCGACGTGGCCGATCTCGTGGGACGCATGAAGATGAACCTGCGGCAGGGCGTGTCGACGCCGCGCGATCTGCTGCGCGAACTCGACGAATCGTCGGTGCTCATCGCCGACGAGCTCACGCCGTCGCTCGCCGCCCAGGTGGACTGGACAAAGGTGCGCGGCTTTGCCACCGACGCGGGCAGCCGTACGTATCACACCGCGATCCTCGCGCGATCCCTCGAAGTGCCGGCGGTCGTCGGCCTGCACAACGCCAGCCAGATCGTGCAGCCGGGACAACTCGTCGTCGTCGACGGCACCGGCAGCGAGATCATCCTCGACCCGGACGCCGAGACGCTCGAGCGCGCGACGCATCACGGCGAGGATCGCCGGCCGGCGGCGGCCGCCGACGCCGACCGGCGGCGTCCCGCGATCACGGCCGACGGCCTGCGCATCCGGCTCGATGCGAATATCGAGTTTCCCGACGACCTCGCCGCCGCGCGGTACGCCGGCGCCGAAGGGATCGGGCTGTATCGATCGGAGTTCCTGTTGGCGGCTGCGGTCTCGGGGGCCTCCGGCGTCCCCGGCACCGAAGACGCGGCCGATGAGGACGAACAGTACGAGGTCTATCGCGGCATGCTCGAGGGGATGGCGCCCGGCTCCGTGACAGTGCGGACCTTCGACGTCGACGAAGATCAGTTGGCGTCGCGGTCCGCGCGGACCGCGCTCGGCGGCGGCTGGGTGGCCGACGAGCAGCGGGGGAGCCGGCAGGGGCTGCGCGGCCTGCGTCTGAGCCTCACGCGCCCGGAGCTCTTTCAGGTCCAGCTGCGGGCACTCCTTCGCGCGGCGCGGCATGGGCGGCTGCGCATCATGTTTCCGTTTGTGTCGGGCGTCGAGCAGCTCCGGCAGGCGCGGCAGATGGTGGCGGATGCGGCCGCCGAGCTCACGCGTCGCGGCGAGGTCGTGCCGCGCGTGCCCATCGGCGTGATGATCGAGATTCCCGCGGCGGCGTACACGGCGGACCTCCTGGCGCGCGAAGTGGACTTCTTCACCATCGGCACCAACGATTTGATTCAGTACTGCCTCGCGGTCGATCGTGCCGACGAGCGGGTGTCGGCGCTGTACGAACCGTTGCACCCGGCCATTCTCCGGATGATCGTGATGGTGCGCCGCGCGGCTTCGCGCCAGCGCATTCCGGTGTCGCTCTGCGGCGAGATGGCGTCCGATCCGGCGCTGCTGACGCTGCTCGTCGGGCTCGGCCTGACCGAGTTCAGCATGACGCCGGGGGCGATCGCCGTCGCGAAACAGGTGCTCGCCGAAGTGAGGAGCGACGACATGCGGGCGCTCGCCCGCCGGGTCCTGCGTCTGCCGACGGTGGACGAAATCGAACACGAGCTGCTGGCCGCACTCGGCCGGCTGACGTTGACGGGAGAGTGAACGCGTGAACGGCGACGTCACACGAGTCGAGAAACCCTGGGGCTACGAACTGCATTGGGCGAAGACCGATCGCTACGTCGGCAAGCTGATTCACGTGAACGCCGGCCACGCCCTGAGCCTCCAGTATCACAATCGCAAGGACGAGACGATCTACCTCCACTCCGGGCGGTTGCTCTTCGAGATCGCCGAGCGGGGCACGGATCTCGTCAAGCGCGAGATGCATCCGGGCGACCGCGTCCACATCACGCCGATGACCGTCCATCGCATGACGGCGCTCGAAGACAGCGATATCTTCGAAGTCTCGACGCCGGAGCTGGATGATGTGGTCAGGCTTGAGGACAGGTACGGCAGGGAAGATAAAGCCTGAAGGTGAATCTGGTGACGGAGTGATGGGCTGATGGGTTGATGGG
>JADGOC010000062.1 GCA_017883165.1 Acidobacteriota bacterium
GCAACCGCGCCAAGGACGGCTCGATCTACTGGGTGGATACGACGATCGTGCCGTTCCTCGATGCCCGCGGCAAGCCATATCAGTACATGGCGATCCGCTACGAAATCACCGAGCGCAAGCGGCAGGAGGAGCTGCTGCGTGAACAGGCGGCGCTCGCCCGGCTCGGGGCGATGGCGGCGGTCGTCGCACACGAGGTGAAGAACCCGATTGCCGGCATCCGCGGCGCGCTGCAGGTCATCGTGTCGCGCATGCCCGCCGAGCAGCGCGATCGTGCCGTGATGGGCGATATCATCGCACGGCTCGACGGGCTGAACGGCATCGTCGAGGATCTGCTGGTGTTCGCGCGTCCGCGCCAGATCCGCGCCGAAGCGGTCGACCTGCAGGCGGTCGTCTGGAGGACGGCCGATCTGATCCGGCGCGACCCATCACTCGCCTCCGTCGAGATTCGTATCACCGGCCGCTGCTCGATCGTGCAGGCCGATCCGGAGCAACTCCAGATCGTCTTCCAGAACGTCCTCATCAACGCGGCGCAAGCGATGGACGGACGCGGAGCCATCGACGTGACGATGTCGAATGGGGACGGATGCTGCCGGATGGCGATCGCCGACCAGGGCCCCGGGATGCCGGTCGACGTGCGCGAGAAAGCGTTCGATCCGTTCTTCACGACCAAGCATCGCGGCACGGGTCTCGGCTTGCCGATCGCCAAGCGCATCATCGATGCGCATGGTGGAGAGATCTACATCGATACCCCCGGCGCCGGCGGCACCGTCGTCACCCTGCTGCTGCCAGCACCGCGGTAGACCGCCGCCGGCAATCCGGCGATTCATCCGGCACACGACGTGCTTTGGCGTCCGGCATGCGTGAAACCTACGAAGACGAGCAGAAGTACTCCTGGATCCTGTACGCCGTCTGCACGCTCATCGTCGGCGGGCTGGGGGGCTACATGCTGGCCGTCGCGGGGACTCGCCCTGGAACCGGCGTGCCGGTGCAGACGGCCGCGGCGGCACCGTCCAGCGCGCCGGCGGCGCCGCTTGTCGACGAAAGCGCGCTGCGGGCCTATCGCGACATCCTGACGCGCGACCCGAAGAATCTGGAGTCGGCCGTCAAGGCCGGCAACCTGCTGTACGACGCGCGCCGCTACGACGAAGCCATTCCTTTCTATCAGCACGCGTTTGCGCTGAACGAGTCGGACGTCAACGTCAGCACTGATCTCGGCACCGCGCTGTGGTACGCCGGCCGCCCAGACGACGCGCTGGCGCAGTACGAACGTTCACTGAAGACCTCCCCCACCCACGCGCAGACGCTGTTCAACGTCGGTATCGTGCGCGCCGACGGCAAGCACGATTACGCCGGCGCGATCACGGCCTGGGAGAAGCTGCTGGCCACGACGCCCGACTACCCGAACGCGGCAGGCGTGCGCGAGCTGGTGGCTGACGCGCGGCTGAAATCGAACGTCGTCAGGCCGTAAGACGTTGGGCGCGGCCAGTCGATGGTCGATCCGCGGCCCCCGATCACGACGGGCGCGCCGGGTGTGGCGTCAGACTTCGAGCGCGAAGAGGCGGACGAGAGCTTCGATGGCGATCGACGGCGGGTTTTGCGCGAGCGCCGTCTGCGGGCCGCGCGCGAGCGCGTCGACGACGTCGGTGGTGATCTGATGGACGAACTGGCGATCCGCTTCGGTGAGGCCGCCCAGTTTCTTCTTGAGACGTTCGAGCTCGGCGCGGCGGATGGCGTCGAACCGATCGTAAAGTGCCTGGCTGGCGTTGGATCCGCTCATGATCCTGCCAAAGGCAAATCCGGTACCGCGCCAATCCCGCCCGGTTTCCTGCCGAATACGACGCGACCGCCGGATTCCCGGCGAGCGCCGGTCAGACCGGCCGGCGCCGGAGGACCCGGAACTCAGCGCCGTCCGCGCTCTGGGTCGCCAGTTCCTGGAAATCGTGGCACGGCACTTCCTCCCACTCGTCATCGAGCCCCATGATGGCGTTCGCCGAGACCGCGACCTGGTCTGGCGTCGCGCCCGGAAAGCGCCGCACGAGGATGGTTTCAAGCTTCTGCCGATCCAGCATGGCGGTCTCCTAGGCCTCGCTCAATCCCCTTGGGGCGACGACGTGTGTCACGGTTCCCTCGTCAACGAGTGATGAGCACTCGCAAGCGGCGTGCCCTCTGCCACCGCCAATGTGCCCGGGTCACTGCCGGATTCCCGACACCGGATGTGGTGTGCTGGACGTCGCCGCGGTTCACGTCCAGTTCCGGCGATCGACGAAGGTCTGCGGCTCGAGCGGCCGGCCGTGGGGAAAGAAACGCGCATCGAACCGCGCCGCCCAGTGCAGCACCGGTCCGACGGCGCGATCGATGAGACGGCAGGTGGTGCCGAAGGTCGTTTCGATGTCGAGGCGCAACGCGCGAATCCGGTCGCTCACCTCTCGATTCGATCGCCGCAGATACCGCTCCATCGCCCACAGCGCCGCACCGTAGCCGCCGGCCAGCTGCCGCCCCTCGATGGCGAACCGGGCGCGCACGCGCGCATCGGGATCGTCGTGATACCGGCGCCAGCCCTTCATCATCGTCTCGATCAAGCGGTACATGCTCGGCCCGTTCCGCTCGTAATCGAGGCGGAACGCGCCGTCGAGCAGCGGTTTCGCGGAGTCGGCTGGGAGCGCAGCATGCGTGAAGTTGAAGGTGGATTGCCCGTGGATGTCGGCGAACTCGACATCGGTCCGCAGCCGGCCTTCGCGCGCAGTCTGCGCGTAGAGCGGGGAACCGGGCACCGGCGTATACAGCATGAACTGATGGCAGTCGGCCGCGTGGCTGACCGCGTGTTCGATTTCGGCCGCGATGTTCTCCGGCGTGTGATGCTCGAGGCCGATGATCGTCGATCCCTGCACACGGATACCGTGCGATTGCAGCTCGCGGGTGAGCGCACGCGTGTCGGTGCCGTCCAGCTTCGTGTACACGCTCTGCGGCGACTCGAGGCCGAGCCACACCCAGACGACGCCGAGCTCGACCAGCTCACGCATCTCGTACTTGGCAATCGCATTCGCCGACGAGAACACAAACATCGACCACGGCTTCTGGTGCTTCTTCATGCACTCCAGCAGCTCGATTGCGCGGCGGCGATAGAGCAGGAAGTTCTCGTCCATCATGAAGAAACACGACGCGCCCAGCTCCGCCTCGCTCTCGCACATGACGCGAAACAGATCCTCGCCGCGTTCGTAGAAGTTGAGGAAGTTTCCCTTCCCACCGAAAAACGCGGAGGTCGTGCAGAAATTGCACCCGAGCGGACAGCCGACTGACGGAATGATGGTGGTGGCGGGGTTGCCCATGCCACGCGGACCTCGAAGGCCCATTAACCGATTGCCGAACGACGAGGGCACGATCGGATGCTGAATGGGCGCGTCGACCGGCTCGCCGAGGTACGCGCGGAACCAGCTGATCCCATCCCCTTTGACGAAATGATCGGCGTCCACGAGCTGCTCGATCCCGGGAATTGCCGTGACGTGGCCGCCGACGACGACCTGCGACCCGGGCGAATGGAGGCGTGCGAGCCGGCACATCTCGCGGACTTTCCCCACGTTGACGACGATGCCGGAGATGCCGATCACGTCGTACGCGTGCTGCGTGATCTCCTCGATGAATCGCTCGCGCGTCGGGAAATCAAGCACGGTCGAGGGCGCCGAGATGTTGTGCTGAATCAGCATGATGCCCCACGACCGATGGGACATCCGGATGGAGAAGGGACCCTGCTCGCGTGTCACCTGGTTGTGATACAGCTCCATCGGATTGATCGTTCGGCTGCCGTACTCGTCGTCCTGAGTGTACGGGCCGAACACCGACGTCAGCAGCACGCGCGCGCGGATCCCTTTCGGGTGAACGGTCATGAGATCGCCGGCCGGGATGACCTGCGTGGTCAACTAACCGCGACCGTGTGGGCCACGGTTTCGCCCTTGAACCGCACGCTGGTCAGAACCTGCGCGCCATCGGTACGCGGTGTCGTTCGGAATTCCGACTCCTGGACTTTCTTGTCGAGCGTCTCAGGCTTGCAGGGGACGCGCGCGGCCTCAACGTCACCGACAACCGACGTCGCCACGAGATAGTGCGCACCGTCAATGACCCGGCACTGGAGGTAATAGTCGCCCGTCTCGAGCGTCTTGGCACCCATGACGATTGAAGTCGAGAAATGAACCTCAATCTTCTTGCTGGAAGCCGCATGGACCTCCTGCGCCGAAGCGAGAGCCGGCAAAGCGAACGCCGACAATACGACGCCGCATACAATCGCGATCAATGACTTCAAACGAACCTCCAAGTTTTGGAAAGGGGGGGTCACGAGACGGAGTAATCTTGGTAAGGCTTGCAATCGACGTGCCATCAGATACCGAGGGCAATTCGATTAACTGCCGGATTTCCGCCACCTGACCCGGTCTCGGCCTTCCGGGTCTGCGGCTCCGCCACGCTCGCTCAGTGCCCCGGCGGCGACACCCGCGGTTGAAGCCGGTGGTGGAACAGCGGCCGCGCCACGACTCTCGCCACCGCGCGGAATGCCTCGTAACAGTAGAAGCCTGCCGTGCGCTCGACCAGCATGGCCGCGTCGTCGGGGTTCACGACAAGACTCGTCTCGATGTTCGGCGCGGCCCCGATGGGGATCCAGCGGCGCCGGCACGCGTCGTACGCATGCGCCATGACCTTGCGCATTTCCTCGTAGCCAGGCGAGGGCCAGTCCTCCAGGTCCGACCCCACGGTTGGACGGAAAATGCACACCGTCGGGAACGCCCCGAGACTCACGATTCGATCGATGGCCTCCAGCGTCCGATCGTAGGGCTCGAGGCCAGCGATGATCTCGCCCGACACGGCGCCGCGCGGCATGCGGGCACTGCAGTACGCGATCGCGTCGAGGAACAGTTGCTGGCCGTGAACGCGCGCCTTGCCCGGACACATGCGGGCGAACCAGTCCGGATCCATGAACTCGAGGCAGAACGACAGGTGGTCCACGCCCGCGGCGATGAGCGCGTCGTAGCGCGTGAAGTCGCGCTCCGGCGCCAGCTGGACCCCAACGAGCATGCCGACGCGCTCCTTGATCGCGGTCACGTACGGCAGCGCGAACTCGATCCCGCGCGATCCTTGGAATCCGCCGTTGAGATGCACGAAGGTCGTGCCCGATTCCTCGCGGGCGGCCCAGCAGGTCTCGATCACATCGGACAGCGCCTTGTCGCTCGCTTCGTTGGCGCCGACGTTCTGTCCGGTGGTGCAGAAGCGGCAATTGAGCGGCGGCCGGTAATCCCAGAACGCACAGACACGGTTGATGTAAATCCCCAGCGCAGTGCCTTGCATCACGCCAATGCGGTTCATCGGGACGTCGCGCGACGTCAACCGCTCGTACCAGGGCGGTTCCGGCGGCAGGCGCACCGGATATTCCGTTCCGGTGCGTTCGTCGATGAGGCGATAGCCGTCAGCCGGCCCGCCGTCGAGCCGGTAGGGCGACACGGTCGCGAATCGCTCCGCCACGGGAACGTTGATCCAGATTTCTTCCTTCAGCCGCGATCCGACCGGAATCACGAGCTCGAGGCCCGATCCGAGGCCGGCTCGTGTTCTGGACACACCTCGTGCGCCGGCCAACGAGACGTGATCGGGGACGCGCATCCCGCGGCAGAACAGGTCGATTTCGAGCTCGCAGGGGTTGAGCGACATGCTCCGGTGGAGGACGTACGCAAGTCCTCCGCCACGACCATATTCTGACCATTGGCCCGATTTCGCGCTTCGATGCGACTCTTGGGCCAGACCGACGACAACCCGCCAGTATCACTGCCGGATTGTCGGCACTTCTGGCCATGAGCCGCTGGTTTCCTGCCATATTTGATGAGCACGCCCGTTGCACTGTGCCTCAGCCATGCAAGGAGTCTGGGCAACAGTCGATGGAAACGACGCGTGCGCGGCGATCGCGTATCAATTGAGCGACGTCATTGCGATTTATCCCATCACGCCATCGTCTGGGATGGCAGAAGCGGCCGATGCCTGGGCGGCGGCCCGACGTCCGAACCTCTGGGGATCGGTCCCGTCCGTGGTCGAGATGCAGAGCGAGGCGGGCGCGGCCGGGGCGGTGCACGGAGCGCTTCAAGGTGGCGGCCTGGCCACGACCTTCACGGCGAGCCAGGGGCTGCTGCTGATGATTCCGAACATGTTCAAGATCGCCGGCGAGCTCACGCCAGCGGTCTTTCATGTGTCTGCGCGCGCCGTCGCCACGCACGCGCTGTCAATCTTCGGCGATCACAGCGATGTGATGGCGGTCCGCACCACAGGCTTCGCCCTGCTCTCTTCGTCGTCGGTACAGGAGGCGCAGGACCTCGCGCTCATCGCCCACGCCGCGACGCTCGAGTCGCGCGTGCCGTTTCTGCATTTCTTCGACGGCTTCCGCACGTCGCACGAGCTGCAGAAGGTGTCGACGCTCGAATCCTCCATCGTCAGGGCGATGATCGACGACCGCTTCGTCGACGCGGCGCGCGCGCGCGGGCTGACGCCCGACCGTCCCGTGCTGCGCGGCTCGGCGCAGAACCCCGACGTGTTCTTCCAGGGCCGTGAGGCCGTCAACGGTTACTACGCCGCGACGCCCCAGATCGTCCAGGGCGCGATGGACCGGTTCGCGGCGCTCACGGGACGCACGCATCGGTTGTTCGAATACCACGGTTCGCCGGATGCCGAGCGCGTCATCGTGATCATGGGGTCGGGCGCCGAGACCGTCGAGGCCACGTGCGACGCCCTGGGACGCGACGCGAAGGTCGGCGTCCTAACGGTCAAGTTGTTCCGGCCGTTCAGCGTGGCCGACTGCGTGGCGGCGCTGCCGCCGACGGTTCAATCCATCGCGGTGCTCGATCGCACGAAGGAGCCGGGCGCGATTGGCGAACCGCTCTATCAGGACGTCGTGACGGCGCTCGCGGAAGCGATCGCCGAAGGCGCGGCGCCCTTCGCGATGATGCCGCGCGTCATCGGTGGCCGCTACGGCCTCGGGTCCAAGGAGTTCACGCCGGCGATGGTCAAGGCGGTCTTCGACGAGCTCGCGAAAGACGCGCCGAAGCGGCACTTCACCGTCGGAATTGTGGACGACGTGACGGGGCTGTCGCTGGCGGTGGATGAGACATTCCAGGTCGAGCCGGCCGAGACCGTGCGTGCCGTGTTCTTCGGCCTCGGCGCCGACGGCACGGTCGGCGCCAACAAGAACTCGATCAAGATCATCGGCGAAGACGGCGGCCAGCACGCACAGGGTTACTTCGTGTACGACTCGAAAAAGTCGGGCGCGGTGACCATTTCCCACCTGCGCTTCGGGCCGCGGCCGATTCGCGCGCCCTATCTCATCTCGCAGGCCTCGTTCGTCGGCTGTCATCAGTACAGCTTCCTCGAGCGGTACGATGTGCTCTCGTATGCCGAGCCGGGCGGCGTGTTCCTGCTGAACGCCCCGTTTGGGCCCGACGACGTGTGGGACGAGCTGCCGTTCGAGATCCAGGAGCAGATCGTCCAGAAGCGCCTCCGGCTCTTCGTGATCGACGCGTACGCCGTGGCCAAGGCGACCTTCATGGGCACGCGCATCAATACGATCATGCAGACGTGCTTCTTCGCGATCTCCGGTGTGCTGCCGCGCGATCAGGCGATCGTGCGCATCAAGGAGGCCATCGAGAAGACCTACAAGAAGCGCGGCGACGCGGTCGTGCAGCGAAATTACGAAGCGGTCGATGCGACCCTCGCCCACCTCCATGAGGTGGCCGTGCCTGCGTCGCCGACGGCTTCGTATCGGCTCCCGGCGCTCATTCCCGACCGCGCCCCCGACTTCGTCAAGCGCGTCACGGCCGTGATGCTCGCCAACCAGGGCGATCGGCTGCCGGTGAGCGCTTTTCCGGTGGACGGCACGTGGCCGATGGGCACGGCGCAGTGGGAGAAGCGCAACGTCGCGACCGAGATCCCGGTGTGGGACGCGGTCCTCTGCATTCAGTGCAACAAGTGCGCGCTCGTCTGCCCGCACGCGGCGATTCGCGTGAAGGTCTACGATCCAGACCGTCTGACCGACGCGCCGGCGGCGTTCAAGAGCGTCCCGTACAAAGGACCGGATTTCACCGGACACTACACCGTGCAGGTCGCGCCGGAGGACTGCACGGGCTGCTCCCTGTGCGTGATGATGTGTCCCGCCAAGGACAAGGGCAATCCCCGCCACAAGGCGATCGACATGGCGCCGCAGGCGCCGCTGCGCGAAACCGAGCGGGACAATTACACGTTCTTCCTGGACTTGCCTGAAGCCGATCGCACGGCCGTGCGGCCTGACGTGAAGAGCACGCAATTCCTGCAGCCGCTCTTCGAATACTCCGGCGCCTGCGCCGGCTGCGGCGAGACGCCGTACATCAAGCTCATGACGCAGCTCTTCGGCGATCGCCTCGTCGTGGCGAACGCGACCGGCTGCTCCTCGATCTACGGTGGCAACCTGCCGACCACGCCGTACACGGTCAACAAAGACGGGCGCGGACCCGCCTGGGCCAACTCGCTGTTCGAGGACAACGCGGAATTCGGCTACGGTCTGCGGCTCGCGCTCGATCAGCACGAGACGCGCGCGCGCATGCTCGTCGGCGAGCTTGCATCCGCGCTGCCATCGGGGCTCGTGGATCGCTTGCTCTCCGCCGACCAGGGCACCGAAGCCGGGATTCAGGCGCAGCGCGCGCGCGTCGAGGAACTCCGCAGCCATCTCACGCAGGTGGAGCACGCGCACGCGCGAGAGCTGAATACGATCGGCGACGCTCTCGTGAAAAAGAGCGTCTGGATCGTCGGCGGCGACGGCTGGGCGTATGACATCGGCTACGGCGGCCTGGACCACGTGCTGGCGAGTGGGGCCAACGTCAACGTCCTCGTGCTCGACACCGAGGTCTACTCCAACACCGGCGGACAGCAATCGAAATCGACGCCGACCGGCGCCGCGGCGAAGTTCGCCGTGGCCGGCAAGACCGGTGGAAAGAAGGATCTCGGTCTGATGGCGATGGCCTACGGCCACGTATACGTCGCTCAAGTGGCGTTTGGCGCGAAGGATGCGCAGACGCTGAAAGCATTCATCGAGGCCGAGGCGTACCCTGGGCCGTCGCTCATCATCGCCTACAGCCACTGCATCGCGCACGGGTACGACATGGCGTTCGGCATCGAGCACCAGAAGCTGGCCGCCGAGTCGGGCTACTGGCCGCTCTATCGGTACGATCCCCGGCGAACCGAGGCCGGCGATCCGCCGCTCGTCGTGGATTCTCTGGCGCCCAAAGTCGACGTGGCGAAGCTGATGGCCAGCGAGACGCGCTTCCAGCTCACGGCCCAGCAGGATCCGGACCGCTACCGCGCGCTCGTGGCCCAGGCGCAACAGCAGATCCGCCGTCGTCTCGCCCTGTACGAAGAGCTGGCCCGGCGCGGCGCGCACCCGATCGCCGGCGGCACGACCCATTAGAGGATGACGATGGATCTCACCACGCGCTATCTCGGGCTCGAGCTCGCGAACCCGTTCATGCCGGGCGCCTCGCCGCTCGTCGACGACCTCGATGTCGTGATGCGTCTGGAGGACGCCGGCGCGTCCGCCATCGTGATGCACTCGCTCTTCGAGGAGCAGATTGTGAGCGAGCGGTCGGGGCTGGCGCGCGCGTACGCCGAGTCATCGGCTGAAGCGCAGTCGTATTTTCCCGCAGCCAGCGAATACGCGCTGGGGCCGGAGCGGTACCTCGCGCACCTGGCGCGGATCAAGCGGCGCGTCCACGTGCCGGTCATCGCATCGCTGAACGGCACGACGGCCGAAGGCTGGCTCGAGTACGCACGTCTCATCGAGCACGCCGGCGCCGACGCGCTCGAGCTGAACTTCTATCACGTCGCGACAGACCTACGCGAGGACGGCGCCACGGTCGAGCGGCGCGTCATCGACATCGTCGCGGTTCTGAAGGAATCGATCACGATTCCGCTGGCCGTGAAGCTCTCGCCGTTCTACTCTTCGCTGCCCAACATGGTGTGGCAGCTGAGCCGCCTCGGCGCGGCCGGCGTGATCCTGGCCAACCGGTTCTACCAGCCCGACATCGATCCCGAGACGCTCGAGACGGTGCCCAAACTGCAGCTGTCGGATTCCTCCGAGCTGCTGCTCCGGCTGCGCTGGCTCGCCGTGCTGTTCGGGCGGACGCCGGTGTCGATCGCCGCCAGCGGCGGGGTGCACGAGCCGATCGACGCCGTGAAGGCGATCATGGCCGGCGCCGACGTCGTGCAGATCGTGTCGGCGCTGCTGTTGCACGGGCCGGCGCATCTCGGGTACATCCGGCAGGCGTTCTCCCAATGGGCCGAGGAGCACGAGTACGAATCGCTCACTCAGTTGCGCGGGAGCATGAGCCTGTCGCGATGCCCAGACCCGGAAGCCTTCGAACGCGGCAACTACCTCAAGGTTTTGCAATCCTGGCAGCGCACGCATCACAAACCGCTGCCGATTTCCTGAGAGGTCCGTCATGATTCTGATGAACAAGATCCTGGTCGCCACCGATTTCGGCGAAGCGTCGAACGCGGCTCTCACCTATGGCCGCGCGCTCGCGCGCACGTTCGGCGCGAGGTTGCACCTCCTCCATGTCACCGAGAACGTGTACATGAAGGCCGTGGGCGGCGACGCCTACGTCACGGTTTTCCCGGATCTGCAGAAGGACATCGACGACGCGGCACGCAAGCAACTCGAGGAGCGCCTCGACGCCGACACGCCCTCGACCGTCGTGCTGCTCACGTCGGACGCCCCCGCGACCTCGATCGTCGAATACGCCAAGACCCATCAAATCGACCTGATCGTCTTGGGGACTCACGGCCGCGGTGCCGTCGCGCATCTGCTGATGGGCAGCATCGCCGAGCGGGTCGTGCGCACCGCGCCGTGTCCGGTGCTCACGGTGCGCCAGCCCGAGCGTGAATTCGTGGTGCCCGATGCCCTCGCTGTCGTGGCCAAGGCATGAACAGGCATCGCATCTCTCCGACGTTGCCGGCCGTCGACGACGTCCACGCACCGCGGGTCGTGCTCCGCGACGGCTCGGTGGCGACCGTGCGCGCGGCGACCGACGCCGACCGCAACGCGATGCGCCGCTTCTTCCACGAGCTGTCACCCGAGTCGCGGCGCAAACGATTCTTCATTGCGGGCGAACCGCCGGCCGCCCTGATCGAGCGGCTGTACGACGTGGTCGACCCGGCCCGCAGCGTCACGCTGGTCGCCGAACGCCACGTGGACGGCGACGTCCGACTGATTGCCGTCGGTTCCTACGCCGCGCTGACGGCCAGCGTCGCGGAAGCGGCGTTTGCCGTTGACGATCGTTTTCAGGGGAGGGGACTCGGGACGCTGCTGCTGGAGCGGCTCGCGGTGCTCGCCGCCGCCAGCGGCTTCAGGCGCTTCCAGGCGACGACGCCCGGCGACAACGGCAATATGCTCGAAGTGTTCCGCGATTCCGGATTCGAGATCCGCTCGAAGTCGGCCCCCGGCTGCGTCGACGTACAGCTCTTACTGACGCCGTCGTTCGAATGCGTCGCGTCAGCCGAAGAGCGCAGCCGCGTGGCGACCGCCGCTTCGCTTCGCCCGATGCTCGAGCCGCGATCGGTCGCTGTCGTCGGCGCCTCGCGCGACGTCACGAGCATTGGCCGGCGCGTACTCGACGGGTTAATCGCCGCCGGATTCAGCGGTCCGATCTACCCGATCAATCCCCACGCGGCCGAGATCGGCGGCCGAAAGGCGTTCCCTTCGGTCCGCGACCTCCCGCCGGGTGTCGATCTGGCGGTTCTCGTCGTCCCGCAGCCGGCCGTCTTGAGTGTGGTAGACGACTGCGCGACAGCGGGCGTGAAATCGCTGGTGGTCATCACCGCCGGATTCGCCGAAACCGGCGCGGAAGGGCGCGCGCGGCAGCAGGCGCTCGTCGAGAAGGCCCGCGGCTACGGCATGCGGATGGTGGGGCCTAACTGCATGGGCCTCCTGAACACGAGGGCGGACATACGGTTGAACGCGTCGTTCTCGCCGGTGTTTCCGCCGACGGGGCACATCGCGTTCTCGTCGCAGAGTGGAGCGCTCGGTCTGACGATTCTCGAGCTCGCGGCCAAGCGGCAGGCCGGCCTCTCGACGTTTGTCAGCGTCGGCAACAAGGCCGACGTGTCGGGCAACGACCTGCTCGAGTACTGGGAGGGCGATCCCTCGACCAATGTCATTCTGTTGTACGTCGAGTCGTTTGGAAATCCGCGCCGCTTCGCGCGCCTCGCGCGGCGGATCGGCCGACGCAAGCCGATTGTGGCCGTCAAGGCCGGGCGCACGCGCGCTGGCGTGCGCCCGGCCGGCAGCCACACGGCCGCCTTGGCCGCGAGCGATATGGCCGTGGACGCGCTGTTCCGACAGTCGGGCGTCATCCGCGCCGACACGATCGACGACATGTTCGACATCGCCGCCTGCCTCGACGCGCAACCGCTGCCCTTCGGCCGCCGGGTCGCCATTGTCACCAACGCCGGGGGGCCGGGCATTCTCGCCGTCGACGCCTGCGAGGCCGCGGGATTGACCGTCACTGAGTTCTCCGCCGAGACGCGCGCGCGGCTGGCTGCCTTTCTGCCGTCGGGGGCCAGCGTCGGCAATCCGATCGATGTGGTCGCATCGGCGACCGGCGACGATTACCGCCGCGCCATCGAGGTGGCGCTCACGGCCGACGAGTCCGATGCGCTGATCGTCATCTTCACCCCGATCGACGCCTCACGGTCGGCAGAGATCCAGGCGGCCATCCGCGACGGGGTGGCGGACGGACGGCGCGCCGGGGCCACGCGGAAGCCGATTCTGGCGTGCGTGATGGCCGACCCGGGCCACGTTGTTCCGCTCGACGTCGGCGGCGAGCACGTCCCGACGTACGCGTTCCCCGAAAACGCGGCGCGCGCGCTCGGCAAGATCGCCACCTACGCCGCGTGGCGCGCGCAGCCGCCCGGCCTCTTCTGGGGATTCGACGACGTCCACCCCGACGTGGCGCGGGACGTGTGCCGCAAGGCGCTCAACGATGAGGCGGGCGCTGCGCCCGGCGACCGCTGGCTGGGGACCGACGAAGTCTCCGCGGTGCTGAACGCATTCGGGCTGCCCCTCGCCGCCGGCGCGGTCGCGCACACGGCCGACGAAGCGGCGGCGCTCGCCTCGGTGCTCGGATTCCCCGTCGCCGCGAAACTCAGCTCGCGTCGGATTCAACACAAGACCGAGATCGGCGGCGTTCGGCTCAATCTCGCCAACGAGCACGCCGTCCGCAGGGCGTTCAGCGAGATCGTGGCCCGCGCGCGACGATTCGCTCCGGCGGTGACGATAGACGGCGTCCTGATTCAGCCGATGATCGCGGGCGGAGTCGAGACCATGATCGGCCTCGCCGACGATCCGCTCTTCGGAGCGCTCATCGGCTTCGGGCTCGGCGGGATCCATGTGGAGGTCCTCGGCGATGTCCGGTTCCGCGTCGCGCCGCTCACCGACGTCGACGCCGACGAGCTGCTGCACGAGATCCGCGGCTTCCCTCTCCTGCAGGGACATCGGGGCCATCCCGCGGCGGACCTGGAGGCGCTTCGGGACATTCTGCTGCGGCTCTCCAGCCTCGCCGAGGCGGTTCCGGAAATCCTGGAGCTCGACCTCAATCCGGTGATCGCACTGCCGCCAGGCAACGGCTGCCGCATCGTCGACGCGCGTATCCGAGTGGGCACGCGCCGCCGCCCGTCAGAGGTGACGGCTCCATCGAACCGGGTTGCTGCGGGCGTCTGAAGAGAAGGACGGGAGAGGAAGGACGAGGTCGTGCCTTCCCGCGCGCGCAACACCGTCGGATGGATCGCGGTCACGATCTCGACCGTCTTCTCCGGGCTCTGGGCATTCTGGGGCAGCATCGAGAACTTCTACGAAGGCTGGTACTTCCACGAGCTGTGGCGCAACGTCGTGTTGGCGCTCGTCCCGCTAGCGGCGGTGACACTGATCGCGGCGCCGATGCTGGCGCTGGCGGTTCTATACGCCTACGGACGGCCGGCCCCTCTCGCATGGGCGCGCCGCACGGTCGTGTGGATTCCGCTCGCGACGGCGATCGTCTCGGGCGCCTATCCGGCTTGGCGTGTCCTCACGCGTCCCACGACCGTCGATCTCTCGATGCGCCACATCGCCGGCAACGGCGTCGATCTCGTCTGGGCGCCCGCAGGGCCTGGCTGGGATGAGCGCGGCCTTTCGTGGTTCGAAGCAAAGAACCGGTGTGACCGGATCACGGCCGACGGCACAACGCTCGCGCCAACGCCGCAGCATCTGTGGCGCCTGCCGAGCGTCGATGAAACGGTTCGCACGATGATCTGGAGGGGCCGGAACGCCGGCGGCGAGTGGGACGCCGCCACGCACGAGGCGCGCTATCGCGAGATGCCGGACAAGGAAGCGCCGCTGTGGAATCCCTACAGCATGGTGATCTACTGGTGGACCAGCGACGAGGCCGACGCGTCTCGCGCGTACATCGTCGTGTATAACGGCCGGGTCAACAGCGTGCTGAAGAAAGCGGGGCCCGCCTACATGGCGTGCCGATGCGTGCGGAGCTTCTGAGCTCGCAGGGCGGGCGCTACCAGCCCAACCCGACGACCACGACACCCACGACGGCGATGACGCCGCCGGCCAGCGCGTCCCCGTACCGATCGGCCCAGACGCCGCGCACGGCGGTGACGGCCACGCGCGCCGGAAGCACGAGCATCACCATCGTGCCGATCGTCGCAAGCTCGTACGCCGCCACGACGATGAGCGTGCTCGTCCAGCCGAGCGGAGCCGACGCGAACATGAGCGGGATCACCGCGACGCACGGGTCCGCCGAGAACAGCAGGAACAACGTCCACGGCGTCATCCGCCCGCCGCTCGGAGTCCCGTGTTGATGCGCATGTCCGTGATGGCCGATGTGCCAGTGCGGAAGCGCGTCCGCGTGATGGTGCCACCGCGATTGGACGCTGCGATGGAGTCCCCACAGCCCGTAGGCCACGCCAAAACCGATGAGCAGGAATCCCGCGACGCCCTCGAGCCGCCGGCCGAACGTCTCGAGGAGTCCGAGCCCGAAAAGGACGCCGCACAGGCCAAGGAGCACCGATACGGTGACGTGACCCAGCCCGCAGAACACGGTCACGAGCGCCGTGCGTCCGGCCGACCACCGCTCGGCGCGCGAAAGCGCGGCGAACGGCACCCAATGATCCGGGGCGAGAGTGTGGAACGCGCCGATCCCGGCGGCGGCGAACGCAATCGCAAATGTGAGCGACATCGGTAGGTCTCCTCGCAAACGAGAGCCCGGCTTACACTGGTCCGACGATCGACGCGCGCATCGACGCGCGAAGATGCTTCAGACCGTGCAACCACTGGATCCACTGGTCGATGCCTTCACCGGTCCGCACCGACATCGTGATCATGGCCGGCTTCGGCATCACGTGCGACAGGTTCGTGGCGATCCGAGCGACGTCGATGTCGGGCAGTTGCGGCAGCAGGTCGGTCTTGGTCAGCAGCACGAGGTCGGCCTTCTGAAACATCGTGGGGTACTTGAGCGGCTTGTCTTCTCCCTCGGTCACTGACAGCGCCACGACGTTGGCATCCTGGCCGAGGTCGTACACGGCCGGACACACCAGGTTGCCGACGTTCTCGATGAACAGGAAGTCGAGCGATCGCCACGCAAGGCGATGCAGGCCGCGGTGCACCATCTCGGCGTCCAAGTGACAGGCCGAGCCGGTGGTAATCGATTCGGCGAGAATCCCGGCCGCGCGCACGCGGGCGGCGTCGTGATCGGTGGCGAGATCGCCCGCCAGCACGCCGACCTTCTCGGCCTCCCCGAGCGCGGCAAGCGCTTGCGCCGACGCTTCGAGGATCGCCGTCTTTCCGGCGCCCGGTCCCCCCATCAAATTCACGGCAATCACCCCGTGGTCGTGGAAGTGCTCCCGATTGTGCCGCGCGCCGCGGTCGTTGGCCGCGAGGACCCGTTCGCTCAGCGCAACCGGGACCACGTTTGAATCGCCGCATCCACATGCGTCGCACATCACGGCACCTCCAAGTCGAGTTGTTCGAGCACGATTTCATCGCCCGCCGCCAGCCGCGCCGGACGCGCGCACGCCGGGCAGACCAGCGCATGACCGCGCGCGATATCGCCGTGTCCGTCGGGGCACGTCCACCGCGCCGATACCCGCTCGACGTCGAGCCACGCGCCTTCGCAGATCGTGCGCACGCGGAACAGGTCGTACGCCGTCTGCAGCAGATCGACATCGACGCCGGCGATCTCCCCGATCCGCAGCTTCACCCGGCGCACCGCAACCGCGCCCCGTTCGCGGGCCGCGTCCTGGATCCGGTCGAACAGCGCCTGGACGATGCTGTACTCGTGCATGGCGTCACGCCTTCTTCACCTCTCGCGGGGTCTCATCCCCGCTCGTGAACCGCAACGGACGCTTCGAGAAGAACGCCTCGAGCCCCTGCGCGAACTCCGGACCGTCGGCCGCGCGCGCCAGCTCCTGCAGCTCGCGATCGAGATGGACGTCGAGCCGATCGACGCCGGCCGCCTGGTTCAGGAGCTCCTTGGCCACTGCGAAGGCGTGTGGCGGCCCCTCGGCGAGACGCGCCGCGAGCTCGCGCACGCTCGCCTCGAACTGAGCGACCTCAAACACGTCCGTGATCAGCCCGTAGTCGCGGGCCTGCGCCGCCGTGAGGCGCGGGTTGAGCAACACCAGCTCCATCGCCCGCCGGAGCCCAATGAGCCGGGGCAGCAGAAACGTGGCGCTCTCGGCGCCAGTCAGCCCCGTCTTCCCATAGGCCCACTCGAAGGTCGCCCGAGTCGAGGCGAGCACGAGGTCGCACGACATGGCGATCCCGAACCCGCCCGCCGCGGCCATTCCGTCGACCGCGGCAATGAACGGCTTGGGCGCGCGCCTGATCTCGGAGATGCTGCTGTGGATGTACTCGAGGATCTGTTTGAAGGTCTCCCCGTATCCACCGCTGCCGGCAGACGCCAGATAGGCGGGATCGCCGCGGTCACCGCCGTCTCGGATGAACTTCAGATCCGCGCCGCTGCAGAACATGTTCGGGAGGCCACGGAGCACGACGGCGCGGACCTCGTCGTCGCGCGCGTACTGCAACGCCGCGCGCCGGAAATCCTGCGCGGTCCGGATGTCCATCGAATTGAAACGCGCCGGCCGGTCGATGGTGATGCTGCCGACGGCGCCGTCGCGTTCCATGCGGATGTGCTGCATAACCGGCACCTTCACTGTGCGACGAGCGCTCGCTCGGCAGGTTGATCGCGCGCGATCGCCGGCGGCGGAGCCAGGCTTCCGTCCGCGGCGAGATCCCACGGCACCACGTCGCATGGGGCGCGCGCCGCCAGGGTGTGGAGATCCACCGCATTCCGTCCGATCAGCCGAAGCGCCGCGGCAAGGAGCGGGCCGGCCGAATCGCGCATCATCCACTGCTGATGCGCGAACGTGTAGGCCTTGCCCATGTCGGTCGCGGCCGCGCCGGAGCGAACCATGGGCGACACCGGAAAGGGCCACGACCGGACGATCGGCGGTCCGCCGTCCGGCTCCGTGTCGACCAGGTGGACGGTTGCGCGTGTCTCCTCGCAGCCCGCCGCCAGCGCGTCGCGGACGGCGCGCAGGCCCGGAAACGCCGGACCGCCGTCTGGCCTCCGCAGCGTGAGATCGCTGAAGTGGAGGTTGACGATTCGCCCGCGAAAGGCGCCGAGCAGCGGTTCCGTCACCAGGTAGACGTAGCCGTCGAGCAGCAGCAGATCCGGCGAGTACCGAGCCAGACGCTCCACCGTCTCTGCATCGAAAGCGGCGCGCACGTCGGTGTCCCGATAGAGCGCGGCTCCGCGTGCGCTGTAGAACTCAGCGATAGGCCGCCGCAGCGTGGGAACGCCCCGCCGCTCCACCTCGACTTCTTCCGAGAACGCTGGCTCGCTCGTCGCGCAGCACACGACCTCGTACGAGCGGCCGTGCTCGCGGTCGACATTCAGCAGGTGAAGGAGGCCCGGCGCCCGCTGCGAGCACAGGACGGCCACCTTCATCGGCCGGCGATCGGGCTGGCGTTCGGTCAGCATATGCGCGGCAGCAGTTCGCCTTCAGGCTCGGCGACGAGCCGTCGGCCGAAGCCTGTGTCCAACACCACCAGGCCCGGCCGCTCTTCGGTGCAGACGCCGACAATCGCGGCGGCCCGGCCGAGTGGATGCGCCCGAAGCGTCTCGAGCACGCGTTCGGCCGCGTCGGCGCGAACCGCCATCACGGCCTTGCCTTCATTGGCCACGAGCAAGGGATCGATCCCGACCAGCTCGGAGATGCCGCGCACCTCGGTCCGGACGGGCAGCGCGCGCTCGTCGATCACGATGCCGACGCGGCCCTTCGAGGCCATCTCGTGGAGGACGCTCGCCACGCCGCCTCGCGTGGGATCCTTCATCGCCGTGACGGCCGTCGGATCGGCGGCCAGCGCCGCGCGAATCAGGCCGTTGATCGGCGCAACGTCGGATTCGAGCGGCGTGTCGAGCGCAAGGCCGTGACGCGTGGCCATCACGGCCATGCCGTGGTCGCCGATGGTGCCGGTGACGATGAGTCGGTCGCCAGGCCGAAGGCCGCAGTCGGTAATCAGACGGGAGGTGAGCGCGATGCCGGCTGTGTTGATCACGATGCCGTCGATCTCGCCCTTTCCCATCACCTTCGTATCGCCGGCCAGGACGGTGGCGTCGGCTTCCAGACACGTTTCGCGCATCGACTCGAGGATCCGCTCGAGATCGCGGCGAAGGAAGCCTTCCTCGACAATCACGCTGCAGGTCAGGCCGAGCACGTCGGTCGCACCCATCATCGCGAGATCGTTCACCGTGCCGGCGATGGCCAGCCGCCCGATGTCTCCGCCTGGGAAGAACGCCGGCTGAATCACGTGCGAGTCGGTGGTCAGCACCAGCCAGCGGTCGCCGATCCGCACCGCGCCGCCGTCGTCCATCGCGGCCAGCCCATGGACGCCTGCCAGCTGCGGCGGGTCGGTCGCAAACGCATGGAGGAAGGCGGTTTCGATCAGCCCGCGCATGGCGCGGCCGCCCGCGCCGTGTTTCAGCGTGATGCGATCGTCTTTTGCGAACGCGTGGGACCCCATCCCCACGCCAGACGCGCTCGAGCCGTTGCGCTCGGACCCGTCCAGGACAGCACGTCGCAGATCGTTGTTCATGCCGATGCTCCCAAGTTGGGCACGCCGCCGTACTGATGCCAGATCCTGCAGGTCCCTTCGCTACTGACCATGCAGGCTCCGACCGGCGACTCGGGCACGCACTCCTTGCCAAAGAGCGCGCAATCGGATGGCTGCGCGATGCCGGCCATGATGTTTCCGCACAGACACTGGCGCACCAGCGTTGACGGGGCACGGTCGCACAGGGCTGCGACGTCGATCGCGAAGCGGCGCCGTGCATCGATGCGCGCCCACTCATCGCGCAGGCGGAGATTGCCGTTCGGGACGTGCGCGATGCCTCGCCATCGCCCCCCGACCGTCTGGAACACACGCCAGAGCTGTTGTTGCGCGTTGCGATTTCCCTCGCGCGTCACGCAGCGCGGAAACATGTTCACCACGCCGTGGTCATCGTCTCGAATCATCTGGACGAGCTTCACCAAGGCCGCGAGAATGTCGAGCGGCTCGAAGCCGGCGACGACGACTGGAAGGTGATGGCGGGCGACGAACGGCTCGAACACACCGGACCCCGTGATGGTCGCCGCGTGGCCGGCGGCGAGGAACCCCTCGACGCGCGTGTGCGGCATCTCGGCGACGATTTCCATCACGGGCGGAATGAACTTGTGCGCCGAGAGCACCGAGAAGTTGGCTGGCACGCCGGCCAAAATGACCGCGGCCGTCGCGACGGCCGTCGTTCC
>JADGOC010000193.1 GCA_017883165.1 Acidobacteriota bacterium
TTCTTGTCTCGAACCGCGGCCTCGAGCGCCTTCCCCGCCGGCGGCTCGGGATACCGGCCGTAGAAGAAACCCCTGCCGTCTTTCGTCCACGAGAGGCCGCTGAATTTCACCCAGCGAATCGTGTCGGCGAGCTCGGTGCCGCCCGGCAGCTCGCGCACGTGATACGTGGACCAGTCCGATCCACCCTCGGACTGTCCGAACGCGAGGTGCTTGCCGTCAGGCGACGGGTCGAAACCTGAGAGCGCGATCGACCCGTCCGGTGAAAACGTATTCGGATCGAGGACGATGGATTCCGGGCCGGTGAGCGACGTGCGCGAGTACCACACCGACTGCCGCTGCAGACCGGAGTTACGCGCGTAGAACCAGCGTCCGCTCCGAAAGAATGGCACGGTCACTTTCGGATAATTCCACAGCTCCGTGATGCGGCGGCGGAACTCGTCGCGGATCGGCAGCGTGTCGAGATACTTGAAGGTGACCGCATTTTCCGCCTCGACCCACTGCTTCACGTCCGGCGCATTGAGATCCTCCATCCAGCGGTACGGATCGGCGACTGTCGTTCCGAAATAGTCATCCACGACGCCGCCCGTGTGCGGTTTCGGGTAGGTCAGCGACGGGGGCGTCTGGGCGATGAGCGGCGTGACGACACACGCTAGAGTCAGGACGATCTTGACGGTCAATGCCCGGCGGTCGCGAATCATGAGGTGTGCTCCTGTTCCAGGTATTTTACCGCGTGTATACTTCGCCTCCATGAGAACCCACCCGAGGCTTGGTCTCTTCCTCCTGCTGCTGGCCGTACCGGCGATCCTCGTGGGGCAATCGCACGCGACCTCCGGCGTGCCGACGCCTGAATCGGTGTTCGGTTTCCAGCCCGGCGCCGATTACAAGCTGGCGACCTACGACCAATCCATTGAGTACTTCAAGAAGCTCGCGGCGGCGAGCCGCTACGTCAAGCTCGTGGACGCCGGCAGGACGAGCGAGGGGCGCACGATGTACTTCGCGCTCATTTCGACGCCCGAGAATCTCGCGAAGATCGATCGGTATCGCGAGATCGCGCAGCGGCTTGCGCATCCCGGAGGATTGACCGACGCGCAGGCACACGAGCTGGCGCGCGAAGGCAAAGCCTTCGTCCATCTGGACGGCGGCCTGCACTCGACCGAAGTGGCCGGGTGGTCGCAGACGCCGCTGCTCGCGTACGACCTGGTCAACCGCGCGAGCGAGCCGGCGACGAAGCTGATTCTCGACAACGTCGTCGCGATGGTGTGGCCCACGATCAACCCGGACGGCCAGCAGATCGTGGCCGAGTGGTACATGAAGAATGTGGGCACGCCGTACGAGCTGTCGGGCCTGCCGCGCCTGTACCAGGATTACGTCGGCCACGACAACAACCGCGACGCGTACATGCTGAACATGATCGAGTCGCGCGCGCTCGAGCACACCTGGCGGATCTGGGAGCCGCAGATCATCTACGTGCAGCATCAGTCGGGCCCGTTTCCGTCGCGCATCTGGCTGCCGCCGTTCTCCGAGCCGGTCGGCACCGACGCGCCGTATCTGATGTCGCGCGAAGTGAACATGCTCGGCATGGCGATCGCCCGAGGTCTCGAAGAGCACGGGCAGGTCGGCGCCACGCACATGGGCACGGCGTTCGACGCCTGGTATCCCGGCTACGTCGACTACGCGCCGAACTTCAAGAACATCGCGGCCTTCTGGACCGAGACGGCGCTCTATCAGTACGCGACGCCGCACGAATACACGATCGAAGACTTTCCGCAGAACATGCGCGACCTGCGTCCGCACAGCTTGTACTCGAGCCCGTGGCCGCCCGGCATGTGGCGCCTCCGCGACGCGGTGGACTACATGGAAACCGCGTCGCTCTCCGTGCTCGAATTCGCGGCCAAGTACAAGGAGTCGGTGCTGTTCGATCGCTATCAGGCCGGGCGCGATCAGATTGCCCGAGGGACAAAGAGCGCGCCGTACGCATATGTGGTTCCGCAGGATCAGCGCGATCCCGTCGCCGCGGTCGAGCTGCTCCGTCGCCTCGCGTTCGGCGGCGTGCGCGTCTCGCAGCTCACCTCATCCGCCACGATCGGCGCCGAGACGTTCCCGGCCGGCACGTGGGTGATTCCCACCGATCAGGAATTCGCCGCCATGGCGCGTGAAGTGCTCGATGTGCAGAAGTACCCTGACCTGCGTCAGTATCCAAACGGGCCGCCCGAACGGCCGTACGACATGGCTGGCTGGACGCTGCCGCTGCAGATGGGCGTCCGCGTGGTGACCGCGACGGCGCCGCTCGCCGCCGATGTGCGCGCGAAGATGAAATCGCTCGGCCCGATGCCGGATCCGAACGTGAAGCCGACGCCTTACGATTCGTCAACCGCGAAAGACGCCGCTCCGTTCGACAGCGTCCCAGGCGTCGGCTTCAACACGAATCCAGCGGCGGCGGCGATCGTTCCACCGCCCGGTACGATCACCGGCTCGGGCCCGATCCTGGCGGTCGATCCGGCCGAGAACAACGCGTTCCGTGCGATCAACCGCGCGTGGCAGCAGGGCGCCACCGTGCAGATGACCGGCGGCCGATATGCGATCGGCGGTTTGCCGGAGCGCGCGCAACAGGATCTGGTCGCCTCGCTCGCGCTTCGGGCGGAACGAATATCCGCACCGGCCGATGCCCGGCCCGTCAAGAACGCGCGCATAGGCGTGTATCAGCCCTGGAGCGGCAGCATGGACACGGGCGCGACGCGCTGGCTCCTCGAGCAGTACGGCTTTGCATTCGTCACGCTGCATCCCGAGGACTTTCACGCGCCGCTCGGCGCCAAGGTCGACGTCGTCATCATCGCCGACGACGCGCGGATTCCGGTGGAAGGCGGCGGCGGACGGGGCGGCCGCGGCGGAGCCGGAGGGGGGCGCGGGGGCGAACCGCGGTCGATTCGGCCCGAATACGCGTACGCGCTCACGCCCGACGATCTGCAGGCGTTCGAGATGTTCGTTCGAGCCGGGGGCACGGTCGTGTGCTTCAACAACGCCACGGCCTTTGCGATTCAACAGTTCAAGCTCCCCGTGAAGAACGTCGTCGCTGGCCTGAAGCCTGAGGAGTTCTACCTGCGCGCGTCGATCGTCGAGGTCGCGACCGACCAGACACATCCGGTGATGGCCGGCATGCCGGCCAAGGCCGCAGTGTTCGCGGACAGCAGTCCGGTATTCGAGACGCTCGAGGGATTCAAAGGCACGGTGCTCGCACGATATCAGGACTCGGGCTCTCCCCTGCTCTCCGGGTATCTCATCGGCGAGAAGTATCTGCAGGGCAAGGCGGCGGCGCTCGACGTCCAGCTCGACGCCGGCCACGTCGTGCTCCTCGGCTTCCGTCCTCAGTATCGCGATCAGTCGTTCGGCACGTTCAAGGTCGTGTTCAACGCGGCGCTGTACTAGGCGGCGACGTCTCACGCCGGCCGTGAATCAGCCAGTCTCGCCAGCGTATCGTGCCCCGCGCTCCGTCCGGTGCGGTGTTCTTTCCAGCCCGGAACGCGGCGGCCGTCCTGCCAGGAAGCGGCAGAGACACGACGGGTTTCGTCACGCGTGTCACGTCCTTCCACACGGCTGCGGCCTCGCCGAGCGTCATCACTTCTGGCCCGCCGAGATCGCGGAGCCGCCCACCCGGTCCATCGACCAGGGCCTGCACGAGACGGTCGGCCACTTCGGAGGTGGCCACGCTCTGGACCATGAAAGCGGTCGGCAGCGGGATCACCAACGGCATGCGCGCGGCCGTTGAAATGAGACCGTCCACCAGGGAATGAAACTGAGTGGCCCGAAGCACCGAGTAGGGCACGCCGCCACTCATCACAATCGACTCGGCGGCCAGCTTTTTCTGGTAGTACGCAAACGGGATCTGATCGATCCCGACGATGGAGATGAAGACGACATGACGCACGCCCCGAGCGCGAGCGGCGTCGACCAGCCGCCGCGTGCCCTGGACATCGACGTCCTCGGCGTTCCGTGAATCGCTGGCGGCATGGATGACAGCATCGACGCCCGCGACGGCCTCCCACACACCTACTCCGCTGGCCAGATCAGCGCGCACCCACTCCACGCTGGCCGCAGCATCCCGCGGCGCCGCGCGCCGACTTTGAGCCCGCAGCACAACGTCCTTCGCCCTGGACGAAGCGAGGATCGCTCGACCGAGGCCCCCCGTGCCGCCAGTGATGAGCACTCTCACGCACTGCCCCGGTTGCCTGGCGCCCTGCCAATGCCCGCGTTCATCAGGATGCTGCCCGTATGCGAACGATCGGGCCGCGCAGGGAATGGCAGGGGTTTCAACGGCAGCCGATTCTAGCAGAACGCGTATCGCGGTATAATTGTCTGTTCCTCCTCTCGATACTTCAGCCACAGGCAGGTCGCGCGAAGATGATTGCAGTCCAGGGTGTGTCCATGCGGTACGGGTCGAAGGTGCTCTTCGACGATGTCACCACGACCTTCTCCACGGGGCGCCGCTACGGATTGACCGGACCCAACGGCGCCGGCAAATCCACGTTCATGAAGCTGCTCACGGGCGAGCTGCCGCCGCAAAAGGGCACGGTCGTCACGCCGAAGAAGGTCGGCGTCCTGCGGCAGGATCAGTTCGCCTTCGACCGGTTCCGCGTGATCGACACGGTGATCATGGGCAACCATCGCCTCTGGAGCGCGCTCGAGGAGCGCGAGCACCTCTACGAGAAGGCCGCGCTGACCGACCAGGACGGCATGCGTCTCGGCGAACTCGAAGGCGTGGTCGGCGAGGAGGACGGCTACTCGGCGGAAAGCGACGCGGCGATCCTCCTGCAGGGCCTCGACATCCCCGACGCGCTGCACCAACGGACGATGGCGGAGCTGCAGGGCGGCCAGAAAGTCCGCGTGCTCCTCGCGCAGGCGCTCTTCGGCCATCCGCAGGCGCTCCTGCTCGACGAGCCGACCAACCATCTCGACCTCGACTCCATCCACTGGCTGCGCGAGTTTCTCGTCCGCTATGACGGCACGCTCATCGTCATCTCGCACGATCGCCATTTCCTGAACGCGGTCTGCACGCACACCGCCGACATCGACTATCAGACGATCATCACCTACACCGGCGCGTACGACGACATGGTGCTCGCGAAGACGCAGATCCGCTCGCAGATCGAGTCCGACAACGCGCAGCGCGAGAAGAAGATCGCGCAGTTGAACGACTTCATCGCGCGCTTCGGCGCCGGCACGCGGGCGAGCCAGACCACCTCGCGGCGCAAGGAGGTCGAGCGGCTGCAGACGACCGAGCTGGCCCGATCGAACATCCAGCGGCCGTATATCAAGTTCACGATGAACCGGCCGACAGGCCGGGTCGCGCTCGAGTGCACCCGCGTCGCCAAGGCCCACGGCGGCACACCCGTCGTCTCCGGCTTCAGCGCCATCGTCAATCGCGGCGAGAAGATCGTGCTCGTGGGGCGCAACGGCCTCGGAAAGACGACGCTCTTGAAGGCGCTGCTCGCCGACGCGCCGAATCTCGACCCGTCCCCGGCCGACATCGACGCGGGCACCGTGCGCTGGGGGCACGAAGCGTCGATCGGCTATTTCCCGCAGGATCACACCGGCGCGATCGCGAAAGGGTTCACCGCGGTCGATTGGCTGCATCAATTCGATCCCGACGCGTCGCGACAGGACCTGCACGGGCTGCTCGGGCAGATGCTCTTCAGTGGCGAAGAAGGACTGAAGCCGACCGACGCGCTCTCGGGCGGCGAAACCGCGCGGCTGCTCTTCTGCCGGATCATGCTGCAGAAGCCGAACGTGCTCGTGCTCGACGAGCCGACCAACCATCTGGACCTCGAATCGATCAACGCCTTGAACGTGGCGCTGCAGCGCTTCGAGGGCACCGTGCTGCTCGCGACGCACGATCAGGATGTGATGGAAGAGGTCGGCACGCGCGTGTGGCACTTCGAGAACGGGACGATTCACGATTTCAAGGGCGCCTACGAGGAGTACGCGGCGTCACTCGCCTGAGTCCCGTGGATGACCAGTTTTTTGTCACCTGTCCCTATTGCGGCGAGCAGGTCGAGATCTACGTCGAGCCCGAGGTGACCGGCAGCTTCGTCCAGGACTGCGAGGTCTGCTGCAATCCGTGGCGGGTCCGCGTGTCGGGACGCGGCGACGATCGCGACGTCGAGGTCGGCCGCGCCGACGGATCCGAATAGCGCGAACCGTCCGCCATCCCGTCCGCGAGCGCGTCGAGCGAGCGCACGCGCGGACAGTCGAACCCTTCATACAAC
>JADGOC010000006.1 GCA_017883165.1 Acidobacteriota bacterium
TGGATCAACCCGGAGCAGCGCTACGGCAAGAACCCGAAGGACATGAAGTTCCGTTTCGTCCGGCAGGCACCGATCGAAGTCGATCCGCGCAATCCGCTGATCGTCTACCACGGCTCGCAGTTCCTGCATAAGACGATAGACGGCGGCGTGCACTGGACGACGATTAGCCCCGACGTCACCGCGAACGGGCCGGAGGGAGAAGTCACCTCCGGTGAGCCGATTACGCGCGACATGACGGGCGAGGAAGTCTACTCGGCGCTCTACGCGATCCGCGCCTCGCGCCTCGAACCGGGCGTGATCTGGACCGGCTCGAACGACGGCCCCGTCTACGTGACGCGCGACGGCGGCAAGACGTGGAAGAACGTCACGCCGAGAGATCTGCCGCCCGGCGGGCGGGTGCACACGATTGAAGACTCGCCGCATCGCAAAGGATCGGCGTACGTGTCGGTCTACCGGATCTTTCTGAACGACTTCAAGCCGTATCTCTACATGACGAACGATTACGGTGAGCATTGGACGCTGCTCACCAACGGCACGAACGGGATCCCCGCCGATCAGCCGATGCATGTCGTGCGCGAGGATCCCGAGCGGGAAGGCCTGTTGTACGCGGGCACGTGGTACGGCGCCTTCGTGTCGTTCGATCAGGGCAAGCACTGGCAGTCGCTCCAGCAGAACCTGCCAGCCACGCCGGTCACCGACTTGAAAGTGCATCACGGCGATCTTCTGGCGTCCACGATGGGACGATCGCTATGGATCATGGACGACGTGGCGCCACTGCGCCAGATCGCGGCTGGCGTGACGAAGGACGCGGCTGTCTCTCTCTTCAAGCCCGCGCCGACGTATCGCACGCACTACGCCACGTCCAGCGGCCGTCCCGGCTGGCCCGAATATCCACCCGTGGGCGCGCGGATCGATTACTACCTGTCGGCTCCTGGCGGCAACGATGTCAAGCTCGAGATCCTCGACGCCGCCGGAAAGACCGTGCGCAGCTACACGAGCGGCGTCGATGCCCCGCAACGCGGCGGCGGCCGTCGCGGCGGCGTGTCATCCACGCTGCCGGCGAAAATCGGAATGAATCGTTTCGTGTGGGATTTGCGGTACGCCGGCGGGGCGGCGAGCGCGTCGGATGGTGAAGGCGGTGGCTTCGGCGGCGGCGGACCCATGGTGCCGCCGGGGGTGTATAAAGCGCGGCTTACGGCCGGTGGCGTGACGAAAACGGAATCCATCACGGTGAAGATCGATCCGCGAGTCGCGAAAGATGGTGTGACGGTCGCCGATCTCGCGGCGCAGACACGCTTCGCGCTGAAGGTGCGCGACGTGCTCGCTGACGCGCGCGCCTTGTCACAGCGCATCCGCGCAGCGCTCGACGCCAGGTCCGGCGATCCGCAGAGGCTGCAGGCCGTGTTGTCCAGGCTCGTCACCAAGACCGGCCCGTACGAGGATCAGATGTTCATCGATCAGATGTCGAACATCGGACGAGCGCTCGGGCAGAGCGATCAGAAGGTCCCAGCCAGCGCGACCGGGCGATTCACCGAACTGATGAAAGAGTGGACGTCGATCAAGGCCGACGCGGACAAGGCGCTCGGTACCAAGCCCTGATCTAGCGCGGCGTCGACGGCGACGGCAGCGGCCGCTTCCACTGTCGCCAGAAGCTCGTGTCGCCCAGCCCGAGGGCGTTCCACCAGAGATCGAGTGCGCCCCTGTCGAGCGCGAGGACCCGCTCGCGCGTCACCGCGGAGGGCGGCGGTACGCGCGCGGCCAGCGCGTCGAAGACGTCGCCGCGCTCGGACGGCCGAACGCGCGCAAGCAGATGCCACAGCGTGACGGCGTCGCGCACGCGGGCGCGGTCGAGAATCAGCCTCAGAGCCGCGGTCCGGTCGACGCCGCTGTTGTCGAAGTCGACGCGTTCCACCGCCATCTGAAATTCGTGATCCGCATCGTCGAACCTCGGCGTGCCCGGGCCGGCGTGCGCGTCGGTGCGGCAGGACGCACCGGCCGGCACGAACGACTCGTGGCCGTTGAACTCGAAGGCGACCCAGCCGACCGTCACCGAGAGCAGCCCGGTTCCGTCGTCGTCGACGTGAAGCGTGTAGACGCAACCGAGATCGGTCGCGGTCGCCGACGGCGTGTCGACGATGAACTGACCGGGAGGCGCGCTGATGACGGCGCGCAACGTGCCGCGATCGAGCGCGAGACGGTAGTGGCCGGCGCGCGTTTCGAGAAGACGCACGCGCGTATCGTGTTCGATGTCGACCTGTCCGATCGTGCTGATGTCGATCTGCGCCCGGGACTCGGCGTCGGTCGTCAGCGTCTGTCCGACGGCGAGGCGTCCCGTCGTGTCGATTGCGGACGCGCCGATGCGCGGCCGGCCCGCGAGGCTCGCCACTTCCCACGCCGCGGCCTGTGGCGCGCGCGTGCGCCACACGACTCCGACGAGCAGCACGACGGCGGCAGCTGTGGCGACGAGCGGAACGAACGCGCGCATGTGCCAGCGTGACGCCGAGTCCGGCAAACGCAGCGGAGGCGGATCCGATCGCAATGGTTCGAGCAGACGTTCGAGCCGCTGGACCTCTTCATCGGGCGGATCAGAGCCGTCCCACAGATAGTTGTCGTTCTTCATTTCCATTCCAACTTCTCGCGCAGGAGCGTCATGCCGCGGTGGAGGTTCACACGGACCGATCCGGGCGTCAGGCCGGTACGTTCGGCGATTTCGGCGCCGCTCATGCCTTCCACGAGCCGCATGAGCAGCGTTTCGCGATATGCGTCAGGCAGCTGGCGGACGATGTCGAGCACGGCGAAGGTGTCCGCGTCGATCGAATCGCCGCCCGGCATGTCCTTGGGCAGCTCCACCTGTTCGCGCGTCTGGCGCAGGTGATCCGTCGCGCGGTTCCTGGCGATGGTCGCGAGCCAGCCGCCGAACGCCGCCGGCTCGCGGAGGCTCTTCAGGCGGGTGAAGACCGTCAGAAAGACGTCCTGGACCAGGTCGTCGACGTCGCGCCGTGGCACGCGTCCGAGCAGGATCGCGTGGACCATGCGGAAGTAGTCGGCGTACAGCCGCGCGAACGCGTCGCGGTCGCCACCGGCGGCGGCGCGAATCGTGAGATGCAGGCGCGGAAGATCGCGGGGTGTCAGCGCCGACAACACGGAGTGCAGCTCAAGCGCGTGGTCCATTCACGGCCGTCCATGGAGCAGACGGACCAGGGGCGCTCATGTTAACAGGCGGCCGCGTCTCCGATCGGCGTGGTCACGCCCGCTCCTTGAGGTTGTGGCTATCGGCCGCGGTCAGATCGAGGCCGTAGATCCGTTTGAGCTCGACGATCTTCTGCAGCGTGGCCTTCGAGAACGGCGCTTTGCCCTCGAAGGCGTGCAGGAGCACCCCCTCGAGCAGATCGCCCACCGTGAGGTCGAGCGTCTCGGCCAGCCCCTTCACCACCTTGAGCAGCCGTTTTTCGATCCGGACGCCCGTTTGAACCCGTTCGACGAGTCGCGGTTGTTGTGACATTGGTAACAATATATATAAGTACCAATACACCTGTCAACCCGCCGCGGCAATCGCGCACGCCCGGCCGTCCGCCGAGCTCACCACCCCGCGCGAACCGCGATCCAGAGCGCCGCGCACACGAGCACGCCGACGCCGACGAGCGAGAAGACCGTCGGCGTGAGAATCGGATACACCATCAGCACCAGCCCGGCGACGAGCTGCGGCATGCGGCTTTGCTTCTTCCCGTACACGAACAGCACGAACCCGATGCCGCTCGGAATCAGCGAGAGAAACAACCAGGTCGGATCGAGATTCAGATTCACGCCGTCTCGATGATACGCCCGGCGCCAAGCTGACGATACGGATCGATCGCCAGCCACGCGATTGCGGGAGGCGCCTGGCATAAAATAGTGCGCCATGATGACACGGACGCACCTCTATCGCGCGCTGGTCGATCGCGTGGGCAAGTCGCCCCGCATGATTCCATGACCCAGACACGAGAGCTCGTCGGCGCCTGGCGCCTCAACAACCAGATCAACCTGCGCCTGATCGACGGCATCAGCGCCGCCGGGATGACCTCCACGATGTCCACGCGCGGCGGGCGCGACGTCGCGCGGCAGTTCGTGCACGTGCACAATGTCCGCTGGACGTGGCTATCGATGGCCGGACCGCGCTGGGCGAAGGGCGTGACGAAGCTGAACCCGAAGGTCATGCCGAGCAAGGCGCGGCTCAAGTCGGCGCACACCGCTTCGTCTGAGGCCGTGGGGCGCTGGATCGCGGCGGCGATAGACGAAGGCGTGAAGATGAAGAACTTCGCGGGCGGACCGTACAAAGCGCTCGGGTACTTCCTCGCGCACGATGCCCATCATCGAGGCAACATCCTGCTCACGCTCAAGCTCAGCGGCCACAAGGTCGACACCGACACGCAGTACGGCATCTGGTGGTCGTGGCACAAAAAGACGTAGCGCGGCATATCATAAGGGGCTGCACCGAAGATCCTAGTGCTGGAATCCATCCTCGCTGACGTCCGGTACGCGCTGCGCTGGCTGCGCAAGAGCCCGGCGTTTACCATCGTCGCTGTCGCCTCGCTCGCCATTGGCATCGGCTTCAACACGGCGCTCTTCGCGATCGTCGACGCCGTCCTCTTCCGTCCGCTTCCGGTCGCTCAGGTCGATCGGCTCGTCGATGTCTACACGAGCACGCCCGGCGCTTCCGCCACCGACCGCTTCAGCACGACCTCGTACGCCGACTACCGCGATCTCAAGGCCCAGAACGACGTGTTCGAGGATCTCATCGGCTACTCGCCGATGTTCGGCGCGCTCAATCTCGGTGATCGCTCGCGTTTGACGCTCGGCGAAATCGTCACCGGCAACTATTTCCGGATGCTCGGCGTCGGCGCGGCGGCCGGCCGCACGCTCGTGCCCGACGACGACGCGCTGGATGCGCCGCGGGTCGCGATGATCTCGTATCGCTACTGGTCGCGCGAGCTCAGCGCCGCCCCTGACGTGGTCGGCCGGACGCTGCGGCTGCACGGCTATCCGTACACGATCGTCGGCGTCGCGCCGCGCGGATTCACCGGCATGACGTCGATTCTCTCGCCCGATCTCTGGGTGCCCATGACGGCCGCGCTCGAAATCGAGCCGCTGGGCCTGCACGACGTCGTCCCCTCACCGACGGGGACGACCCGGCTCGATCGCCGCGGCGATCGCTGGATATTCATGAAGGGCCGGCTCAAGCCGGGCGCGACGATTGGCCAGGCGGCGGCCAATCTCGACGTGGTCATGGCCCGGCTCGAGGCGGCCAATCCGGCGACCAACAAGAACCGCCGCAGCGCCGTGAAGCCGACGAGCGAGGTGCATTTTCATCCCGCGTTCGACCCGCAAATACTGCCCGCCGCCGCGGGCCTGATGGTCGTCGTCGGCCTGGTGCTGCTCGTCGCGTGCGCGAACGTGGCGAGCATGCTGCTCTCGCGCGCATCGGGACGGCAGAAGGAAATCGGCATCCGCCTCGCGATTGGCGCGAGCCGCGGACGGCTCGTGCGCCAGCTCGTCACGGAGAGCCTCGTGATGTCGGTCATCGGCGCCGCCGCCGGAGTGATTCTGGCGTGGTGGATTACGGGGATCGTCGCATCGCTGAGCCTGCCGATCCCGTTCCCGCTCGCGTTCGATCTCCGCATCGACATGCGCGCGCTGCTGTTCACGTCTGGCGCGACGCTCACGGCGGGGCTGCTCGCCGGCCTGATCCCGGCGGCGAAGGCGTCGCGCTCGGACGTGGTCGCTGATCTGCGCGGCGAGAAGATCGTCTCGCGCGCCGCCGGCTGGGGGTGGACGCTCGGCGATGTGCTCGTGGCCTGCCAGATGGCGGTCACCACCACGCTCCTCGTCACGGCGGCGCTCCTGACGCGGAGCCTCATCGCCGAGCAGCACGCCAACATCGGATTTGAGATCAATCGGCTGGCGCTCGTATCGCTCGACACGGCGATGGTGCAGTACTCGCCCGAGCGCAGCGTCCAGTTCTACGATCAGGCGCTCGCGCGCGTGCGCGCGATTCCCGGCGTGGACGCGGCCGCCCTCGCGACCTTCGTGCCCTTCTCGCTGAACGGGAACCAGTGGGACGTCTGGATCCCCGGCCGCCACGCGCCAGGCGACCGCGGCGACGTCGTGAACGCGACGCGCGTATCTTCTGATTACTTCAAGACGATCGGCGTGCCCATCGTCGCGGGCCGCGGCTTTACCGACGACGATCGTCCCGATACGCCGCGGGTCGCCGTCATCAACGAGACGATGGCGAAGCGCTACTGGCCAGGTACGAGCGCGATGGGCAAGACGTTCAACACCAACGGACCCGACGGCAAGCTGTTCCAGATTGTCGGCGTCGCGGCCGATCACAAGGTCGCGACAATCGGCGAGAGTCCGATGCCGTTCATTCATGTGGCGCGCGGACAGCAGCCCAACTCCTACAACATCGTGATCGCGCGCACGCGCGGCGACGCGGCGGCGCTTCTGCGCGACATGCGCCGCGAGTTGCTCGCGCTCGAGCCGAATCTTGTGTTCGTCGAGAATCAGACCATGGAGGGGGAAGTGGCGGCGACGCTGTTTCTGGTCCGCGCGGGCGCGTGGCTCGTCGGCATCGTCGGCCTGGTCGCGATGGCGCTGGCGGCGATCGGCCTGTACGGCGTCATCGCCTACTCGGTGGCGCAACGGACGCGCGAGATCGGCATTCGTCTCGCGCTCGGCGCGGCGCCCGCGTCGGTGCTCGGCCTCATCATGCGGCAAGGGCTGCGCGTTGCGGCGGTCGGGCTGGCGGTGGGGTGTCTGGCGGGCGTGTTCGTGTCGCGGTGGATCGCGGGCGCACTCTACGGGATCGGCACCGGCGATCCCGTGTCCTGGGGCGCGGCGGTGGCGGTGCTTCTCACCGTGTCGGCGCTGGCGAATCTGATTCCCGCGCGTCGGGCCGCGCGCATCGACCCATCGGAAGCGCTGCGCGTCGAATAACGGAACCTGCGAGGAGCGGCGGTCGTCTATCTTCAGACAGGACTGTATGTTCAATGATATTCGCGTCGGCCTGCGCCTCTTGTGGAAGGACAAGTCGTTCACGATCACGGCCGCGCTGACGCTGGCGGTGTGCATCGGCGCCAACACGGCGCTCTTTTCCGTCGTCCACAACGTGCTGATGCGCCCGCTGCCGGTCCCGGAGTCGGATCGCATTCTGGTGATGGAGAACATCTATCCCAAGGCCGGCGCGGATGTCGGCGGCGCGGGCGTGCCGGACTACTACGACCGGCTGCGCGACATCACCGTGTTCGAGGAGCAGGCGCTCTACAATTCGGCGAACGTCAACGTCGACCAGAACGGCGTGCCGACGCGCATCCGGGCGATGAACGCGACGCCGTCGTTCTTCCGGCTGCTGCGCGTGCCGGTTCAGCTCGGGCGCGCGTTCGACGAGAAAGACGGCGAGACGGGCAACGATGAGAAAATCATCCTCAGCTACGCGCTCTGGCAGACGCAATTTGGCGGCGATCCCCACGTCGTCGGGCGCGATCTGCGCCTCGACGGACAGCCGTACGCCGTCGTCGGCGTGATGCCGCAGTCGTTCGCGTTCCTGAACCCGAACATCATGCTGTGGCGGCCGCTGGCCTTCACGGCGGAGCAGAAGTCCGACGCGCACCGTCACAACAACAATTTCCAGGAGATCGGCCGGCTGAAGCCAGGCGCTTCGGTCGAACAGGCGCAGTTGCAGATCGACGCGCTGAACGCCGCCAATCTCGAGCGGTTCCCCCAGTACAAGGAATTGCTCATCAACGCAGGCTTCCGCACGAAGGTGTCGCGCCTGCAGGACGATCTGGTGCGCGACGTCAAGGCGACGCTGTATCTCATCTGGGGAGGCGCGCTGTTCGTGCTGCTGATCGGCTGCGTCAACGTCGCGAACCTCGTGCTCGTCCGCTCGCGCGTGCGCCTGAAAGAGCTGGCCATGCGCCTCGCGCTCGGCGCCGGTCGCTGGCGCCTCGCCCGTCAGCTCGTCACCGAGAGCGTCGTGCTGACGCTCGTGTCCGCGGCCGCAGGCCTTTTCGTGGGCTACGCTGTGCTGCGCGCGCTCGGCACGCTCGGCATTCAGGATTTGCCGCGCGGATCGGAGATTCGTCTCGACGGTGTCGTCGCCGCCTGGACCGTCGCCATCGCGGCGGCCATCGGCATCGTGCTCGGCCTGATTCCGGTGGCGAGCGCGCTGCCGGTGAACCTCACCACCGCGCTGCACGAGGAAGGACGCTCGGGCACGGTCGGGCGGGGCGCGCGCGCGCTCCGCCGGACGCTCGTCGTCGCGCAGGTGGCGTTCGCGTTCGTGCTCCTCATCGGCGCCGGTTTGCTGTTTGCCAGCTTCAGACGCGTCCTGTCGGTGGACCCGGGCTTCAACGCCGATGGCGTGATGACGGCGTCGATCACACTGCCGCGCACGCACTACGCGACAGACGAGGCGCTGATACAGTTCACCGACGAGGCGCTTCGCAGAATTCGTGCCTTGCCGGGTGTTGTCTCCGCGGGAGCGACGACGACGATTCCGTTCGGCGGCAACCAGAATGACAGCGTCATTCTGGCAGAGGGCTACCAGATGAAGGCGGGCGAGTCGGTGATCTCGCCGCAGAACGTGGACGTCAGCCCCGGCTACTTCGAGACGATGGGCGCGAAGCGTCTCCGCGGCCGCTTGTTCGACGACCGCGACGCCGCCAAGGCGCCGCACGTGATCATCGTCGACGAGAAGCTGGCGAACAGGTTCTGGCCGGGCCAGGATCCGATTGGCCGCCGGATGTACACACCGACCGACATCAACAGCGTGCTCGCGATTACCGATAAGACCGTGTTCCTGACGGTCGTCGGTGTCATCGGCGACATGAAGCTGCACGATCTCGTCGAGGGGCCGAAATCCGTCGGGGCGTACTACTTTCCGATGGCCCAGGACGCCGCCCGTAACATGACGTTCGCCGTCAAGACCGTGGGCGATCCCGCCGCCGTCACGAGCGCGGTGCGCGGCGCGATCAACGCCATCGACCGAGAGCTGCCGGTCTTCGATACGCAGACGATGCAGGACCGGACGGAAAAGTCGCTGACGACGCGCCGCTCGCCGGTGCTGCTCTCCCTCGGCTTCGGCGTCGTGGCGCTGCTGCTGTCGGCGATCGGCATCTACGGCGTGCTGGCGTATCTGGTGACGCAGCGGACCAAAGAAATCGGAATTCGCATCGCGCTCGGCAGCAGCGCCGGCGCCATCTTCGAGCTCGTGCTGCGGGAAGGCGTCCTGCTCATCGCCGGCGGATTCGTGCTCGGCGCGATCGGTGCGATCGCGCTGCGCAGGAGCCTCGAGAGCCAGTTGTTCGGCGTCAGCGCGACCGATCCCATCGTCCTCGCGATCGTGACGACGGTGCTCGCGCTGGTCGCGCTTGCCGCCTGCGCCGTTCCCGCGCGGCGCGCCACGAAGATCGATCCGATTGTGGCTCTCGGCGAATAAATCGCCGGTTGAACCGCTGTTGGACACCGTTCGTCTAACCAAACCAACCGCCTGTCAGGTTCTCGCCCTCCTCGCTCGAGGTCGTGGCAAGATGCCTTTGGCGACACCGCCTCGGGAACCATGCTGAAAATCAACAATTTGCGTAAAACATACAAAGATCTCGTGGCCGTGAGCGACGTGTCGTTTACGCTCGAGCGCGGCCAGCTCGTCGGTTTGCTCGGCCCGAACGGCGCCGGAAAGACGACGACCGTGTCGATGATCGCCGGGCTGGTCACCCCGGATCGCGGCGAGGTGCTCATCGGCGATCACCGGCTCTCCGGCGATACGGATCCCGTGAAGCGACGGATTGGGCTCGTGCCCCAGGATCTCGCGCTGTACGACGAGTTGACGGCCCACGACAATCTGCGCTTCTTCGGCGCGCTCTACGATCTGACGGGCGCCGCGCTCGAGCAGAGCATCGCCTCCGTGCTCGAGCTCGTCGAGCTGTCCGATCGCGCCAGCGACCGGGTGAAGACGTTCAGCGGCGGCATGAAGCGTCGTCTGAATCTGGCGGCCGGACTGCTGCACGATCCCGACATCCTGCTGCTCGACGAGCCGACGGTCGGCGTCGATCCGCAGAGCCGCAACGCGATTTTCGACAACCTCGAAGCCCTGAAGCAGCGCGGCAAGGCGCTGCTGTACACGACGCATTACATGGAAGAAGCCGAACGTCTCGCCGACCGCATCGTCGTCATCGATCACGGCAACGTGATCGCCAACGAGACGCTCGCGGAGTTGCACGCGCGCGTGCCGGCCGGTCCAGACGGCGGCCGCGCGACGCTCGAAACCGTGTTTCTCATGCTCACTGGAAGGAGCTTGCGCGACTGATGCCGATCACACCGCTCATCGCCATGGTCCGCAAGGACCTGCAGCTCTTCTTTGCCGACCGACGCGCCGTGATCATGAGTTTTATCGTGCCGATCGCGATCGGGTCGTTCTTCGGCTCGATCTTTTCTGGGCCGAGCACCAACACCGAAGCCGCGAGGATTCCGGTCGCCATCGTCGATCAAGACGGCAGTCCGATCTCCAATGACATCGTGGCCAGCGCGCGTACCGATAAGAACTTCGCGCTGTCGCTGATTTCCGCGGACGCCACGCGCGACCAGGTGCGCCGCGGCAAGATGACGGTCGGCGTCATCATCCCGAAAGGGTTCGGCGATGCGGCGGGGAAGGCGTTCTTCTCGGGCGGCGCGAAGCCGCAGCTCGACCTGCTGTTCGACCCGTCGCATGCGACGGAGCTCGCGATGGTCCGCGGCATCCTCACCGAGCACGTGATGGAAGCGGTGAGCAAGGAGATGTTCACGGGTCCCGGCGGCCGCAAGGCCGTTGACGATGCGCTCGGCCATCTTCAGTCGACGGGGCTGCCGTCAGACGAGCAGCGCGCGCTCGGCACCATGCTCCACTCGGTCCAGGCGTACTACAGTCAGCAGGACGCGGCCGCGTCGACCGGCGCGTCGACCCGCACGCGGGCGCCTGGCTTGACCATGCCGTATTCGACGCACGAGGAAGCGGTCACCTCCGGCGCCAACATTGCCTACAACGGGTACGCGCATTCGTTCGCGGGCATGGGCATTCAGTTTCTGCTGTTCGCCACGTCAGGCCTCGGCATCGAGATCTTGCTCGAGCGCCAGAAGGGGCTGTGGAAGCGATTGCGCAGCGCGCCCATCTCGCGGCTGACGCTCCTGGCCGGCAAAACGCTGAGCATGACGATCGTCGCGTTGATGACGCTGCTCGTGTCGTTCGCATTTGCGATGGTGGTGTTCCATGTCCACATTTCCGGGAGCCTCATCGGGTTCCTCAGCGTCGCGATTGCGACGTCGCTGATGGCGGCGACCTTCGGCCTGCTCATCGCGGCGCTCGGACACACGCCGCAGGCGGCGCGCGGCGTCAGCACGCTGGCCGTCCTGATGATGGTCATGCTCGGGGGCGCGTGGGTGCCGACCTTCATCTTTCCCTCCTGGCTGCAGCAGCTGACGCTCGTCGTCCCCGCGCGCTGGGCGGTGGACGGACTCGACGCGATGACGTGGCGCGGCATCGGCCTGGCAGGCGCCGTCGCGCCGACGCTGGTGCTACTCGGCTTCGCGGCGTTCTTCGGTATAGTCGCCATGTCGCGCTTCCGCTGGGAAGAGGCATAAGCACAGAGGAGCCCCCATGCTGTCGATTGGATATCTTCGCGCCGCCGCCCTACTGGCGGCGATCGTCATGCCCGTGCTGGTGTTCACGCAGCGCGCCGAGGACGTGGTGGTGTCGCCACACGCCAAGCAGCTCCACGATCGCGCCATCGTCATCGATTCTCACGACGACACGACGCAGCGGCTGCTGTTCGACAAGACGTTCGACATCGGCGCCCGCCACACCGATGGAAATATCGACATCCCGCGCATGCGCGACGGCGGCCTCGACGCGCTCTTCTTCTCCATTTGGGTGCCGAGCGACGTGACGGGCGCTCCGGCCGTCACGCAGGCGAACGAGCTCATCGACGCGGTGCTGGCGGCCGTTCGCACGCATCCCAAGGATCTCGTGCTGGCGAAGACCGCGGCCGACATCCGGCGCGCCGCGGCCGACCACAAGATCGCCGCGCTGATGGGTGTGGAAGGCGGCCACATGATCAACGACAGCCTGCAGCAGCTGCGTGATTATGCCGGGCGCGGCGTGCGGTACCTCACGCTCACGCACTTCAAGAACAACACGTGGGCCGATTCCTCGACCGACAAGCCCGAGCACAACGGCCTCACGCCGTTCGGCAAGGACGTCGTGCGCGAGCTGAATCGTTTGGGGCTGATGGTCGACATCTCGCACGTTGCCGACAAGACCTTCTACGACGCCATCGAGGTGAGCCGGGCGCCGGTCATCGCGTCGCACTCCTCCTGCCGGGAGATTTCGCATCACCCGCGCAACATGAGCGACGACATGCTGCGCGCGCTCGCGAAGAACGGCGGCGTCGTGATGATCAACTATCACGTCAGCTTCCTGAGCGAGGAATTCCGCGCCGCCAGCGAGAAGAAGAGCGGTGACATCGTGGCGCAGAACGAGGCGGCGTCGAAGAAATGCGGAGGCGACGAGGCGTGCTCGACGCTCGAGTCGGCGCGCATCGACCGCGAGTCGATGAAGAACGGTACGATGCCGATGGTGACGTGGGAGAAGATCATCGACCACATCGATCACGCGGTGAAAGTGGCCGGCATCGATCACGTCGGCCTCGGGTCCGACTTCGACGGCGCCACGATGCCCTTCGGGATGGACGACGCGTCCAAGCTGCCAAGGATTACCGAGGCGCTGCTGAAGAAGGGCTATTCGGATCAGGACATTGAGAAGATTCTCGGCGGCAACATTCTCCGCGTGATGGAGGCAGTTGAACGGGCGGCTCAGAAGACGAAACAGTGAACCTGACTGGTTCTGGGTTCTCTAGGTTCTGGGTTCACGCTGCTTCGGACGGCGGTGGCATCGGTGAAGATAGAGCAGCGACTTGGTAGCGGCGCCGGTCGCTCGATCGGTGAGATGACATAACTCACTGCATTCCGTATCGGTCAGGTAACCGAGATCCAGGCCGTCGTGTAGATGATTATGAGTTTCCAGCAGCGACGCTCGAACCAAGAACCCAGAACCGAACGTAGCACCAAGAACCAAGAACCCAGAACCTCGCGAGATGAAGCGATCCGCTGACGTCGTGATCGTGGGCGGCGGGTGCATGGGCGCGAGCGTCGCCTATCACCTGGCGCGGCGCGGTGTCACCGATGTCGTGCTTCTCGAACGCGAGAAGCTGCTCGCGTCAGGATCCACCGGCCGCAACGCGGGCGGCGTCCGCCACCAATTCTCCAACGCCGCCAACATCCGGCTCTCGATCGAATCGATTGCGCTGCTCGAGCGCTTCAAGGATGAAATCGGCTACGAGATCGACTTTCATCAGGACGGGTATCTGTTCCTGCTCTCGACGGCGGCGAGCGTCGAGACGTTCAGGCAGAACGTCGCCCTCCAGCGGAGCTTCGGCATTGACGTCGAGTGGCTCGCGGCGGACGAGGCGGCGCGGCTTGCGCCGGGTCTTTCGACCGACGGCGTGCTTGGTGCCACTTTCTGCCGGCGCGACGGCATCGCCGATCCCAACGGCGTGACGATGGGATTCGCCAAGGCGGCGCAGGCGATGGGGACGACGATTGAGCGCGACACGGAGGTCACCGGCATCACGGTCGACCGCGGACGCGTGTCGGGCGTGAACACCGCGCGCGGCGCGATCGCGGCGCCCATCGTCGTGAACGCCGCCGGGCCCCACGCGCGTGCGATCGGCCGCATGGCGGGGGTCGACGTGCCGGTGGACCCGTATCGCCGGCACATCTTCATCGCTCAGCCGGCGTCGACGCTTCGAGCGGCCGCTCTGCCCGCGTCGAAGATCATGGTTATCGACTTCGAGACGACTTTCTATTTCCATCGCGAGGGCGCCGGTCTCCTGTTCGGGATGGGCGATCCCGGCGAGCCTTCGACCTTCGACACGACCGTTCGGTGGGACTTCCTCGCGCAGGTGACCGATATCGCGGTGACGCGTGTGCCCGCGCTCGCGGACGCATCGATTTCGCATGCCTGGGCCGGGCTGTACGAAATGACGCCGGACGCGAATCCGATCATCGGCCCCGCGCGCGACGTGCCCGGATTCTTTCTCATCAACGGCTTCAGCGGCCACGGGTTCCAGCATTCGCCCGCGGCCGGGCGGATTCTCGCCGACCTCATCGTCGGCGCCGATCCGGCGATGGACCTCGCCCCCTTCGCGCTCGAGCGGCTGGCGGCCGGCACCGCGGCGGGAGAGCGCTATGTGGTGTGATCGTGCGAGAATCGCCGCAGCCGTGAGCACGCGTAGGGCCTCGCTGTGAAGATCGCGCTGAAGACCTGCCTCATCCGCACGTGGCGAGCGTCCGATCTGGATTCGCTCGTCGAGAACGCCAACAGTCCGCAGGTCTGGCTGAACCTGCGCGATCAGTTCCCGCATCCCTACACGAAGCGCGCGGGGCGGACGTTCCTGCGCCACATGCAGGCACGCCGCCCGGAAACCGTGTTCGCCATCGACGTCGGCGGCAGGGCGGTCGGCGCCATCGGCTTCGTCCTGCAAAAGGACGTGGATCGCGTGTCGGCGGAGGTCGGCTATTGGCTTGGCGAGCAGTACTGGGGGCGCGGGATTGCGTCGGAGGCCCTCGGGGCGATCACGCGGCATGCCATCGAGACGCACGGCCTGACGCGCGTGTTCGCGGTGCCGTTTGCGTACAACAAGGCGTCGTGCCGCGTCCTCGAGAAGAACGGCTACGCGCTCGAAGGGTGCCTGCGACGCAGCGCGCTCAAGAACGGCCAGATCGTCGATCAGTTCCAGTACGCGTTCATCGCTGATCCCTCCGAATCTTCTCGTCGACCTCCACGGTGAAGCGGCGGAAGTTCGAATAGGTCGCCGTGCCCACGACGGGTGCGCCCACCGACGACAGGAAGTACTCCTCGTGCATGTCGGCCGGCACGTTGAGGTTGAAACCGGGATCGAACCGGTACGTCGTCGTGATGGTCGCACGTACGCCGCGATCGTTGTTGACCAGCTCGGTCTTGACGACGCGTCCGGTGGATGCCTCGATCCAAAGACGCCCTTGCGTGATGAGATCGATGCCCCCGGCGCCGCGAATCAGCGTCGGCCGCTCCCGCTCGATGTACTCGATCGACCAGACGTCGGATCCCACCTTGCGGTCCTCCTTCAGGTGCGAGAACGCGAATCGCCGCTGATAGCGCGGATCGAGCACGGTGAGCGCGAGGACCGGGATGTTGATGTTCCGCGTAATCCCGATGTTGTACCGCGCGCTCTCGGCGACGATTTGTTCCGCCTGCTGCACGGCGGTCGCCGCCGGCTGCAGAAAGAGCTTCGTCAACCGATCCTGTCGGTCGCGCACCGGCTTGCCGTCGACCTCGAACACGTCGCGAAACGGCAGCCAGACGTCCTGACTGGGCAGCTTGACCAGGAGGAAGTCGGACACCAGCGTGCGCATGGCCGGCTGCAGGCCGCCGTGGGGAGCGCGCACGTTTCCCGACGTCTGCTGCACGTAGTGTTCTTCGGCAACGACGTTCGAGAAGCGCGTCTCGAAGTCCGTGACGTACGCACCGGCGCGCGCCAGGAGATCGGTGAGCGTCACCGGCGCCGGCGTCTGCGCGCAGACAATCGCGGTTGCGGTGAGCGCGGCGAGCGCCCCGGGGGCGATGACGGCGATGACGGCGGTGACCACGGGCCTCATCTGACGTAGAGGATATACTGCACGCCGTACCGAGGAGGCCGCCATGTTCCGCGCCGCTGTGTCGTTCACGGCCGCCGTGTCAGTCGTCATTGCCGCCGCCTCCGGGCAGCGCGGCGCGCCGATTCAGCGTCCAGCGCTTCCGAACGCGCAAACGGCCGCCGCTTATTTTCCCGAGCGCTTCGACTGGCAGCACAAGACGCCGGCCGAGGCCGGCATGGACCGGGCGATGCTCGACGAAGCCGTAAAGGCGGCGATCGACAGCGAGAATCCGGCGACGAAGAACATGCTGCTGTATCTCGCGACGACCTTCGGCCGCAGCGAACCGTTCGACACGCCGATCGGTCCGGTGAAAGACCGCGGCCCCGCGGCTGGTCTCATCACCCGCCACGGCTACATCGTGGCCGAGTGGGGCGATCCCGGACGTGTGGACATGACGCACAGCGTGACGAAGACGTTTCTCACCACGGTCGTCGGGTTGGCGTGGCAGCGCGGCCTGATCCACGACGTCGACGATTACGCGCGCGATTACATGCCGCCCGCCGTCGATCTTTTCGAGGCGCCGCACAACCAGACGATCAAGTGGGATCATCTCCTGCGGCAGACCAGCGACTGGCAGGGCACGTTGTGGGGGAAGCCCGACTGGGCGGATCGCCCGGAAGGCGCGACCGCGGCGGATTGGCCGAACCGCAAGCTGTGGGACTCAGGCACCCACTACAAGTACAACGACGTGCGCGTGAACGTGCTCGCGCTGGCGGCGCTCAACGTGTGGCGACGTCCGCTGCCGGATGTCCTGCGCGAACAGGTGATGGAGCCCATCGGCGCCTCGTCTACGTGGCGGTGGTACGGCTACGACAACTCGTGGGTGGAGCTCGACGGCCAGAAAGTGCAGTCGGTGACCGGCGGCGGCCACTGGGGCGGCGGCATGTTCATCAACGCGTACGACATGGCGCGATTTGGGTATCTCTTTCTTCGCAACGGCACGTGGAAGGGCAAGCCGATCGTGTCGGAGCAGTGGATTCAGATGGCGCGAACGCCCGGTCCCGCGAATCCTGATTATGGTTTTGCGAATTGGTTCTTGAACACCGGAAGAAAGCCGCTGCCCGCGGCGCCGGCATCGGCGGTGTGCTTCGAGGGCAATGGCGCCAACATCATCTACATCGACTGGGACAACGACATCGTCGCCGTCGTGCGCTGGATTCGCGGCGGGCCGGCGCTCAACGATGTCATCGGCAAGATACTGGCGTCGATCCAGACGCCCGGCCATGCCGGTCACTGAGAGCTTCATCGCATTCGTCGTCGACCAGCTCGCCGGGTGCGGGTTCATTACGACGAAACGGATGTTCGGCGGCGTCGGCGTGTACGGCGGCGAGCTCTTCTTCGCGTTGATCGCCGATGATCTCCTCTATTTCAAAGTCGACGATTCGAACCGCCGCGATTTCGAAGCGGCGGGGATGGGACCGTTCAAACCCTATGGCGACGACCGCGAGATCTTTCAGTACTACGAAGTGCCGCTCGTCGTGCTCGAGGACGCGGATGAGCTCGCGAGGTGGGCGCGCACCGCGATCCGCGTCGCCGGGTCGAAGCGTGAGTTGAAGCGCACGTCCAGGCGAAAATAGAATCGATCCGTGGCCCGCCATACCGGATATGCCTCCCTTCCGCTGCACGGCGGGAAAGCGCCGCCCTGGCTCTTCTCGCGCATGGTGCGGCTCTCGCGCGAGATCCTGATCTACCTCTCCAGCGAATTCGGGAGCCGCGAGATTCTGCGCCGTCTGTCCGATCCGTTCTGGTTCCAGGCGTTCGGCTGCGTCCTCGGCTTCGACTGGCATTCGAGCGGTGTGACGACGACGGTGTGCGGGGCGGTCAAGGAGGGAATCAAGGAGATCGATCGCGATCTCGGCTTCTTCGCGGCTGGCGGGAAAGGGAAGACGTCGCGAAAGACCCCGGAACAGATTGCGGAGTCGTGCGAGCGGATCGGCCGAGATCCGAAACCGCTGGTGTACGCGAGCCGGACGGCGGCGAAAGTGGACAGCGCCGCGGTACAGGACGGCTACCAGCTCTATCACCACGTGTTCTTCTTCACCGCGGCCGGCGAGTGGTCGGTCGTCCAGCAGGGGATGAGCGATCGGACGAGCACGGCGCGCCGCTATCACTGGCTGTCCGAGCATGTGGCGAGCTTCGTCGACGAGCCGCACGAGGCGGTGTGCTGTGACGCGCGCGGCGACACGCTCAATCTGGTCGCGCACGAAAGCGACGCGGCCCGCCGCGCGTCGGCGGAGCTGGCGTGCCTGAAGCCGGACGTGACGTTGAAGGCCCTCGAGAAGGCTTGTGTGCCGATGTTGACGATGCCGGCGCGGCACACGCTGTTCCCGGAGCTCGATGTGGCGGGTCCGTATCTCGAGAAGATCCTGCTGAAGACCTACGAGCGCGCGCCCGAGAACTTCGAGACGCTGCTCGGCATCGAGGGAGTGGGCCCGAAGACGCTCCGCGCACTGGCGCTCGCGTCAGAGCTCGTGCACGGGACACCGGCGAGCCTCCGCGACCCGGCGAGGTTCGCATTCGCCCACGGCGGGAAGGACGGCACGCCGTTTCCGGTCGACAAACTGACCTACGACAAGACGATCGAGATTCTGAACAAAGCCATCAACCGCGCGGCGATCGATCGATCGGGAAAGGTACGGGCTTTTCAGCGGCTCGCACGCTTCGAGTCTCCGCCCCGTTGACATGCGGCTTGAGGATCGTCGCGATAAAACGGTGAATCGGCGTCTCGACGCCGAGCTCATTCCCGAGGCGCACGATGGCGCCGCTCAGCCAGGGCAGCTCCAGCCGCTTCCCGCGCTCGAGATCCTCGAGCATCGACGACTTGGCCTGCGGCGGCAGCTCTTGCGTCATCCTGATGATTTCGTCGAACACGCCGGCCGGCAGCGCGATCCCTTTCTTGCGCGCGACGGCCATGGCTTCGAGCACCGCCGCCTGAATCATCGCGAAGAGATCCGGATCGTCGCGCAGCGGCCCGATCGGCGATCGCGTGACCGCCGTCATGCCGCTCATGACCGACAGGCGCACGAACTTCGACCAGATGTCCACGTCGATGTGGTCGGACAGCGTCGCCTGGAATCCCGCCGCGTGGCAGGCCTCGAGCAGACGTTCGAGTCGCGGCGATCTCGCGCCGTCGAGCTCGCCGAACAGCAGGTGGTCCATCGTCGTGTGCCGGATGACGCCCGGTTCGCTGACGACGGCCGCGACGTACGCGACGCCGCCGGCGACGTGCGGCCGCCCGACGGCGCCCGCGACCGTCTCGACGCCGTCCACGCCGTTCTGCAGCGGCACGACGACGGTGTCCGCGCCGATGAGCGGCGGAAGAAGGCGGGTCGCCGATTCCGCGTCGTAGAGCTTGACCGCGAACAGCACGACGTCGACCGGTGCAAGTGTCGACGTGTCTTCGGCGGCGCTGACGTGCGGCAGGTGAAGATCGCCCTTTGGACTTTCGAGGCGCAACCCGTGCGTGCGGAGCGCCTGCAGGTGCGCGCCGCGGGCAATGAAGGTGACGTCGGCTCCGGCCGCCGCGAGGCGGCCGCCGAAATAGCCGCCGACGCCGCCGCTGCCGACAATCGCGATACGAAGAGGGATCACGGCATCATCTTATCCCGGGCGGGACGGGTATTCCGGCGACGTACAATCCACATTTGCCCGCAAGATGCGGATAGCGGCCAATCCGGCGGCCAGGCATAGTGTGGGCATGAAGTCGATGGCTATTGAGATTGACGACGCCGGGCGGTGGCGTGCGGTCGTCGCGCACGACCGCCGCGCGGACGGCGAATTCGTGTATGCGGTCGGCTCGACCGGCATCTACTGCCGGCCGTCGTGCGCGAGCCGGCGCCCGCGCCGCGAGGTCGTGACGTTCTTCGACGCGCCGGCCGACGCCGAGCGCGCCGGCTTCCGCGCGTGCCGGCGCTGCAAGCCGCACGACGCCGCGGTCGCCGATCCGTGGGTCGAGAAGATTCGCCGCGCGTGCGTGTATCTCGCCAACGTCGACGGCCATCCGTCGCTCGCGGTTCTGGCGAGGCGCGTCGGCGGCAGTCCGTATCATCTGCAGCGCAACTTCAAGAGGCTGGTCGGCATCTCGCCGCGTGAGTACGCCGAGGCCTGCCGGCTGCGCAGGGTCAAAGACCGCCTGCGCGCCGGGCAGGCCATCACCGGCGCGATGCTCGACGCGGGCTATGGATCCAGCAGCCGATTCTACGAGCGCGCCGCGCCGATGCTCGGCATGCTGCCAACGACGTATCGACGCGGAGGAGCCGGCATGAGCATTCGATACACGATCGTGGCGTCACCGCTTGGGCGGCTGCTGATTGGCGCGACGCCGAAGGGTGTGTGCGCGGTCGCCATGGGCGCTTCGTCTGCCGAGCTGGAGCGCGCGCTCGCGCGCGAGTATCCGGCGGCGACGATTGCCGCCGACGATCGCGAGCTGGCGCGCTGGACCAAGGTGATCCTCGCGCATCTCGCCGGACGCCAGCCGCGGCTCGACCTGCCGCTCGACGTGCAGGCCACCGCGTTTCAGTGGCAGGTGTGGGACGCGCTTCGCTCGATTCCGTACGGCGAGACGCGGACCTATGGCGAGATCGCGAAGGCGATCGGCCGGCCGCGCGCGGTCCGCGCCGTGGCGCGTGCGTGCGCGACCAATCCGGTCGCGCTCGCGATTCCGTGTCACCGCGTCGTGGCGTCGAGCGGTGCGCCGAGCGGCTATCGCTGGGGTGTGCTCCGGAAGAGGACGCTGCTGTCGTCCGAGCGCCGGTCGCGCGCCTGAGCCTCGGCGCGCACTAGGCCGGCCCGCCCGACCCGGCCTACAATTGTCCCTCGACACATGACCCACTACGGACGCTCCCCGTGGCTCGATCGCTTTCCGAAATCGCGGGTCCCCTCCTTTCCGCGGCATCGCGGCCACCTCGAACGGGCCGTCGTCGTCGTCGGCGGCGGGCTGACCGGGTGCGCGACCGCGTATGCGTTTGCGGCCGCCGGGATCGGCGTCGCGGTCGTCGAAGCCGATCGAATCGGGCGCGGCACGAGCGCCTCGGCGGCCGGGTGGATCGCCGACGACCCCGGCGTGACGTTCCTGTCGATGGAGCAGGCGGTCGGCCGCCATTCGGCACGACGGGCGTGGCAGGCGTGGCGGCGCGCCGCGCTCGACGGGGCGGCCGTCCTGCGGCGGCTCGGCGTCAAGTGCGATCTCGAAGCGAGCGCGTCAGTGACCATTGCCGCCACAAGCGAGCAGATCACGCGCCTCAAGCGCGAACAGAAGGCCCGGCGCGACGCCGGCCTGGACGCGCCGCTTCTCACCGCGCGCGCTGTCAGCGCGGAAGCCGCGCTCGCGTCGGGCGGTGGTCTCCGCGGCAGAGACGGGGCGACGCTCGATCCGTATCGCGCGTGTCTCGGCCTGGCGGCGGCGGCGCGCGAGCGCGGGGCGCAGTTCTTCGAGCATTCACCGGTGAAGAAGATCACGTTCGGGCGAAAAGCGGTCGACGTCCGCACCGCCGCCGGCACGATTCGCGCCGAGCAGGTCGTTGTCGCGACCGGAGTTCCGACCGCGCTCTTCGCGTCGCTCCAACGGCATTTTTGGTTTCGCAGCGCCTACCTCGCGCTCACCGGGCGCGTGCCCGCCAAAATCCGACAGCAGCTCGGCACGCGTGCCACCGTCGTCCGCGACTCGGCCGACCCGCCGCATGTGGTTCGCTGGGTGGACGATGAGCGGTTGCTGGTGATGGGAGCGGATCGAGAATCGCCTCCCGATCGCCTTCGAGAGAAGACCACGATCCAGCGAACCGGCCAGTTGATGTACGAGTTGTCGACGATGTATCCGGACATCTCGGGGATGATTCCCGAGTACGGCTGGGACGCGGCCTATGCGCGCACAGCCGACGGGCTGCCGTACATCGGTCCACACCGCAATTTTCCCCGGCATCTCTTCGCGTTCGGCGATTCGAGCCACAGCGTGACCGGCGCGCACCTGGCGAGCCGCATGCTGCTGCGCCACTATCTCGGCGAGCTCGATCCAGCCGACGAGCTCTTCGCGTTCACCCGCAATGTCCGTTGACATCCTGGTGTTCGGGCCGCATCCCGACGACATCGAGATCGGCCTCGGCGGCACGATCGCGCGCCACGCGGCGCTCGGCGTCCGCGTCGGGTTGTGCGATCTGACGGCCGGCGAAATGGGTACCAACGGCACGGTCGAGGAGCGGCTCGCGGAAGCGGCCGCCGCCGCGGCCGTCCTCGGCGCGGCCTGGCGCGAAAATCTTCGCTGGCCCGATCGTCGCATCGGCCAGGATCCCGGCCACCTCGAGCAGGCCGTCTCGTTCATTCGACGCCATCGTCCGCGCACCGTCGCCGTGCCGTATTGGTCGGATCGCCATCCGGATCACGTCGCGGCCAGCGCGCTGCTCGCCGAGGCGGTCTTCAACAGCGGACTCCAGCGGTATCGGCCTGATGAAGACTCGTGGCGGCCGGAGTGGATCTGTTACTACTTCGTCAATGACGCGGCGCCGCCTTCGTTCGTGGTGGACGTGTCGGAGCACTACCATCTGAAACGCCAGGCGCTCGATTGCCACCGCAGCCAGTTCGTGCAGGCGGGATCGGCCAGCGCGACGCGGTTGAACGCACCGGTGTTTCGGCAGCTCATCGAAAGCCGCGACGCGCAACTGGGCGCGCTGGCCGGCGTGGCGTGGGCCGAAGGCGTCGTGGTGCGCGAGCCGATCGTGCGCCAGGGTCTTCTCAAAGGAGCGCTGTGAACGTCGGCATCGTCTGCTACGCGTCGATTGGCGGCAGCGGCGTCATCGCGACCGAGCTGGGGAAGGCGCTCGCGTCGCGCGGCCACCACGTGCACATCCTGAGCAGCGAGACGCCGTTCCGTCTCGGCGACTACCAGCCCGGCTTGTCCTTTCACCGAGTGGAAACCCCGAGCTATCCGCTCTTCAGGGAACCGCAGTATCTGCTGTCACTCGCGACCAAGATCGTTCAGGTCTCGCGCGACGAGCGGCTCGACATCGTTCATGCGCACTACGCCGTTCCGCACGCGGCGGCCGCCTACCTTGCCCGCCAGATCCTGGGGACGGCCGGTCACTCCGGCGTTCCACGGGTGATCACGACGCTGCACGGCACCGACATCACCGTGCTCGGCAACGATCGCTCCTACGCCGAGACGATCGCGTTCTGCATCGAGCAGTCCGACGGCGTCACCGCCGTGTCCGAAAGTCTGAAGGCGGACACGTACCGCGAGCTCGGCGTGGCCCACGACATTCGCGTCATTCCGAACTTTCTCGACTGCTCGATGTACAGACGCCGCGACGGCACGGCGCTCCGGTCGCGTCTGGCTCCCAAGGGCGAGAAGCTCGTGATTCACGTGTCGAACTTCCGCCCGGTGAAGCGCGTGGCCGCCGTCGTCGACGTGTTTGCGAGAATCCGGCGCCAGCTTCCCGCGCGGCTGCTGATGGTCGGCGATGGCCCGGATCTGGCCGCCGCGGCACAGACGGCGCGCGCGCTCGGGGTGGCCGACGATGTGGAGTTTCTCGGCGGACAGGATCAGGTGCTGCCGCTCTTGTCGGCGTCCGACGTGTTCCTGCTGCCGTCGGCGCAGGAGAGCTTCGGCCTTGCCGCTCTCGAGGCCATGGCGTGCGAAGTCCCCGTCGTCGCATCGCGCGTCGGCGGGCTGCCGGAAGTGATCGAAGACGGGGTCAGCGGTTTCCTGCTCCCGCTGGACGACCTCGAGGGCATGGCGCGATCGGCGCTGCGCCTGCTCACCGACGGTGCGCTGCACCACCGTGTGGCTGAAGCGGGGTGCCGGACGGCGCACGAGCGATTCTGCGACCAGGATATCGTGCCGATGTACGAGGCGTACTACGAAGAGGTCCTCGCGCGGACTCCGCGAACGAGGTGACCGCGGGAGGTCGTCGCGGTCAGGCCTTGCGCCGCGTGGGCCGGGCGAGCCATCGGAAGAACAGAATCACGATGACCGCCGGAATGAGCGGTCCCCACCACGCCGTCAGGCCGAACGCCGTCAGCGTTCTCGATCCGGTCTTCACGAACAGCATGATGGCCCCGGCCCACGCGAAGGCGCTGACCAAGTTGAGCACGCTGAACTTCACCGGCCGGACGTTTGCGTAGGCGCACGCGATCGGAATCGCCGTCCGCAGGCCCGGCAGGAACCGGCTGACGAGGATGATGGCGGTTTCGTGCGAATGGACGCGCTCGCTGACCGAGTGCCGGTACTTGGCGAGCCGCGGGTACCGATCCAGCCAGTGAAGGTGGCCGCGGAGGATGTAGAACCACAATTGGTCGCCAGTCGCCCCGCCGAGCGCGCCCGCGACCAGCACGCCCACCCAGAACAGCTTGCCGATCATCGCATCCGCGCAGACCTTGCTGTAGTAAATCTCGCCTTCGATGATCGCCGCGATGTAAATCGGCAGGTAGGCGAGCATTACGCCGTCGATTGCGCGAGGACGCCTCGAACGATACGCGCCACCCGGGCCGTCTGCTCGTCCGTGAGCGAGGAGTACACAGGGATCTGCATCGCCTGGGCGGCGCGGTGCGCGCCAGGCGCTCCGGCCGGCTCGACCGCCGCGCCGGCGAACAAATCGAGATCGCTGCAGACGTCCACATGCAGCGTTTCGATATCGATTCCCCGGCGGACGCATTTGACGACGAGCTCGTCGCGCTGCGGTCCGTACACGCAGTACTGATAGTAGACGTGCGTCCGATCGGCGGGCGCCTGCGGCACGGAGATGCCGGGCAGATCGCCGAGCGCCTGATCCATCACGCGCGCATGACGCCGCGTCCGCTCGGTCCACTCGTCGAGCTCGTCGAGCGCCGCGAGCCCGATGGCCGCCTGCACGTTGGGAAACCGCTCGGTGTAGACGTCGGGCAGCGGATCGAGCGCACGGATTTCCTCCCAGAGATACACGTCGGGGTTCGCGCCGATGAGCGACGAGACCCAGAGGATCGGAAAGGCGCTGATGCTGAACACCCACGGCTTGATCAGGATCCGCTGCACGCGGCCGACCAGCAGCCGGTTAACGACGCGCTTCTCGTCGGGCCACCGTTCATGCTCGGCCAGTGCCCTGACGCGCGCCGCGACCGCCGCGTCGGCGACGAGCGCCATGCCGCCGCCGTAGCAGTTGAGCGGCTTGAGCGTCTGGAAGCTGAAGAACCCGGCGTCGCCGATCGTGCCGACCGGCCGGCCCTTGTAGGTGGCGCCGAGCGCATGCGCGCAGTCTTCAATCACCCGCAGATCGTGCTGCCGGGCGATCGCCATGATCGCGTCCATGTCGCACGGCAGGCCGTAGAGATGCGTCGGCACGACGGCGCGCGTCGCGGGCGTGATGGCGCGCTCGAGCGAGGCGGGGTCGAGCGTGAAGGTGGACGGGTCGACGTCGGCGAACACGACCTTCAGCCCGGCGACCTGCGCCAGCGCCGGCACAACCCAGAAGGTCAGCGCCGGCAGGATGATTTCCGATCCGCGGGGAAGGTCGAGCGCTTTGAGGATGTAGTAGAAGGCCATCCGCCCGTACGACGCGGAGACGGCATGGCCGCTTCCCGCGCGGCGCGCGAAGGCGTCCTCGAACTGGGCGATGTGCGGGCCCTGGATGAGCTCGCCGCCCGCCTTCAGGCGCGCGACGATGTCTTCGGTTGCCGGAAGGACTCGCGCTCCGTAGCGCGAGATGGCCGCTAGCATGCGACCGGGCGCGAAATGTCGGCGATCTCCTCACGGGAATGGCGATCGTTGACGCGGCGATCCATCCGGCTGACCCACTCGCGGACGGCCGTGTTCTGTATCTTCAAGAAGTTGGCGAGATAGGACGGTCGCACATAGAAGCGCTTGTACGCCGCGCCCAGGAGGAAGCGCAGCTCGTAATCCGACAGGTTCGGGTGCTTGAAGGTCGGCGTGTAGCCGTCGTACTTCTCCCAGTCGGTCTCGGTGAGCAGCGGCTCGAGCTGCTTGAACATCGGCGTGCCCGGATACGGCGTCAGCATCTTGAACTGCGCGAAGGTCGACCCGAGATCGGTGGCGTAATCGATGGTCGCCGCGATCGAGTTCCAGTCGTCCTGCAGGAACCCGAGCACGTAGAACGCCGCCGTCACGATGCCGAGCTTCCGGCAATGTTCGATCACTTCACGCTGGTGGCTCTCGGGGATCGGCCGGCGCCCCGATTTCTTCAGGGTCGCCGGGTCGAGCGATTCGATGCCGAAGCTCATCGCGCGGAACCCGGCCTTGTACAGCTTGTCGAGTAAATCGACGTCGAGCCGGTCGAGCCGCGTCTCGGCCTCGAACGTCAGGTTGAGCCCGCGCGCCTGGATCTCCTCGCAGAGCGCGACGACGCGCTCGCGCTGTTCGGTGAAGAGCGGATCGCGGAAGATGACGTACGGCCGCTTGACCTGATCGCAGAGGCGTTCCATCTCGTCCACGATGTTCGAGATCGACCGCGCGCGGTAGCCGGCCAGAATCCGGTGCGGGCAGTAGGTGCAGAACTCCGGACAGCCGCGGCTCGCGAGCAGCGGGAAGCCGCCGCCGACGGGGCGCGTGAAGAACTTGAAGCCCATCCCCGCGCGATCTTCGGTGACCAGATCCCAGCGCGGGAACGGCAGCGAATCGAGATCGTCGATCTGCTCGCTGAGGACCGTGCCCTGAGGGATGATGCCCTGCGCCAGCCGCATGACCGCCGCTTCCGGCTCGCCGTTGAGGATGAAATCGCAGTGGTCGGCGAACAGCTCCGGCATCTTCGACGCCGTGATGCCGATGAAGCCGACCTTGACGCCTTTCGCGCGCATGCGATCGGCCCACGCGGTCTCATTCTTGTGATCGACGAGCGACGAGAGCACGAGCGCGACGTCGCCCTGCACTTCTTCGCCGCGCGTCCACTTCACGTCGTGGCCGGCGCGCGCCAGGATGGCCGCGATGTAGGCCATGTGGACGCTGGGCACGTCGTGGAATTTCTTCTTGAGATACGCCATCACCGTCGTCACGCGAGTGAACGGATCGAGACGCGATCCGTAGCCGCCGACAACGGTGTCCTTGCTGACGAACCCACGATCGGACTTCAAGTCTGCGAGCACGACTCGCATCAATCACCTCAATCTGACGGACACGACGGGAGCGAGACGACCCGGATACACGCCCGTTACCGCGTCCCTCATCAGCATCCGCAGGGCGATGACAAAAAGGTACATCTTGATCGGGGGTTCGAGCGAGAACGGCCTAACTATCCCACAGCCCGGCCGGGGGGCGCAACCCATGACATTCTTATGAAGCGCAAATCACGGTGGTTTTCGCAGACTTTCGTCACACATTCGCCACGATTTGTCACCGATTGTGTCCGGTTGGACCGTCCCTCCGTTCCGGCCGGAGTCACCCCATCTGGTAATCTGATCACCTGGTTATCTGATCATTTGATCTGGTCATTTTGTGCCGTCCATCAAGCGAACGAAATTCAAGCTCTCGCCCGAACAGCTTCTCGAGATGTTCTATTGGCTGAAGCTGATTCGCGCCTTCGACGAGCGCCTCAGCATTCTGGTCAAGCAGGGAAAGGTGCGCAGCGGCGTCTACACCGGCATCGGCCAGGAAGCGATCATCGTCGGCACCGGCTTCGGGCTGCGGAAAGACGACTACATCTGTCCGCTGCACCGCGACCTCGGATCATTTCTGATGAAGGGCGTCGAGCCGGGCGTGATGATGTCGCAAATGTTCGCGAAGACGACCGGCCTCTCGAAGGGACGCGATTCGGCGCTTCACAGCGGTGTCTCCGATCTCGGGATCTTCGGCAATACGAGCATGCTCGGCGCGAATCTGCCGGTGGCCGCGGGCCTCGCCCTCACGTACAAGATGGAGCACACCGACAACGTCGTCGTCGCCTATTTCGGCGAGGGCGCGAGCAACGTCGGCGACTTTCACGAAGCGCTCAACTTCGCCGGCGTTCAGCGGCTGCCGATCATCTTTGTCTGCGAGAACAACCAGTACGCGTACTCCGTGCCGATCGAGAAGAGCATGGCGATCGACGATGTGGCCGATCGCGCGGAGAGCTATGGATTCGACGGCGTCGCCATCAACGGCAACGACGTGCTGGCTGTCTATCAGTCGACCCAGGGGGCGCTGGCGCGCGCGCGAAGCGGAGAAGGGCCGACGCTGATCGAGTGCAAGACGTACCGCTGGCACGGGCATTCCGAGCATGACAAGGCGTTCTATCGCACCAACGAAGAGCTCGCGATGTGGAAGAGCCGCGATCCGATTCCGACCTTCACGACGTATCTGAAAGGTCTGCACGTGCTCTCGGACCAGCAGGAACAGGACATCGTCGAGCGCGTCGCGAAGGTCATCGACGAGGCGGTGGAGTTCGCGATGAGCGCGCCGGATCCGAAACCGGAGGATGCGGTAACGGACCTATATGCGTAACATTCGCTTTTTCACGAAGTCATGCCCTTCGTGTCTTCGTGATGAGCCGTCGTCGATATGAGCAAGGACCTCTCGTACCTGGAAGCCATCCGGGAGGCGCTCGCCGAGGAGATGCGCCGCGACCCGAAAGTGTTCATTCTCGGGGAGGACGTCGGCGCGTACGGCGGCGCGTTCGGCGTGACGCAGGGGCTGCACGAAGAGTTCGGCGACATGCGGGTCGTCGATACGCCGATCTCCGAGTCGGCGATCGTCGGCATCAGCATCGGCGCGTCGCTGCGTGGCTATCGGCCGGTGGCCGAGATGCAGTTCGCCGACTTCATCTCGTGCGCGTTCGATCAGATCGTCAACCAGGCGGCGACGCTGCGGTACCGGTACGGCGGGCGCGCCTCGGTGCCGATCGTCATTCGCGCGCCGAGCGGCGGCAACGTCAGCGGCGGGCTGTATCACTCGCAGAACCCCGAAGCGTGGTTCGTGCACCGGCCGGGGCTGAAGGTCGTCGCGCCCTCGACGGCGTACGACGCGAAGGGGCTCCTGAAGGCCGCCATCCGCGACGACAACCCGGTGGTGTATTTCGAGCACAAGTTTCTCTATCGCCGTGCGAAGGGCCCCGTGCCCGAGGGCGACGACATCGTCCCGATCGGCGTCGCCGCGACGCGCCGCGAGGGCGGCGACGTGACGCTCCTGACCTACGGGGCGATGGTCACGCCGTCGCTCGAGGCGGCGGATCGCCTCGCGAAGGAGGGCGTCGAGGTCGAGGTCATCGACCTTCGGACGCTGATGCCGTTCGACAAGGCGGCGATTTTCGCGTCGCTCGAGAAAACGAGCCGCGTGCTGATCGTCCACGAAGACGTCAAGACGCTCGGCATCGGCGCCGAGCTGTCGGCGGTGATCATGGAGGAGCGCTTCGACCGGCTCGACGCGCCGGTGATGCGTCTCACGTATCCCGACACGCATCCGCCGTTCTCCCACATCCTCGAGCAGGCGAACCTGCCGAACCCCGACACGATCACCGGTGCGCTGCGCCGCGTGGCTTCGTACTGATGGAATCCGCGGCTCAACGAGTGCTGGCGTAGGAGCAGATCGTCAGCCACGGCCGACGATCGCCTGCAGCGCGGCGTCCACGTCCTCGTAGCGGAAGTGGAACCAGAGATGTGCGGCTTTTGCCGGCACCGCGCGCTGGCCGGAGAGGAGCAGCGCGTCCGCCATTTCGCCCAGCAGCAGCCGCAGCGCGAACGCCGGCGCCGGCACGAACGCGGGACGATGGAGGGCGCGTCCCAGCGCGTGCGCGAAGTCGGCGTTGGTCACCGGATTGGGCGCCGTCGCATTGATCGGCCCGGCCGCCGCCGGCGTCTGAATCGTCCAGCGCACGAGGTTGATCCAATCCTCACGGTGAATCCACGGCCAGTACTGGCGCCCCGATCCGATCTTTCCGCCGGCGCCGAACCTGAACGGCGGGAGCATCTGCGGCAGGGCGCCGCCGTCCTTTTCGAGGACGAGCCCCGTGCGGATGCAGGCGACTCGCGTCGCCGGGCTTGCCGCCCGCTGCGCTTCGGCTTCCCACTGCACGCACACACGCGCGAGAAAATCTGATCCGGCGGGCGTGTCCTCGGTGGCGACTTCATCGCCCAAGGGACCGTAGTAACCGACGGCCGACCCGCTGACGAACACGGCGGGTGGCGACGCGGCGGTGCGGATGGCGTCGGCGAGCGTGCGGGTCGCCTTCACGCGGCTGTCGAGGATTGTGCGTTTGTGCTCGGCCGACCAGCGCGAGCCGGCGATCGGTTCGCCGGCGAGGTTCACGACGGCGCCGGCGCCGTCGACGTGGGCGCGCCACGATCGCTGGTCGCGGGTCAGGACGACGACGTCGTGGCGGTCGGCGGTGAGGGCGGCGGCGAGGGGGCGGCCGAGGAAGCCGGTGCCGCCGGCGATGACGATTTTCATGGGGCACCAGTGTAAAGCCGGGGGGCGGCGATCCGCGGCGGGCTTGACACGGTGAACGCGCTTTAGTTAACTAACCAGTTAGTTTAGTCAGTCATCCCGATGCCGCGCCCCGCACGCGTCTCGCCCGACCGCATCCTCGCCGCCGCCGCCGTCGAATTCGCCGCGCGCGGCTTCGGCGGCGCCCGCGTCGATCGCATCGCCCGCCGCGCCCGCGTCAACAAGGCGATGCTCTATTACCACTTCAAGAGCAAGCAGGGGCTCTACCGCGCGCTCCTGCGCCGCACATTCTCCCTCGCCGCCGCGCGCTTCCAGGCGATCGCGGCCAGCGACGCGCCGCCGGCCGAGAAAGTCGACCGCGTCATCGCCGGCCTCGCCGCGCTCATCCACGACCAGGAGTTCTTCCCGGCGATCATGATGCGCGAGGTCGCCGAAGGCGGCGCGCATCTCGATCGCGAAACGCTGCTCACGCTCGCCGCCGTCCCCCGCGCCGTGGGCGGCCTCGTGCAGCAGGGCATCGCCGAGGGCGCGTTCCGCGACGTGAACCCGCTCTTCGCGTACCTCAGCATGCTCGCCCCGATCGTGTTCTACCTGGCCGCCGGTCCGATCCGAAAAGAATTCGGCGCGTTGCATCTCGAGCACCTCGAACCGCTCCCCGTCGACGACTTCGTGCAGCACATGCAGGAGACGATGCGGCGCGCGCTCGCACGGACGTCATGAAGAAGCCGACATCATGAAACTGCCACATCGCACGGTGAATCCGTATCGAATCGTTCCCGCCAGTCTCTGCGTGGCGGCGCTGTGGACCCTCGCCGCGTGCGGCCCGAAACCGCCCGCCGCTTCCGTCCGCGTGTCCGGACAGATCGAGGCGACCGAAGTGCAGACGGCGTCTCAAGTGGGCGGCCGCCTGCTCGACCTGCGCGTCGCGGAGGGCGACCGCGTGAAGGCGGGCGACGTGATCGCGACGCTCGACGTCGCCGACGCGGAGCTGGCGCTCGTTCGCGCGCGCGCGGAGCGCGATCAGGCCGACGCCGCGCTGCGGCTCTTCCAAGCCGGCGCGCGCCCCGAGGACATCCGCCAGGCCGAGGCGCAGCTCGCCAACGCGCAAACGAGCGTCGGCGCCGCGCAGGCCGAGCTCACCTCGGCGCAAGCCGACGTCGATCGCTTCGAAGCGCTCCTCGCCTCCAACTCCGGCTCGCGCAAGCAGCGCGACGATGCGGTGACGAGGCGGGACGTGGCTAAGGAACGGCTGCAGGGGGCGCAGGATCAGGTCCGCGCGGCGCGCGAGAACGTCGCTCGCCTCCGCGCCGGCGCCCGCCGCGAGGAAGTGGAGGGCGCGCGGGCCCGCGTTGCCGCCGCCAACGCGCAGATCGCGACCTACCTGAAAGCCGTCAGCGACGCCACCGTGTTGGCGCCGGTCGGCGGCATCGTCACCGAGAAGCTGGCGGATGTCGGCGAGCTGATTCAGCCGCGCGCGCCGATCGTGGTCATCACCGATCTCGACCACGCGTGGGCGAACGTCTACGTCGACGAGCCGATCGTCCCGCGGCTGCGCCTGGGGCAGCCGGCGACGATCTTCACCGACGCCGGCGGCGCGGGCATCGCCGGTACGGTCAGCTACATCTCCGCCAAAGCGGAGTTCACGCCTCGCAACGTGCAAACGTCCGACGAACGCTCGAAGCTCGTGTATCGCGTGAAGGTGTCGGTGGAGAACACGAACGGCGTGTTGAAGACCGGGATGCCCGTCGAGGCGGAGCTTCTCCTTGGCCGCTGATCACGCCGTCACGCTCGACGGGGTCGCCAAACGGTACGGCGCGACCGTCGCCGTCGAGAATCTCTCGCTGTCTGTCGAGCGCGGCGAGATGTTCGGCCTCATCGGCCCCGACGGCGCGGGAAAAACGACGGCGATCCGGCTGATCTGCGGGTTGCTGCCGCCCGATCGGGGATCCATCCGCGTCCTCGATCTCGATCCGGTGCGCGATCATCGCCGGCTGACCGGTTCGGTCGGCTACTTGTCGCAGCGCTTCAGCCTCTATGGCGACCTCAGCGTCGACGAGAACGTCGCGTTCTTCGCGGAAATCCACGGCGTCCACGATTATCGCGCGCGTCGCGATCGGCTGCTCGAGATGACGCAGTTGGCGCCGTTTCGGACACGGCTGGCCGACCGCTTGTCGGGCGGCATGAAGCAGAAGCTCGCCCTGGCGTGCACGCTCGTCCACGAGCCCGATCTCATCGTGCTCGACGAGCCGACGACCGGCGTCGACCCGGTGTCGCGGCGCGAGTTCTGGAAGCTGCTGTCGGAGTTCCTTTCGCAGGGCATCACGATCGTCATGTCGACGCCCTATCTGGACGAGGCGGAGCGCTGCGCGCGCGTGGCGCTCTTGAACGAGGGCCGCCTGCTCGCGCTGGATCGGCCGGCGGCGCTGCGCGCGACGCTGCCCGGCGAGCTGTACGAAGTCATCGTCCACGATCATCGGCGGATCGCCGAGGTGTTGAAGCGGATGCCGAACGTGACCGACGTGCAGATGTTCGGCGAGCGCGCGCACGTGCGGATCGCGAAGGCCGAGGGCGACGCGCCCGGACGGATCGCGTCGGCGCTCGGCGCGGCGGGGCTCGAAGGCGCGAGCGTCAGACCGATTCTGACTTCGCTCGAAGACGTGTTCATCGCTCGACTCGATGAGGCGACATCATGAACGTGCTGCTCGCATTGGCGTTGGCGCTGAACAGTCAGCAGTCGCAAGTCGCAGGTCGTCAGTCGCAAGTCGACGGTGATCAGTCGCAAGTCGACAGCCGTCGGTCGTCAGTGGCGACGGTCGACCTGACGCTCGACGATGCGATCGCGCGCGGGCTGGCGGCGAGCCATCGGCTCGCCGAAGCGGCGGCGCGCGGTGACGCGGCCAGCGCCGTCGCCGACCAACGCCACGCCGCGATCCTGCCGCAGCTCGCGGCGCAGGCCGGCTACACGCGCACCAACCACGTCGAGGCGTTCGGGCTGCTGCTGCCGAACAACCAGCTCAAGATTATTTACCCAGACATTCCCGACAACTACCGGACGCGGCTCGATCTGCAGTGGCCGATCTACACCGGCGGCCGGCTCGACGCGCTCGAGCGGGCCGCCCGCATGGAAGCCGCGGCGTCCGCCGACGATCTTGCCGCCGCGCGCGCCGATCTGCGCCTCGAGATCACGCGCGCCTACTGGGCGCTCGTCACCGTCGCCGCGTCTCTCCGCGTCGTCGACGAGTCGGTGCAGCGGGTCGATGCGCACCTGCGCGATGTGCGCAATCAGCTGGACGCGGGGCTGATTCCGCCCAACGAGGTGCTGAGCGTCGAAGCGCAGGAATCGCGGCAGCGGATGCTGAGCATTCAGGCGCGGTCCATGCGCGATGTGGCGGAAGCCGAGCTCGGCAAGCTGATGGGTGCGCCGCCGGGAACCGCGATCCACCCCGTGTCGACGCTCGATGCGCCGCCGCCGCTGACGGCGGCCGTGGGCCGGCTCATCGAGGACGCGACCCGCGACCGCTCGGAACGCGCGGCGCTCGCCAGGCGCGTCGCCGCGGCCGGCGTGCGACGGGAGGCCGCGGCCGCCGGCGCCAAGCCGACGATCGCGTTTGGCGGCGGGCTCGACTACGCGCGGCCGAATCCGCGCATCTTTCCGCGCGATGCCACGTGGCGTGACTCCTGGGACGCCAGCATCAATGTGAGCTGGCCACTCTTCGACGGCGGACGCACGCGGGCGGAAGTGGCCGAAGCTCGCGCCACCGTCCGCGCGGTTGAAGAGCGTCTGGCCGACTTCGACGCCACCCTGGCTGTCGAAGTCCGTCAGCGGCTGAGCGAGCTCGAGTCGAGCCGCGCGGCGATCGAGGCGGCATCGGACGCGGTCCGCGCCGCCGCCGAGGCGGCGCGCGTGGTCGCCAATCGTTTTACCGCCGGCGTCGCGACGAGTACCGACGTGCTCGACGCGCACGTGGCGCTCCTGCAGGCCGAGCTCGATCACACGCAGGCGATGGCCAACGCGCGGCTGGCGGACGCGCGCCTCGCGCGCGCGCTGGGAAAATGAACGCGATCGTCGTCTCCGATCTCACGCGGCGCTTCGGCCAGTTTGTCGCCGTCGATCACCTCACGTTTGACGTGCGCCAAGGCGAGATCTTCGGGTTCTTGGGCGCCAACGGCGCCGGAAAGTCGACCACGATCCGCATGCTGTGCGGGCTGCTGAAGCCGACGAGCGGAACCGCGTCGGTCGGCGGCGTCGACGTCAGCCGCGATCCGGAAGGCGTCAAGCGCCGCATCGGGTACATGTCGCAGCGGTTTTCCCTCTACGAGCGGCTCACGGTCGACCAGAACATCCGCTTCTTCGGCGGCATCTACGGCCTCGATCAGGCGCATCTCAATCGGCGCCGCCGCTTCGTGCTCGAGATGGCGGGCCTCGAGGGGCGCGAACGCACGCGCGCCAGCGAGCTGGCCGGCGGCTGGCGGCAGCGCCTTGCGCTCGGCTGCGCGATTCTTCACGAGCCGCCAATCGTCTTTCTCGACGAGCCGACCGGCGGCGTCGATCCGCTCTCGCGGCGCCGCTTCTGGGATCTCATCGATCAACTCTCCGCCTCCGGAGTGACCGTGCTGGTGACGACGCACTATCTGGATGAGGCGGAGCATTGCCATCGCATCGCCATCATCCACGCCGGCCGCCTCGCGGCGCTCGGGTCGACCGACGAGCTGAAACACATGTTGGCGGACCGGTCGATCGTGGAGATTCACGCATCGAACCCGGTCGAAGCGATGCGGCTCCTCGACCGTATGCCGGAGGTGGAGAAAACGAGCGTCTTTGGAACGACGGTCCACGCGGTGCTGCGGGCCGACCGCGCGATCCCGACCGACGCGCTCAAGAGCCGGCTGGTGGACGGGGGTGTGCCGGTCGCCGGCATCGGCCCCGTCCAACCGTCGCTCGAAGACGTGTTCCTTGAAGTCGCGGAGCGCGCGTGAGAAAAGCCTTCGCCGTCGCTCGCAAGGAATTCCGCCAGATCGCCCGCGACCGGCGCACCCTCATGATCCTCTTGTTCGTGCCGGCCTTCTATCTCATGCTGTACGGCTACGCGCTCAATTGGGACATCCGGCACGTGCGTCTCGGCGTCGAGGATCAGGATCACACGCCGGAGAGCCGATCGGTCGTCTCGGCGTTCGTGAACTCGGGCTATTTCGATCTCGTTGCGTCGGTCGACGACACGCGCATCACGGAGCTGATGAACACCAACGAGGTGCGGGCAGTGCTCGTTATGCCGTCCGGCTTCGGCCGATCGCTGCGGACCGGCGCGCGCGCGCCGATGCAGGTGCTCGTGAACGGCGACAACGCGAACACCGCCACGACGGTGATGGGCTACGCCCTCACGATTCTCCAGAGCGAATCGGCGCACTATCGGAGCGGTCAATCGACGCCGCTGCTGTCGGTTCAGCCGCGCGTCTGGTACAACGCGGAGCTGCGCAGCACGTTGTTCCTCGTTCCCGGCCTCATCGCGTACATCTCGATGATCACCGCCGTCATTTCGACGGCGCTGTCGATCGTCCGCGAGAAAGAGCGCGGCACGATGGAGCAGGTGCGGATGGCGCCGCTCGGCGCGCCGGCATTCGTCGTGGGGAAGACGATTCCGTATTTCCTGATTTCACTGGCGTCGGCGGTCGGCATCATTCTCGTGGCGATGATGCTCTTCGGCGTGCCGATGCGCGGATCGTGGTGGCTGCTGCTCGCCGCGCTGTCGCTCTTTCTCGTCGGTGCGCTCGGCCTGGGTCTGCTGATCTCGAGCGTGTCCGACAACCAGCAGGTGGCGTTTCAGCTCGCGATGCTCGCCTCGTTCCTGCCGACCTTTATGCTCTCGGGTTTCATCTTTCCCATCTCGAGCATGCCGGCGTTTCTGCGGGCCGTGACCTATCTAGTGCCCGCCCGGTACTTTCTGGTTGCGCTGCGCGCGATCGTGCTGAAAGGCGCGGGCGCCGCCGCGTTCTGGGAGGATCTTGCCGCGCTGGCGATCTTCGCCGCGCTCGTGCTGGCGCTCGCGTCGGTGCGGTTGAGAAGAGAGTGGGCATGAGGCGCGTCGGCTTTCTCGTCTGGAAGGAGCTGATCGAGCTCAGGCAGGATCCGCGCCTTTTCGGCATCGTCGTGCTCGCGCCGATTCTGCAGCTCTTCATGCTCGGCTACGCGGCGACGACCGATGTGCGGAACGTGCCGGTGGTGGTCGCCGACGCGGATCGGTCGGCCGCGAGCCGCGACCTCATCGCTCGGTTCGAGGCATCGCCCAATTTCACCGTGATCGGGATCGTCACTGGCACGAACGAGATCGATCCGTACCTCGAGCGCGGACGCGCGTGGATGGCGTTGTCGATTCCGGCCGGATACGGCGAGACGCTCGGCGCCGGCCGGCCGGAAACCGTGCAGGTGGTCGCCGACGGCAGCGACGCGAACTCCACCAACATCGGTCTTGGTTACGCGACGAGTCTGATTGCGGCCTACGCGCAGCAGCTCGCGGGCGCACGCGCGAGCGGAGGGGGAGGCGCCGGCGGAGGCATTGACGCCCGCGTGCGCGTCTGGTTCAACGCGCGCCTCGAGAGCCGCGACTTCATGATTCCAGGCGTCCTCGCGCTGCTGCTGATGATGATCACGACCAACCTGTCAGCGATGGGGATCGTCCGCGAAAAGGAGCTGGGGACGCTCGAGCAGTTGAACGTGACGCCGCTGAAGCGGTGGGAGTTGGTGCTCGGCAAGCTGCTGCCGTACGCGCTTGTTGGGATGATCGACGTGTTTCTCGTCATGGGCGTCGCTCTGCTGTGGTTTCAGATCCCGCTGCGGGGAAGCATCTGGCTGCTCCTCGCCTTGAACCTGGTCTTCCTATTGAGCACGCTCGGCCTTGGGCTGTTCGTGTCGACGATTTCGTCGACGCAGCAGCAGGCCATGATGACGACGATCTTCTTCTTTCTGACGCCGATGATCTACCTGTCGGGCTTCGTGTTTCCGATCGAGAACATGCCACGGGTTATTCAGTGGGTCACCTATCTCATGCCGCTGCGATATTTCCTGGTCATCGTGCGATCGATCTTCCTGAAAGGCGTTGGGCTCGAGACGTTGTGGCCGCAGGCGCTGGCGCTGATGGCGTGGGGCGCCGCGATCCTGACGCTGGCGATTGCGCGGTCGACCAAACGGATCGCTTGAAGGATAATCAGGACGTATGCGACGTCTAATCTGGCTGCTTGCCCTCGCGCTCTTCGCCGCGCAGACCGTCGATCCGTCGGATCTCGTGAAGCAGGCGCAGAAGCTGACGGCCGAGGGAAAAGAAGACGAAGCGCTTGCGTTGTATCGTCAGGCGCTCGCCCGTTCGCCCGAGCTCTTCGACGCGCATCTGGGCGCCGGGATCGTGCTCGATCTGCAGGGCGCATACAAAGAGGCGCGGCAGCATTTCGAAAAAGCCATCCTCGTGGCGCCCGATGAGAGCAAATATCAGGCGCTTGTCAACATGGGCGTGTCGTACGCCTTCGACGGGAACGCGAAGAGCGCATCGACTTTTTACAGGCAGGCGTTCGATCGCGGGATGGCGGCGCAGGATCTCCGCGCGGCCGCGGAAACCGCCAACGCGCTCGGGCGCATTTATCTCGAGTCGAACGATCTCGACAACGCGGCCAAGTGGTACCAGACCGGCTACGAGACGAGCCGCCGTCAGCCGAAGCTTCCCGCCGATCAGGCCGACTTGTGGGACCTGCGCTGGGCCCACGCGCAGGCGCGGATCGCCGCGCGCAAGGGCAACGCCGCCGACGCGCACACCCAGATGGCGATCGTCAAGGGACTGCTCGACAAGGGCACCAATCCCGATCAGCAGGTTCAATATCCGTATCTGGTCGGCTACGTCGCGCTGTATCTGAAGGACTATCGCGGCGCGATCGCGGCGCTGACGCAGGCCGACCAGAAGGATCCCTTCATTCTCGTCTTGCTGGCGCAGGCGTACGAAAAAGCGCATGACGCCGCGAACGCGCGTCAGTGTTACGTGGAGGTGCTGGCGTCGAGCGCGCACAGCTTGAACAATGCCTTCGCGCGGCCGCTTGCGAAGAAAAAGCTCGCCAGATGATCGTGTGATGGAAGCCACACCTGAAATGACCAACCGTCCCCTCGATGACGCCGAGGCGAACTACCGCGCCATTTTCGATACCGCCAACGACGCCATCTTCGTTCATGACGTGGCGACCGGTGCCATCCTCGACGCCAACCGGAAGGCGTCCGACATGTACGGGTACACGCGAGACGAGGCGCGCCACCTTACCGTGCAGGACCTGAGCGCCGGTGTGGCGCCCCACACGCAGGAGCATGCGCTCGAGCTGGTGCAGGAGGCGGTCGCGGGGACACCGCAACTGTTTGAGTGGCTGGCGAAGGATCGCGCCGGCCGCCTCTTCTGGGTCGAGGTCAATCTGAAGCGCGTCGTCATCGGAGCGCACGATCGCCTGCTGGCCATCGTGCGCGATATCGCCGAACGGAAGCGCGCCGAGCGGCAGATCCGGGAAAGTCACGAGAGCCAGAAGACACTGAATGCCTTGCTCCGCCTCGCGCTCGAGGACATGACGCTGGAGGAGCTATTACAGCATGCGTTGACGCTCGTGCTGCACAACCCGTGGCCCGTGACGCTGGGCGTGGGCACCGTATTCCTGGTGGACCAGCAGGGTGGAGAGCTTGTGCTCGAGGCCCACAATGGCATCGACCGGCACATTCTCGAACGCTGCGCGCGGGTGCCCCTGGGCCATTGCCTGTGTGGACGGGTCGCTTCGTCCGGGCAGGCGCTCCACTGCGAGGGCATTGACGAACGGCACGAGACCACCTACGTCGGCATCTCGCCCCACGGGCATTACTGCATCCCAATCGCGGCGGGCGAGACGGTGTTGGGTGTGCTCAACGTGTACTTGGCCGCTGGGCATCTGCAGGATGCCGCAGAGGAGGAATTCTTCGGCTCGTTCGCGAGCACCCTGGCCGGCATCATCGTGCGCAAGCGTGCCGAGCAGAACTTGCGGGCGGCCGACGAGCAGTTGCGCGATCAGGCGACACTCGTGAAGCTCGGGGAGATGGCGGCCGTCGTCGCCCATGAGGTCAGGAACCCGTTGGCCGGCGTGCGCGGCGCGATCCAGGTCATCGGCGGCCGACTGCCGCCGGAAGGGAAGGACGCCGCCGTCATCGGTGAGGTCATCGCCCGGCTCGACGCGCTGGACGAGCTCATGAAGGATTTGCTCCTCTTTGCAAGACCGCCGCAGGTGCGCCCGGCGCCCGTCGACATCCTGGCGCTCACGAAGGAGACGTCAGCGCTCGTCAGCCAGGATCCGGCCGCGCGGGATGTGCTCTTCGAGATTGAAGGCTCGGCTTCGGCCGTCATGGTCGATCCCCAGCTGCTGCAGATCGTGTTGCTGAATCTGTTTCTCAATGCCGCACACGCCATGCACAGCAGCGGGACGATTCGCACTTTGGTGGCCGTCAGCGATCGTACGTGCCGGATCGCGGTGACCGATACGGGCCCGGGTATCCCGCCAGAAATCCGCGACCGCATCTTCGCGCCATTCTTTACGACGAAACCGCACGGCACGGGCCTCGGCCTGTCGACGGCGAAGCGGCTGGTCGACATCCATCATGGCCGCATCAGCGTCGAGTGTCCGCCTGAGGGAGGGACGATCGTTACGATCGCGTTGCCGCTGGGACAGCAAGCGCAGAATGCGCGCGGTTAGAATTGGCGGCTCTGCGGTTTCTGCGTTGATCGTCGTGTCGGTCAGCCTCTCTCGAGCCGACGCGAACCGGCGTCGCGAATCGCCTGGTCGGTGTCGGTGAAGAGCAGCACGATCATGCCCACCACGAATAGCACGATCAGCGAGAGGATCGCCTGCCGGTAGGAATTGGTCACGCCGACGACGTAGCCGAAGATGAGCGGACCGATCCACGACGTGCCCCGCTCGGAAATCTCGTAGAGCCCGAAAAACGACGCCTCGCGCCCGTCCGGGATCATCCGCGAAAAGAGCGAACGCGACAGCGCCTGCGAGCCACCGAGCACGACGGCGATGACGCCGCCCATCACCCACGCCTGCGCGACCGTCTGCAGGAATCCGTACGCATAGAGCACGACGCCGGTCCACAGCACGAGCGACAGGAGGATCGCGCGCTTGGTGCCGATGAGCCCGGCAATCCGCTCGAAAATCAGCGATCCGAAGAACGCCACGAACTGCACCATGAGGATGAGGCCGATCAAGAACGATTCGTTGACAGGCAATCCCTTGGCGACGAAGAGCTCCTGCGCGAGGAAGACTGACGCGATCGAGATCACCGTCTGGATGCCGTCGTTGAACGCCATGTAGCCGAGGAGATACTGCAGCGTGTGCGGCAGCTTCCTCAGCGCGCGAAACGACTTGGCGACTTCCGCGAGGCCGAGCGTGAGGTACGAGCAGTCGCGCGGCGGCGTCTTCGGGGCCCGCGTTCGCAGGCGGTTGAAGGTGATGATCGCGAAGCCGCCCCACCAGACTCCCGCCGACGCGAGCGACAGCCGGACCGCCATCCCTTTCGAGATGCCGAGCGCGCCCGCGAACGAGACCAACGCGAGATTCGCCGCGAGCAGAATGCCGCCTCCCAGATACCCGAGCGCGTACCCGCGGCTCGACACGGTGTCGCGCTGCTCGTCCGTGGTGATGTCGTTGAGGAATGCGTTGTACAAGACGATGCTCGCGCCGAAACTGACGTTGGAGACGACGAGCAGCAGGCCGCCGAGCAGGTGCCGGCCCTCGGTCACCAGCACCATCAGACACGTCGCGACGGCGCCGGCGTAGCAGAACACCGCCATCAGTTTCTTCTTGAGGTGGGTATAGTCGGCCACCGCTCCGAGCGTCGGCAACAGAAACACCTGAAGAAGAACCGAGAGGGAAATGCAGTAAGGAAAGAGAGATTTCGCGGTCACCGATCCGAGCGGTCCGAGTCTCAGCACGATGCCGTTCTCGCCGACGGCCTGCTGCGCCATCGCCGTGATGTACGGCCCGGCCAGTACGGTGACGACGGTGGTCTGGAACGCCGAGTTGGCCCAGTCGTACATCGTCCAGCCGAAGATTTCGCGCGGATCGTCGCGGCGCGGCATGAGGGCCTAGAACGTTTGCCGCGCCACCCACTCGCGCAGCAGCGAATCGACGACGGCGTAGCGGGCGCCGGCGCGGGTGATGAGATCGTCGCGGACGAGCGCGGCGAGCGCCGCCTGGACGGTCGACGGCCCGCCGAGGCGGTGGCGCGTGCGCGCGTCGGCCGACAGCAGTTCCCGGCCGTCTTCGAGCACGACCGCGCGGAGGACGGCCCGCTGCGCCAGCGTCAGCCGCTGCCAGATCGCCTCGAACATCGTCTGCTGCTCGGTGAGCAGGCGCCGCAGCGCCTGGTGCAGGTCGTCGAGCGTGGCGCGCCGGCGGCCGCCAGTGCGGACTTCATCCCATGTTTCATGCGCGAGACGCTGCACGTCGTACGGCAGATTGCCGGCGAGATCGACGATCGCCGCGCCGAGGCCCGGCTCCGGCTTGATGCCCGATCGCGAGAATCGCGCGTCGATGGCGGCGGCGAATTCGTCGGCCGGAATCTTCTCGAGGCGGATCACCGGGCCCGCCTTGTAGAAGGGGCGCTTGGGGCCGAGCATGCGTTCCATCAGGCTGGGCTCTGAGCCGGCAAAGACGTATCCGACGTTGCGCTGATGCTGAACGGCGGCGCGCATCGCGTGCTCGACCGACCCGCCGTTGAAGCCGCCGATGGCCTGGAACTCGTCGAGCGCGACGACGACCTGCTGGTGCCGCGTCTCGGCGAGCCGGGCGGGCAGCGCGAAGACTTCCTGCGCGAGCCGCGAGACGTCGCGATCGGATCGGACGGCTGGGAAAGACACGGTGATCGCACCGAGCGGCGAGGTATCTGGCGCGTAGCGGACTTCAGCCCGAGCCGATCGAATCGTGTCGCGCAGCCATGAGCGGACGCGGTCTGACTTGGTTTCCGCCGCCACGAGTGCGCGCGCGTAGCCCTCGAGGAACGCGACGTAGGAGCTGAAACTGCTGACGGTGACCTCGACCGTCAGCGCCCCACGGCGCGTCATCGCCGCGAGCGCGTGGCGGATGAGCGACGACTTGCCGTAGCGGCGCGGTGAGATCAGGAAGACCTTCTGCCCGGCCGCCAGGTCGCCGACGAGGCGATCGAGCTCGGCTACGCGGTTGACGAACGCGGCCGCCGGGACGACCTCGCCGTACACGAAGGGATTCTGCATTACGGCGAATTATATAATGGTTACTGCTGATAACGTAATGCCCGATCACTGAGGCAATGACAGCCTCGGGCAGATGGGCTGGCCACCCGGCGGGGAAGTTGTGACAAAAGCGCGGCAGGCGGGCGGCGGCGGCCGATCTGATATTAAACTCGATCCTTATGCGTGGTGTGTGGGGGCGCGCCCTCTGTCTGAGTGTCGGGTTCATCGTGGTCGGTCGCGGAGCCGCAGGGGCGCAGGACCGGCCGGACACGGCTGCTGCCGAGGCGCCGCGGGCGGCCGAACAGGTGGCGACCCTCGATGTCGGCGACCTGTGGCGAATGGCTCGTCACAAGGATGCGCAGGACGATGATGCCGGGAAGCGGTTTTTTGTCCTCTCGCCGTCGATCGGCTCGAAGCCGTCCACCGGCTTCAACGCCGGGTTCTCCGGCAACGTCGCCTTCTTCGAGGGCGATCCGAAGACCACGCACATCTCGTCGTTGTCGGGCGGCTTGAAGATCTCGCAGAAGCACCAGACGCTGTCGGGCGTCCGCCTCGCGACATTTACGAAAGATGACCGCTGGTTCATCCAAAGCGACAATCGCCTGTCGTGGACCTCGCAAAATACCTACGGCCTAGGCGGCAGCACCCCCACGGCCGACGTCGAAAACGTAAAGTACGATTTCTTCCGGTTCTTCGAGTCGGCATACCGCAACGTGAAGCCGGGCTTGTTCGTCGGCGTCGGGTTGGACGTCAGCGACCACTCCGGCGTCCGGCCGGGGACCGATGCGCTGCCGTCGTGGGACGAAGAGCCGTACGAGGCCTACAATCAACAGCACGGGTTTGCCGCGAACCGGCAGACCTCGAGCGGGACGAGCGCCGGCCTGCTCTTCGATACGCGCGACAACCCGATCAATGCGTACCGCGGCGTGCTCGCCAGCGCCAGCTATCGCACGTTCTTTGCAGGGTTCATGGGCGGCGATTCCACGTGGCAGGAGCTGTATCTCGACGTGCGCACATATAGGAAGTTATCGAGCGACGCCCGCCACCGGCTGGCGTTCTGGTTTCTCGGCGACTTCGTGACCGGCGGCACCGCGCCGTACTTCGACCTGCCGGCCACGGCGGCGCAGGATCGTTCCGCGCGCGGATATGCCGAGGGCCGCTACCGCGGCGACCACCTCATGTACGGCGAAGTGGAGTACCGCGGCACGCTGACCAACAATGGGCTGGTGGGTATGGTGCTCTTCCTCAACACGACGACCGTCGACGACCTGGCGGCCAAACAGAAGCTCTTCGATTCGTTCGCGCCCGGCGCGGGATTCGGCTTCAGGTTTCTGCTGAACAAACGATCGCGCACCAACCTCTGCACCGACTGGGGCTGGGGCAAAGACGGCTCGAGCGGATTCTATTTAGCCATCCAGGAGGCCTTTTAGATAATGCGGAGCGCGTCCGTCAGCGTCGCGATGCTGCTGACGATCACGTCCGGCGTCGCCGCGCAAGAGCCCCCTGGCGACGCGCTCACGCCGCAGATCACGCAGGCGCGGCCGTCGCTGCCCCTATCGGCTGACGCGTATGTCCCGATCACCGGTCTCGAGCGCGTGCACTGGATTGTTGACGGCATCGTCGGGCCTCGCAGCCTTGGCGTCGGCGTCCTCGGCGGCATCTGGCAGACCGGGTTCAATACGCCGCAGGAATGGGGCCGGACGCCGAGCGGCTTCGGCAAGCGGTATCTCGAGCGCGAAGCCGACGTGGCGATCTCCAACACGATCGAAGCCGGGCTCGGCGCGCTGTGGGGCGAGGAGCCGCGCTACATTCCCTCGGGCCGGCGTGGCCTCCGGCCCCGTGTCCAATACGCGCTCAAGACGGCGTTTCTCGCCCAGCGGCGCGACGGCCGGCTGGCGCCGGCGTGGGGGCGCTACGCGGGAAACGTGTTCAACAATTTGATCGAGAACAGCTGGCTGCCCCCGAGCGCGACCACGCCAGGGGAAACGGCGATTCGCAGCGTGGAGGGCATGGTCACTCGCATGCTCGGCAACCTCTGGGAAGAGTTCTGGCCCGAGGTGCGGAAGCGTATCGGGAAATAGCGTCGGCGTTTACAATAGCCCATGGACTCGAGGAGCGCGGCACGCTTCGCTGTCGCGGCCTGCGCGATGCTCCTGGCGTCATCTCTCCTCCACGCCCAACCCATCCGCTCGGTCGTCGTCGATCAAACCGGCCTGCCGCTTCCGGGTGTCCGCATCGACGTCCATCGAGGCGCCCAGATCATCCAGACGCTCACGACTGCCGCGGACGGCACATTCGAGCTCGCGCCTGGAGAGCCGAGCGACATGGTCGAAGTGGCGCTCGAAGGATTCGAGACCATCCGGGTGCCGCGTGTGCAGGCCAATCGGATTGTGCTCCCGATCGGACGCGCGAGCGAGGTAACCGAGGTCGTCGCCTCCGCGCTGACCTCTTCGGGCTCGGCGATGGAGCACCTCGGCAGCACGATGTCGGCGCCGCTGGCGCAGCGTCTGCCGACGATTCGGCCGCACATTCTCCAATCGTTGCCGCTCCTGCCGTCGGTCGTCCGCGGCCGCGACGGTCTGCTCCGGATCGGCGGGACGCGCCCGCATGAATCGAGTCTGTGGATCGACGGCTTCGATGTGACCGATCCGGTCAGCGGCACCACGGCGATCGACTTGCCGGACGAGAGCGTGAAGGGCATGGGCGTCGTTCGCGATCCGATCTCGGCAATGTTCAACGGCGTCTTGGGATCGATGGCGTCGATCGAAACGACAGCCGGCGGAGACCAGTTCAAGGCGGGCGTGCAGGGGTTCATCCCGCGCCCGCGGTTGAACAGCCGATACGGATTGGGCCGCATCGAGGCGTTTTTCCCGCGCGCCTACGCCAGCGGCCGCGTGGGCGTCGCGCACTTCTTCGCGTCCACGGAAGTCAATTTCGAGCGCGTGCCGGTGCCCGGCGTCACGACCTCGCGCGGCAATCCCGCCTCAGGCGCGACCGGCGTCGTCTCGTTCGCGCGCGTGGACTTCACCGTCTCGCCGCGCCACACGATCACGCTCGAAGGGCTGTTCATGCCGGGAAGCACGGCCCTTTCCGGGCTCAGCCCGTTGCAGCGGCCGGAAGCGTCGCCCGACGTCCGCTCGCGCGATCTCTTTGCCGGCTTCGTCGATCGGTTTGTGCTGGGTCCGTCGCAACTGCTCACCGTTCGCATCGGATGGATGGCGCACGGCACGACGATTGGCGCGGGTGGCTCCGGGCCGTCCATCTCGAGCCCGAGCGGATGGAGCCAGAACTGGTTCTCGACGGTCGACACGTGGGGCACGCGGCGCTCGGCCTCGATCACGTGGGATCGCGCGGGGATGTCGGCGCTCGGCGCGCACACGGTCTCGCTCTCCGGCGCCTTTCAGATGCGGTCGATGACCGGCACGCTCGCGCATCAGCCGATTCACATCCTGGACGATGGCGGACGGTTGACGCGGCTGATTGAGTTCGCGCCGCTCGACCGCCAGCTCGCCGTGGGAGATACGACCGGCGGCGTCGGCGTGCGCGATCTCTGGGACGTGAACCGTCACCTGCAGATCGATCTGAACCTGCGGTTCGACGCGTCGGCCTCGAGCTCGGTCGCGTCGCCGCGCATCGCCGTGCGCTACGCCCTGGACGCAGACGGCCGGACCACGCTGAAAGCCAGCGCGGGACGGTTCGTCGGCCTCGCGCCGCTCGACGCGCTCGCGTACGCGCAGTACCCCGCGAGGACCGACACGTCCTTCGATCCCTCGACCGGCACGCCGATTCGATCGGTCGTGTACCAACCGGAGAGCCGGGCGCTCGAGCTGCCGCACGCGGACGGCATCGCACTGGAAATCGAGCGCCGGCTTCGCCGGGGGCTGGAAGCGCAGGCCGCCGTGAGGCAACGGCGCGGCAGCCTGCTGCCAACGGTCGACGTGCCGGCGGCAGGAGGAACGGTGCTGCTGGCCAGCACCGGCCACAGCGTGTATCGCGAGCTGCAGCTCTCGCTCAGGCAAACGTGGAGCCCGGACACGCAGGCCTTCGTCAGCTACGTGTTCGCGACGTCGCGCGGCGAGCTGAACGACTTCGGCTCACTCTTCACGCGACTTGCCGCGCCGCTGCTTGAGCCTGGCGGCATGGCGCCGACGCCCACCGACGTCACCCATCGTCTTCGCGGATGGGCCACCGTCGCGCTTCCGCGCCGCGTCGTCGTGTCCCCGGCCGTCGAGTGGCGGACCGGCTTCCCGTATTCGATTCAGGATGTCTATCGCCACTATCTCGGAGCGCCCAACAGCGAACGATTTCCGGCGCAGTTCACGACCGACCTCACCGTCTTCAAGACGTTCGATCTGTTCGCGCGGAAAATGGACCTCGGCCTGCAGGTGTTCAACCTGACGGATCACTTCAACCCGCGCGACGTGATCGCCGTCACGCCGTCGGCACAGTTCGGCGAGTTGACGAACAGCGTCGGCGTCACGCTCGCCGGTTACATGCAGATTCGGTGGTAACCGCTCGGCCTAGTAATACCGCTTCGGCAGATCGAGTACGACGCGGCGGCGCGCGAGGCTGGTGAGCCCCGAGGACAGCCTCACGGAAGGAAGCGCGTCGATGGCGGCGCGCTCCACGAGGACCTCCTCGGGCAGGTACAACCGCGCGGCACCGTACTCTTCCTCGTAATCCTCCGACGGAAATCGCAGACGCAGCCGCGCCGGGTCGCCGTCAGGCTCAACGTCATACAGCGGGTTGACCCGGAATTCCCCCCGCGCCTCCGACGGCTCCTCGAGCGGGTACGGACGCCACACGTCGGCGCGCCGCGACGCGATGATCGTCAGCGCGAGGTCGGCGTCGAGCGCAGCGGTGCCGTGCGCCTGCGACAGATCGAGTGGGCCGCCGGCGACAATCTCGCCGAGCAGCGTGCGCTCGGCGAAGAGCCGCGGCGTCATCTCGTCGAACAGATCGCGATACGCGCCCGGCGGCAGCGGCATGCCGGCTGACGGATTCCACTGCAGCGCGTTGTGCGCGTGCGTCACCACGACCGCGCCCGTGTCGCCGGCCACGCGCATCATTTCCGACGCAAGCAGACGCTTGGTCCAGATGTAATGAAAGGCGTCCGAACAGACGACGAAGCCAAACGCGTGTGTCTTGAAGGGCAGCGGGGCGTTGCCATCGCAGCACACCGGCTCGCAGCCGGGCGCCGTGAAGCGGCGCGCCAGCCACAGCTTCGCGAAATAGAAATCGGCGACGACGGGCGCCGGCGATGAGAGGTCCATGAGGGATCTCGTCAGGTGGCCCGATCCGCCGCACACGTCGAGCCCGCGCCCTCCGCCTCGCAGCGTCGTCGCCGCCACCGCGCGCACGACCGCCTCGGCGACCAGATACGTCGGATCGGAAAAGCGATAGAGGAAGTAGCCGCCTTCGAACCCCGGGCCGAGCGCGTCGACCACCTCGCGGTAGGTCGCCGTGGCTGACGCGGCCGTCTCCTCGAAGCGCGCCGCCTGCTGCTCGTCGTCGAGCGCGAACATCCGGCGCGCCGCGAGATCGGGCCGGCCGGCTTCGATCTGTTCGCGCGCGGCGACCGCGGCCGGATCGAGATGCATCACCGGGATGCCGGCGACGATGGGAAAGACGCAGCAGTGGCAGCCGAGGATCGCGTTGGTGATCTCGCCGTCCTCGCGCTCGTGAAACGAGGATTCGACGAGCTCCAGCCGTCCGCCGCAGTAAGGGCAGCGAAGCAGGTCGAGCGTGCCGTCTCTCACGTCTGTGTGCTCACGCTTGCTTGCGCTCGCGGACCGGCTCGCCGAGCCGCTCGAGGACGGCATCGCCGGAGGTATCGATGGGCGCTCGGCGGAACTGCTCGGTGCCGAGATACCGGCGCGCGTCGGATTCGTCGATCCAGGCGAACGGATTGTGCGGTCCCATCTGCGTCCGGTGGCAGCGCAGCGCGGCAAGCTTGCGCGAGGCCCAGTCGCGCACGTCGATGGTGAAGGTCGGCGGCTCGGCGGCGTCGCCGAAGGCGTCAGGCTCGATGCCCCAGAAGCTCGAGTCGGGCGGCGCGCCCCCTTTGGCGTGCGCCGCTTCGACCACCGCGCGCATCAGGCCCTGCGCCATCGTCACATAGTAGAGCGGCGGGGCGTCGGCGCCGAGTGAGAGGACGGCGGTGAAGGTGCGTTCGTGGATGCCGATGTGATCGAGATGCCAGTAGAGGCCGTCGTTGCCGAACGTGATGACGGCGTCTGGACGATAGCGCCGGATCGCGAGGACGATTTCTTCGTGCAGCTGCGGCACGTTGGCCCAGCGCAGATCGCCGTCGTGATGATCGAGGATCGTGACCTCGGCGAGGCCGAGAACCGCGGCGGCCTCGGCGAGCTCGCGGACGCGCACGCGCCCGAGGTCGCCGTCCGGCACGAGCGAGAGGTCGCTGATCGAGCCCGATTCGCCGCGCGTGGCGCAGAGCAGCACGACCTTCGCGCCGGCGTCGGCCGCGCGCGCCAGCGTGCCGCCGCACGCGAGTGACTCATCGTCTGGATGCGCGAAGACCGCGAGGATCGTCCGTCCGGCGAGCAAGCCGGCCCTGTGAGGGTCAGCAGGATCATCGGCCATGGGAGGCTCCATGCGCGGCGACGAGCCGGCGATAGACGGCGATGTACTCATCGACCATGCGTTCCACGCCGAAGCGCATGACCGCACGCTCTCGGACTCGCCGTCGATCGAGATCGAAGACGCGCGGCAGCCCGTTGACCATCTCCTCGAGATCCTGGAACACGAAGCCGGTGACGCCCTCGTCCACGACCTCGCGGACCGCGCCGCGATCGAGCGCCGCGACCGGCGTGCCGCACGCCATCGCTTCGGCGAGCACGAGGCCGAACGGCTCGCGGGCCTGGATCGGGTAGAGCAGCGCGCGCGCCCCGCCGTACAGCTTCACTTTCGCCGGATGATCCGCTTCGCCGTAATAGATGACGCGGGTGCCGTCGACATGCGGCGCCACCTTGTCGCGGTAGTACTCGTCTTCGGCGGCGGCGAGAATCAGGCGCATGCCGACGCGTTTGGCCACTTCGATCGCCTGCAGGACGCCTTTGCCGTCGGTGAAGCGGCCGAGAAAGAGCAGATAGTCGTCCGGCTTCGCCTGAAACGTGAAGGAGTCGGTGTCGATGCCGTGGAGCACCGTGCCGATGACGTTGAGGCCGTGCAGCAAGCGCGCCTGCTCGTTCGAAATCGCGACGAAGGGCGCCTCGGGGTAGCGCGACCACAAGCCGATCTCCGCTTCGCTCGGCGAATGATGAAGCGTCTGGACCATTGGCGTCGGCGACAGACGCGCGAAGGCGAGCGACATCGGGTAGTACGCCGCTTCGTAATGGATGATGTCGAAGTCGCGCGCCAGCTCGACGGCCGCGGCGAGGTTCAACATTTCGTACAGCTCCCACGGCCACATGTTCTCGTCGTGCCAGTAGCCTTGCTTGTAGATCGCGTGCAGCTTGGCCTTCGTCTTCGAATCGGCCGTGGCGAAGAGCGTGACGTCCTGGCCTTTCGCGACCAGCCCTTCGGTGAGCAGCGACGTCATCAGCTCGACCGATCCCGACTTGAGCGGCGGCACCTCGGTGGCGACCGGGGCGATATGCGCGATTCGCAAGGGTGCGTCGCTGGTGGCTGGAGGCTGGTGGCTGGTGGCTGGTCGGTCGGTACTCATCTGCACGCTACCTCGAGAAGGGCGGGAAGCACGCGGTCGGCGCCGAAATGATCGCGCGCGATGTCGGCCGCGCACCGGGCGTGCCGGTCGTAGTCGCCGTTGATGCGGTCGATGCCGGCCAGCGCCTCCTCGGGCGACGAGAACGCGAGCAGCCCCTCGCCCGACGGCAGATGCGCCGTCCAGCCCGTGTCCTGCACGAGCGCCGGACGGCCGGCGGCCAGATAACACGCCGTGCGATCGCTGAACCAGCCCGATCGCGTCGCGACGTAGGTGTGCTTGGCGACGCCGAACTCGGCCTTCGACCGCTGGATGAAATCGCGGTAGTCCCACAGCGACCGCGAGATGCCCATCGCGTCCACCGTTGCCCAGCCGTGCTCGCGCAGGAGCGCCTGCGGGCCGTTGATCGCGAGCTCGAAGGGCTGCGTGGTCCGCGACGGCAGGTCGATGTACTTGATGAACTCCTGATCCTTGTTCCCGCCGACGTCGATGAAGCTCTCGATCTGCCAGGTCATCACGGTCGTGAAGCGATCGCGCGGCGCGGCGTCAGTTCGCCACTCGTCGAGCGTCACCGGCTGCCACGTCTTGTGCCAGATGAAATCACCGGTCGGTACCGGCGAGGCGGCGGTGCCGATGTTCGATCCGAAGGTGAACAGATGATCGAACCGGCGGAAGAACTCGACGTACCACGGCTCGGCCTTGGCGATGGCGAGCTGCGTGAAGGCCGGATCGGAATCGATGAACGCCTTGCTGGGAATACGCGCGTACTCGTCGCGCCAAAACCACGATCCGCCAGACAGATTAAGAAAGAGGTCCGCGTCGGCGCAGTATCGCCGCACGTCCTCGGCGCTGCGGCCATGGTAGGTGCCGTCGTAGTTGACGAACGCCCAGCGATCGCCCAGGCCGAACGGCTCGAGCGCGTTGTGAATGTAGGATGTTCCGTAGCTCGGGTCGGTGGCGCGGGTGTTCTGCACCGGATCGTAAACACACTCGCCCGTGTCCTCGATGTAGAAGACCTCGTGGCCGAGCGCGCGCAGGCCGAGCAGATACATCAGCGAACACCAGGTGACGCCGCCGAATGGATAGCGGGCAATAATCCCCGCGACCAGGATCTTCATGAGAGTGCAGATTTCAACGTTTTGCAGCCTCGATGAGCTCGTCCACGCTTTCCGGATCGTCCAGCGACTTGCCGACCGACAGCCGCGCACACATCCGGCGATAGAGCTGGCTGGTCTTGAGCAGCTCGTCGTGTCTGCCCTGCGCGACGATCCGGCCGCCGTCGAGTACGAGAATCCGGTCGGCGTCGCGCACGGTCGACAAGCGGTGCGCGATGACAATCGTCGTCCTTCCCGCGCGCAGCCGCCGCAGCGCGGCGAACACGATCTCTTCCGAGATCGCGTCGAGCGAGGACGTCGGCTCGTCGAGGATGAGAATCGGCGCGCCCTTGATGATCGCGCGCGCGACGCTCAGCCGCTGGCGCTCGCCGCCCGACAGCCCGCCGCCCGCTTCGGCGATCTCCGTGTCGTACCCCTTCGAGAGACGCGAGATGAAGTCGTGCGCGTGCGCCGCGCGCGCCGCGTCTTCGATGTCCTGCGGCGTCGCGTCGAGCCGGCCGTACCTCAAGTTGTCGCCGATCGTGCCCTGGAAGAGCATCGGCTCCTGCAGCACGATCGCGATCTTGTCGCGCAGCGACCGCACACGGTACTTCTGCACATCCACGCCGTCGACGAGCACGGAGCCTGACGAGGCGTTGTAGAACCGCGGGATCAGGCTGACCAGCGTCGTCTTGCCGGCGCCGGTCAGCCCAACGAGCGCGACCATCTCCCCGGGCTTCGCGTCGAACGTGATGTGTCGCAGCACCTCGGTCCCGTCGGGGTACTTGAACCCGACGTCGTCGAACTGAATGTTGCCCGTGACGTGGGTCGCGTCGAGAGCGTCTGGCGCGTCGAGGGTTTCTGGCAGCATCTCGAAGATCGCGCGCACGCGCTTGGCGCCGGCGAGCGCGCCCTGCAACTGGCCCGTCGTGTGCGCAATCGCCGACAACGGCCCGTACACCATGCCGAGGTACGACAGCACGACCGTGAGCTGGCCGAGCGTCATCTGGCCCCGCAGGACGTGCTGGCCGCCCACGATCAGGACGAGCGCCGTTCCAAAAATGACGATCGTGCTGACGACGACCGAGAAGAGCGACTCCTGCCAGGTAATGCTGATGCGCGCCTTCATCACCGCGTCGCCGGTCTGGGAGAAGCGCCGGGCCTCGTACGGCTCGCGCGCAAAGCTCTTCACGAGGCGCATCGCGGCGAAGACCTCGTACAGGCGCTCGACGAGCTTCGATTCGAGCTCCTTCACGCGCTCGGTCCGGAACACCAGCGTCGTCGTGTAATAGCGAAGACAGATGTACAGGAACGGCACCACCGTGAGCGCAAGCAGCGAGATCGTCAGGTCGATGTGCGCGAGCCAGCCGAACATCACGACGAGCGTGATGACCGACGAGGCGAGCGGAAACATGCCGCTCATGACGAGGTTCTCGATCGAATAAGCGTCGGTCTCGAGCCGGTAGACGGCGTCGCCGGTGTTGGTCGTGACGTGATGATGCAGGGCGAGCGCCTGCAGATGCTCGAACAGCTTGAAGCGCAGGTCGTACACCATCCGCTGGCCCGTATCCACCTGCACTTGCGTGTGGAACATCGACGCGAATTGGTTGGTCACCTGCAGCACGACGCCCGCAAGCACGACGATGACGAGCAGCGAGAGGTCGTGATGGCCGGCCACGCGATCGACCCAGCCCTGAATGAATGGCCGGAACGGATGTCTGAGCAGCACGTGATCCACGATGACCGCCAGCGGCCAGGGCTGCAGCGCTCCCAGCCCGATCTCGAGGAGCGAGAGAAACACGAGCAGCCACACGCGGCCCCGATACGGCCGCAAGAACGACAACGTCCACGGGATGAGCGTCTGTGGCATCAACCGCCCTTCCTCGTTGGCGCCCCGAGCGGTAGCGGCGGCACCAGGTTCGGCGTCAGGTTCGGAATGTTCAGCACCACGAGCTTGTCGAGGCTCGAGTCCGCGACGTAGAGCCATCGCCGTTTCGGCGCGAAGGCCACGCGCGTCGGCGCGCCGAAGACGACGCGACCCTCGTCGCTCACGTTGCGCATGATCCCGTCGGGGCCGACCGCGCGCACCAGCCCGTTGTAGTAGTCGGCGATAAAGATCGTCAGCGCGCCGCCCGGTTCGGACATCAGGGCGATGCCGGCGGCTCCCGCCAGCATGGCATCGGTCGCCGGACCGTCGTCGCCAGAATTCCCCCATTTGCCGTTCCCGGCGACGGTGCTGATGATGTGGGTCTTCGCGTCAACCCTGCGGACACGGTTGTGATGCAGGTCCGCGATGTACAGGTCGCCGTTGCGAGGGTCGAGCGCGACGTCGCTCGGCATGTTGAGGTGAGCCGCGGTCGCCGGCCCGCCATCGCCGACTGGCTGGTTGTCGCCGGGGGTACCGTCCCCCGCAACCGTGTGGATGAGGCCTGTCGCGTGATCGATCATGCGGATGCGGTAATTCAGCGTGTCGGCGATGTAGATGTCGCCGTTGGACGCCGCGGCAACCGCGTTCGGCGTGTTGAGCGCCGCTTCGGTCGCCGGCTTCTCGTCGCCGTCGTACCCGCTCTCGCCCGATCCCGCGATCGTGGTGATGATGCCCGTCGGCCTGTCGACGCGGCGGATCCGATCGTTGTGTGAATCGGCGACGATCAGGTCGTCGTCGGGCGCGATCGCCACGCCGTCCGGCGTGTCCAGCTGCGCATCGGTCGCCAGCCCGTCGTCGCCCGAAAAGCCGGTGCCGAGGTCGTTGTTGCCGACGACGGTCGTGATGATCGTGTTCCGCGCGTCGATGCGCCGGATGACGTCGTTGTTCGAGTCGGCGAAATAGATGTCGCCGCTCGGGGCGACGACGATGCCGCCGGGCGTGTCGATCCACGCCTCCAACGCCGGTCCGTAGTCGCCGGCGTATCCCTTGCGCGCGCCGATCACTTCGACGGTCGCCGCTTCGCGCAGCATGAAGGTGCTCGCGCCGAGCGCGAGAATCATCACGACGAAGATGATGGCGCTGCGGAGTCCGTACATTCTGAGCAGCGACGGCGCGAGAAGCGGCGTCCGCGCCGGCCCGGACTTCATCGCCACCATCCCCTGGCTGAGCGCCACCTGATGGACACCGCGGCGGACGGTCGCCGTGGCCTGGGCGGTCCGCCATGCGGCGAAGCCGAAGGCGATAAGCGTCAGAAGGGCGGCCACACCTCCCGCCAGCAGACGCCCTCCCGGCGGTGGCCGCCGCGACGCGACGTTGGCGCTGACCACCGCGAGCAGCGCCGCGCCCAGCACGACCGCGGTCACCACGCCGAACGTCGTCGGGCGCAGATGCGTGCTGACGCGCAGGAGGCCCTTGCCCGCGCCGTGATCCTCGACGAGCGCGCGGATGTCGAGCCACGCCCAGCGGCCGACGAAGACGCTGACGTCGCGATCGTCGGACCACCCCTCGTCGATCTCGATCGTCCGCACCGCGCGCGACCGCCGCAACCACTCGGTGACTTTGGCGAGCACGCGATCGGCCGACGTCCAGCTCTCGCTCCAGTAGCGGTCTTCGGTGACGCTGCCTGAGATCAGCAGCAGCGCCCGCCACGCCTCCTTGAGCGACGGACGCGGCCCGCCGCTCGTCTGACGCTCCGACTGCGGCAGCGCGACTTCCGGCGGCGCGAGCAGGCCGCGGACGTGCCCGCGCAGCCGCGCGATCGGCTGGAGGAAGTGCAGATACGCGACGATCGTGCGATACCACAGCCGGCTACCCGGCAGCGAATCGACGTCGGATCGCATCGCATACGTCAGGTTCTTCGCGAGGGTGAGCGCGATGCCGACCAGACCCGTGCCGAGCAGGAGCGCCACCGCCCAGCGATGCTGGTCGGTCGCCGCCGCCGTCGCGACGCCCGCAATCGCCAGCACGAACGACAACACCTGCCACTTGATGGAATGGGGCAGGAAGGCGAACGGGTGGACGTCGGTGCGGTAGACGGACGGAAACGCCGCCGTGCCCCAGACGCCGGCGTTGATGCGCGTGCTCCAGAGCGATCGGACAAACGGCAGCGGGCTGTAGATGCGGCCGTGCCACAGCATGTGCCCGTCGAGGAATTTGTCGGGATGATGCGCCATCAGCCACGTCTCGCCCTCGCCGTAGCCGACCTGCTGCCGCCAGTACGCCTTCACGCTGGACCGATGGTGGTGCCAGACGAGCGCCGCCGCCGCGAAGCCGATCTTCCAGCCGCGCGCCTGCAGCCGCCAGCACACATCCACATCGTCGCCCGCGCGGAGATAGATCGGATTAAAGCCGCCGATCGCGAGGAGCGCCTCGCGCCGGAACGCCATGTTGCAGCCCGGCACGTGTTCCGCCGTGCGATCGTCGAGCAGCACGTGCGTCGGCCCACCGGGCGCGCGCGCGATCGACTGCGCCATCGGCGGATCATCAGGCGGCACCACGTTGGGCCCGCCGGAGGCGACGACGTCGGAGTTGAGGAACGGCTGAACGAGAAACGTCAGCCAGTCGCGATCCGCGCTGACGTCGGCGTCCGTGTAGGCGACGATGTCGCCGACGGCGGCCGCGAGGCCGACGTTACGCGCCGCGCTCAACCCGCCGTTGGCAATGTCGATGACGCGGACGCGCGGATGCTGATGGCCGATCTCGCTCGTGCGATCGCGCGATCCGTCGTTCACGAGAATGATCTCGTAATCCGGATAGGTCAGCTTGTCGAGCGAGGCCAGGCAGCCCTCGAGCGTGTCGGCCGCGTTGTAGGCGCAGACGACGACCGAGATGCGGGGCCAGGTGCGTTGAACGGCCGGCGGAAACGGCGCGTTGTCGAACGCCGCTTGCACGGCGAGCGCGGCCGGCTTGGTGTTCCGCTCGCGATCGACCAGCCCGAACGACCAGTCCACGACCGGATGCCCGCCGCGCCACCACTCGTCGGTCCACGCGAAGGCGATCGCGCCGCAGGCGCCCTCCTCGAACGCGGCGCGGATGTGCATCGCCGTGATCTCGGCCTGTCCCGCTTCACCTTCGCGAATGCTGTCGGCGCCGGCCTCGGCCAGCAGCAGCGGCTTCTGGCCGGCGATGTGCTGCAGGCGCGCGATGTACGCGCGCAGCTCCGGCTCGCGGTGCAGGTAGAGGTTGAAGGCGCAAACGTCGAAGAAGGAGAGATCGAGAAACTCCGTCGGCGGAAAGTTGACGTAGGTGAAGAGCGCGCCGGGCGCCGCGTCCTTGGCGTCCTGATAGATCTCGCGCAGGAAGCGCTCGACGCGGACGCGCCCGTGCCACCGCACGACGGGCGCGGGAATCTCGTTGCCCAGCGCGAGCATGAGCACGGCCGGGTGATCGGCGATCTCGGCGACCTTGCCCGCGAGCTCGCGCCGAATCGCCCGCTTCAGCCGTCTATCGTCGAGAAACGCGACGTGCTGCGACCAGGGCAGGCCCACCATGACGCGCAAGCCGAGCCGGGCCGCCTCGTCGAGCAGCTCGCGCCGCGGTGGCGTGTAGACGCGGACCGTGTTGATGCCGAACTCCGCCATCAGGCGGAAGTCCCGAGCGATTTGCTGAGCTGGAGGGAACTGGTAGCCTTCGGCGTCGGGCGCAAATGTCCCGTACGTCACGCCCTTGACGAGAAAGCGCTCGTCGCCCGCGCGCAGAAATTTTCCGTCCGCGACGATCCGGGCGGCCCGCGCCGGCGCCGTGTCGCGACGAAGATCCGGGGCAGCCTGAACGGCAGTACTCACAGGGTTGTGTGACGCCTCGCATTGTAGCGAGGCAAACACCTATTGTATCAAGAGGTTGTGAGGCGTTGCAGGCGGAGACAAGCCAAAGAGGGGTCGGGAGCCTTTTTCAGTTTCTGCACCCCTTGTGGTACGCAGAAACTGAAAAAGGCTCCCGACCCCCC
>JADGOC010000063.1 GCA_017883165.1 Acidobacteriota bacterium
AGCCGGAGCATCCCTGACGAAACCGCAGAGTTCACCCAAACACTCAACATTTCTAGCAACGGTGGGGCCTCGGGCATCTTCAACCTGTGGGTTCTGACCGACGACACCGCTGAGGTACACCTCGTCGGTCCCGGGAGCTATAACAACACACTGTGGACGGCGGTTCTTGGACAGGTTAATCCGTGTGCTCCGGGCAACAACCCCAATCCGGTTGGCTGCACCGAACCATCGATGGGCGTCGCGAACCTGACCGGCCTGTTAGATGGCTCGTACACACTGCAAGTCTATGCTTTCCAGACCAACGCCGACGTCTTCGGCTCGCAGTACGCCGGGAACTACAGTCAAGCGAATGTCCCGGAACCGGCGTCGCTGATCCTTCTGGGTACCGGTCTCGTGGGCGTTGCGCGGGCGCGTAAGCGTCGCAACGTCGTTCGTAACGCGTAGATAGATAGTAGATAAAGGACTCGCCTTCTCCAGCAGCGCGAACAGAGAACGGGACGCCGGGCTTGGTCACTTCGGGTGACCAAGCCTTGCGTCTTCCGTTGTCCACCCAAGTCGCTCGAAGATCCTGCGCCAAGCCAGCCGCGATTCCACCGACGTACGAAACCACGAAGCGCGTTCTCCAGCCGCGACGCGTTACGGTTTCTTGGCCTTGCCTAGATAGCCGCTCCGAACCCTCCCCCGCCGACCACGTTCTTCCCGGTTTGAATGTCCGCGATGATGTCGATCTTCTCGAGGCCCTTCAAGCCGACTTTGATATCAGGGGACGACCACCCGACCATCGCGCCGGTCTTCACAATCTTGCCGTCGCTGTTGGTAAACAGCGCATCGCTCATCCCGTGGTAGATCCCGGCGGAAATGTACCCGCCCATCGGCAACGTTCGCTGATGCCTGGCGACCCCTTGAACAACGACGATTCAGGCGTACAGACCTTGGCATTCAGGAACAGGAAGATGGGGTCGGAACTCGGGAGCAACGCGTCACTCTGCTCGACAGGGAAGACGAACACGCGCCCGGGGCTCTTTCTGCGCCAATTGGCCCATGAACTGCGATGAGCGACGGCGTGGAGTCATGACATCTAATTTACTTATACATGTGATGTGATCATTGTATTTTACTTCTATTCAACCATGCTGCATAAACAGACGGTCATGCTGACGTTCCAGCCTTCGGCCGGGATGAAGAGCGAGCCTCGCCGTGCGGCGGCGCCGCCCGACGCCGCGGGCCTCTACGATTCGCGGCACGAGCACGATGCGTGTGGCGTCGGGTTCGTGGTCCACATCAAGGGGCGGGCGTCTCACGACGTCGTGAAGCAAGGCTTGCGCGTCCTCATCAACCTGGAGCACCGCGGCGCGTGCGGCTGCGACGTGGACGCCGGAGACGGCGCGGGTGTGCTGATTCAGATGCCCGACCGCTTCCTGAGAAAAGTCACGGCTCCGCTCGGCATCACGCTGCCGCCGGCCGGCCACTACGGCGCGGGCTTGGTGTTTCTGCCGCAGGGCACCGAGGAGCGCGGGCAGCTCCAACAGCTCATCGAGCGGATCGCGCGCGAGGAAGGACAGGAGGTCCTCGGCTGGCGCACCCTGCCGGCGGACGACCGCGTGCTCGGCGCGGCCGCGCGCGCGGCCCGGCCCGCGATGGAGCAGCTCTTCATCGCTGACCGCCGGCGGCGCGATGCGGACGAGGCCGCGGTGGCGCAGATGCGCTTCGAGCGCTCGCTCTTCGTGATCCGCAAACGCGTGGAGGACGCAGCCGATCGCCTGTCGCTCGTCGAGCGGCACGCGTTCTACATCCCGAGCCTGTCGTCCAGGACGCTGATCTACAAAGGCATGCTCACGGCCGCCCAGATCGAGCCGACCTTCCCGGACCTGGTCGATCCGGACGTCGAATCGGCACTCGCGCTCGTGCACCAGCGCTTCAGCACCAATACGTTTCCGTCGTGGCCCCTGGCGCACCCGTACCGGTACATCGCCCACAACGGCGAGATCAACACCCTGCGCGGCAACATCAACTGGATGCGCGCGCGGGAAGGGCTGTTGCGCTCGGACGTGTTCGGCGAGGATCTCCAGAAGGTTCTCCCGATCATTCGCGAAGGTGGAAGCGATACGGCGACCTTCGACAACGTCCTGGAATTCCTCGTGATGGCGGGCCGCTCGTTGCCGCACGCCATCCTGATGATGATTCCTGAACCGTGGTCCGGAGACGCTGGCATGGATCCGGCGCTCAAGGCGTTCTATGAATATCACTCGTCGCTGATGGAGCCGTGGGATGGTCCGGCCTCAATCGCCTTCACCGACGGCACGGTGATTGGGGCGATTCTCGACCGCAACGGTCTCCGCCCCTCACGCTATTACGTGACGAAGGACGATCTGGTCGTCATGGCGTCCGAGGTCGGCGTGCTCGACATCCCGCCCGAGAACATCCTGCTCAAAGAGCGCCTCCACCCGGGTCGGATCTTTCTGGTCGATACGGCGCAGGGACGGATCGTCTCCGACGAGGAGATTAAGCGCGATCTTGCTGCGGCGCATCCGTACCGCCGGTGGCTCGACGAACATCTCATCGACATCGAGGATCTGCCGGCGGCGCCGTACCTGCCGAGGGTGAGCCACGAGACGGTGCTGCAGCGCCAGCAATTATTCGGCTACACGCAGGAAGACCTGCGGGTCGTCCTCGCGCCGATGGCCACCTCCGGCGACGAGGCGATCGGCTCGATGGGCACCGACACGGCGCTGGCCGTGCTCTCGGACCGGCCGCGCCTGCTCTTCGATTATTTCAAGCAGTTGTTCGCCCAGGTCACCAATCCTCCGCTCGATGCGATCCGCGAGGGGTTGGTGACGACAATGGAATCGACGGTCGGACCCGAGGGGAACCTGCTCGATCCGCAGCCGGAATCGTGCCACCAGATCAAAATCAAGTATCCGGTCATCGACAACGACCAGATGGCGAAGCTGCGGCACGTCTACGAGCCGGGATTTCAATCGATCACGCTGCCCATGCTGTTCGACCCGCGGCACGACGGTCCGGGGCTGGAGCGCGCGATCGAGGACATCACCACGCGCGCGAGCGATGCGGTCGACGCCGGCTATACGATCGTGATCTTGTCGGACCGCGGCGCCGGCCGCGACCGCGCGCCGATTCCGAGCGCCCTCGCGACCGCGGCGGTTCATCATCATCTGGTGCGCCTCGGCAAGCGGACGCGCTGCGGCCTGGTCGTCGAATCGGGCGACGCGCGTGAAGTGCACCACTGCGCGATCCTGCTCGGCTACGGCGCGGGCGTCGTCAATCCGTACCTCGCCTTCGAGACGCTCGACGACATGATCCACCAGCGGCTGCTGACGGGCGTCACGCACGATGAGGCGGTCGTGCAGTACATTCACGCGCTGAACAAGGGCATCTTGAAGGTCATGTCCAAGATGGGCATCTCGACGCTCCAGGGCTACTGCGGCGCGCAGATCTTCGAAGCGGTCGGCCTCGACGGCGCGTTCGTCGATCGCTATTTCACTCGGACGACTTCGCGGATTGGGGGAATCGGCGTCTCGGTCATCGCACAAGAAGTGCTCGAGCGGCACCGGCGCGCTTTCCCGGCGCGGTCGGTCGGGCATTTTGATCTGGAATCAGGCGGCGAGTACCAGTGGCGCCGCGACGGCGAATATCACCTGTTCAATCCCGACACGGTGTTCAAGCTGCAGCACGCGACGCGGAGCGGCCAGTACCAGGTGTTCAAGGAGTACACGACGCTCGTCGACGATCAGAATCGCCGGCGCGCGACGCTGCGCGGGCTGCTCGATCTGGAGCTGGCCCCCGAGGCGATTCCGCTCGAGGACGTCGAGCCGGTCGAGAGCATCGTGAAGCGGTTCGCGACCGGCGCGATGTCCTACGGATCGATCAGCCAGGAGGCGCACGAGACGCTCGCCATCGCCATGAACCGGATCGGCGGGAAGTCGAATACCGGAGAAGGCGGTGAAGACTCCGCGCGCTATCAGCGCGACGCGAACGGCGACTGGCGTCGCAGCGCAGTGAAGCAGGTCGCGTCGGCGCGCTTCGGCGTCACCAGCGAGTACCTCGTCAACGCCGACGATCTGCAAATCAAAATGGCGCAGGGCGCCAAGCCGGGCGAGGGCGGTCAGCTGCCCGGCCACAAGGTCTACCCGTGGATCGCGAAGGTGCGCCACGCGACGCCCGGCGTGGCGCTCATCTCGCCGCCGCCGCATCACGACATCTACTCGATCGAGGACCTGGCGCAGCTCATCTACGACTTGAAAAACGCCAACCCCCGGGCGCGCATCTCGGTGAAGCTGGTCGCGGTGGCCGGCGTGGGCACCATCGCGGCCGGTGTGGCGAAGGCGCACGCCGACGTCGTGCTGATTTCCGGCCACGACGGCGGTACCGGTGCGGCGCCGCTCACAAGCATCAAGCATGGCGGCGTTCCCTGGGAGCTCGGGCTCGCCGAGACGCAGCAGGTGCTGCGACTGAACGGACTGCGCGATCGGATCATCGTGCAGGTGGACGGCCAGCTGAAGACCGGGCGCGACGTGGTGATCGCCGCGCTGATGGGCGCCGAGGAGTTCGGCTTCGCCACCGCGCCGCTCGTCGTGTCGGGCTGCGTCATGATGCGCGTCTGCCACCTGAACACGTGTCCGGTCGGTATTGCGACACAGGATCCCGAACTGCGCAAGCAGTTCACGGGCAAGCCGGAATTCATCATCAATTTCTTCCGCTTCATTGCCGAGGAAGTCCGCGAGTACATGGCGCGGCTCGGATTCCGAACGCTGGACGAGATGATCGGGCGGGTGGACCGCCTGCACGTGCGCGCGGCGGTCGATCATTGGAAAGCGAGCGGCCTCGACTTCTCGTCGATTCTGCACGAGCCGGATCTGCCGGCTGACGCGCCGCGGCGGCACCTGACGTCGCAGGATCACGGCCTCGAGAGCGCGCTCGACAACGACCTCATCGCGGCCTGCGGCGAGGCGCTCGACCACCGCCGGCCGGTGTCACTCGAGTGTCCGATCAGGAACGTGCACCGCACGGTCGGGACGATGCTCGGCTACGAGGTGACGCGCCGGTGGGGCGGCGAGGGACTGCCGGACGACACGATCCGCATCTACTGCCGAGGATCGGCCGGCCAGAGTTTCGGCGCGTTCGTGCCGCGCGGGATCTCGCTAACCCTCGAGGGCGATGCCAACGATTATCTCGGCAAGGGGCTGTCGGGCGGGAAGCTCATCGTGTATCCGCCGCGCGAGGCCACCTTCGTCGCGGAAGACAACATCATCGTCGGCAACGTGGTGCTGTACGGCGCGACGAGCGGCGAAGCGTACATCCGCGGCGTCGCCGGAGAACGGTTTGCCGTCCGCAACAGTGGCGCGATCGCCGTCGTTGAGGGCGTGGGCGATCACGGCTGTGAATACATGACCGAAGGACGCGTCGTCGTACTGGGCAGAACCGGAAGGAACTTCGCGGCTGGCATGAGCGGCGGCATCGCGTTCGTGCTGAACGCGGACGGCGGGTTTGCGCGGCGCTGCAACACCGAGTTTGTGGACCTCGAGCCGCTGGATGCCGCCGACGTTGCGCTGGTGCGCGAACTGGTCGGCCGTCACGTGCAGTTCACGGGCAGCGAGCACGCGGCTCGCCTGTTGTGCGACTGGAGCGTCACCCCTGACTTGTTCGTGAAGGTCATGCCGCGGGATTACAAGCGCGCGCGTGCGGAGCACGGAAAGACCGAGCACCGAGCGGTTGAGGATGCCGCCGATGTGGTGGAGTTGGCCAATGGGTAAGGTGACCGGCTTTCTGGAGATCCAGCGCGCGAAGCAGCCGACGCGTCCCGTCCAGGAGCGCACCCGCGACTGGCGCGAGGTGTACCTGCCGTACGCGGAGGCCGAGATCACGCAGCAGACCGCGCGATGCATGGATTGCGGCATTCCGTTCTGCCACCAGGGGTGCCCGCTCGGCAACCTGATTCCGGACTGGAACGATTTCGTCTATCGCGATCGCTGGCACGCGGCGCTCGATCGGCTGCACGCCACCAACAATTTCCCCGAGTTTACCGGACGCCTGTGTCCGGCGCCGTGCGAGGGCGCGTGCGTCCTCGGCATCAACAACGATCCGGTGACGATCAAGGCGACGGAAGCCGCCATCATCGAGAGGGCATTTCACGAGGGCTGGGTCGTCGCACATCCGCCAGAGGTACGCACCGGTAAGCGCGTCGCGGTGGTCGGGTCCGGGCCGGCGGGGCTGGCGGCGGCCGACCAGTTGAACCGCGCGGGCCATTGGGTGACCGTCTTCGAGCGCGCCGATCGCATCGGCGGCCTGCTCCGGTACGGCATTCCTGAGTTCAAGCTCGAAAAACGCTGGGTGGAGCGGCGCCTCGGTCTGATGCGCGAGGAAGGCGTCACCTTTCGCACCGGCTGCCACATCGGCGTGAACGTGGCGGTCGACGAGCTTCGCACCTCGTTCGATGCGATTGTGCTTGCTGGTGGCTCGACGATCCCGCGCGACCTGCCGGTGCCGGGACGGGAGTTGAAGGGTATTCATTTCGCGATGGAGTATCTAACCCAACAGAACCGCCGGTGCGAAGGTGACGCGATTCCCGACGAGCATTTCGTGACCGCTCAGGACAAGCACGTCATCATCATCGGCGGCGGCGACACCGGCGCCGACTGTCTCGGGACCGTTCACCGTCAGGGCGCGCGGAGCGCGCATCAGCTGGAATTGCTGTCGCGTCCGCCCGACGTCCGCGGGCCGCAGAATCCATGGCCGCTCTGGCCGAACGTCTTTCGCGTCTCTTCGGCGCACGCCGAAGGCGGTGAGCGGCTGTACTCGATTGCCACCGGGCGCTTCACGGGCGACAGCGACGGCCGCGTCAGGACGCTGCACGCAGTGCAGGTCCAGACGATCAAGACGGAGAAAGGTCCGGCGTTCGAGCCGGTCTCCGGATCGGAGTTCGAGCTGAAGGCCGATCTCGTGTTGCTGGCCATGGGTTTTGTCGGCCCGGAACGCCACGGCATGCTCGAACAGCTCGGCGTGCGCGTGACCGATCGCGGAACCGTGTGGCGAGACAATCAGTGGATGACGAGCGTCGCCGGCGTCTTCACCGCGGGCGATATGCAGCGCGGCCAATCGCTCATCGTGTGGGCCATCGCCGACGGCCGCAGCTGCGCGCGTGGCGTCGACGCGTACTTGATGGGCCGTTCCGATCTTCCCGCCCCTGTGTCGTGATGTGGCGACCGTGCCAGGCCGAGCGTCACGCACGTCATCTGACGAGCGTGACGATGAAGACGCCGGCGCCCACGACACCCAGCAGCATCGAGCCCATCCAAGTCAGCCGATTGCGCGTCAGGGCCCCAACGGCCCCCAAGGCGATCGCCACCTGAATGAAGGCGACGCTGTTCGCGAATTGATGATGATGCTCGAGGAGGAGGTCGGCTTCCTTCGATTTTTCGTCACGCTCGCGCTCCTTGTCGCGCGCCGCCTGCTCGATGGCTTTCTGCTCAGCCGCATAACGCTGGATCGTCTGCTCCACATTGGCCGGCGGGGTCTTGCCGGCCGCCAGGTAGACCGCGCGTGACGTTTCCTGAACGCTGGATTTGATGCCTTTCGCCTGATAATAGGCCCACTGATCCGACGCCTCCGCCTGAAGCCGTCCGGCTTCGGTCTTCAGCACCAGCGCCTCGTTCACGGTACCGCCCGCGCGCAACGCGGCCACCGCACCGAGGGCGGCCAGCATCGCCGTGGTCAGCGCGATATTTCGAAGCAGCGCGCCGGCGGGCGGTTCGTGGATCGTCTCTCGCAGGCTGTCGGTATCAATCTCTGGTTGCTCCGGCATGGCTCCATCTTATGACCTCCAGCCCAATCCAGCTAAAGTTGTCGTCATGCTGGCTTCCCATTCCGCACGTGTGTCCGTGCTCGCTGCTCTCCTGCTGGCAGCTGCATGCCTTCAGGCGCAGGCTCCGGTCGACCCTGTACGCCAAGAACCCGCGCGCGACACGCAATTTCCTCCCGGCCAGGAGGAGGTGCGGATCCCGAGCCATGGCTCGACGATGAATGCCTTCCTCTACCTCGCGCAGGGTGCGGGATCGCATCCGGTCGTCGTCTTCCTGCACGGCTACCCTGGGAATGAGCGGAACATCGATTTGGCTCAAGCCGTCCGCCGCGCGGGCTACGACGCGCTGTTCCTCGACTACCGCGGCTCGTGGGGAAGCGGCGGCGCGTTCTCTTTCCAGCATGCCCTCGAGGACGGTGTCTCCGCGCTTGCATGGGTGCGAATGCCGGCGACCGTTCGACAGTTTCACTTCGATCCAGCGCGGGTGGCGCTCGTGGGGCACAGCTTAGGCGGATGGGTGGCGCTCGAGGACGGCGCGCGCGAGCCCGCGGCCGTGTGCGTGGCCGCGCTCGCCGGATGGAACGTGGGTTGGGCGGCGGCACGCTTCCCGGTGAATCCGAAGGAGCGTGACGAGAATCTCACGTATTTCCGCAAGACGACGGATGCGAACGCCGGCCCGATCAGAGCGCAGTCCGCGAACCTTGTCCAAGAGATGGCGATGCACGCGAGCGCGTGGGACTTTCTCGCACGGGCGGTCTCGTTGAAGGATCACGCGGTGCTCGTGATCGGCGCGACCCACGACACGCCTGACGAGGACGCGGCGATGAGCGTGGCCATGGCCCAGGCGCTGACCGCTGCTGGCGGGCGGCGAGTCACGAGCGTGACATACGACGACGACCACCCGTTCTCTGCGCACCGCCTCGCCCTTGCGGATGCGCTTGTCCGGTGGCTCGATACCGACTGTGCGTCGGCACAGCTCTCACCGCCGCGCGCGCCAGTCCACGAGCAGCAGCCACAATCCCAGCACGACGCCAATCACCGGCGCGACTGACCGAACGCGAGGGTCACAGAGCGAGTATCGGCTATTTATTGCGGTGGAAGTTCACGAATTCCCGCACGACGTCCACGGCCATTTTCGCGCCGAGGCCCGTCGCGGCATGCTCAAAGCCGTCGCGCGTGCCGTCAACAGCCGGATACCACGTGATCGCCGGCACGACATGCCCCGCCACCAGAGCCGCCGCCGTCGCCGGCGACAAGACCCGGCGGCCATGGCGCGTGCGCGCCATGAACGGCGAGCTGAGCGCGTGGCCGAGGCGGGGGCCGAAGCCTGAGCAGTCGCACCGCGTAAACGACGGATCGTGATGAAACAGCCGCGCGACGGCGTACTTCGTCGTGTCCGCGACCGCCGATTCCGCAAACTCCGACGCCCACCGCTTCGCATATCCGCTCGTCCCGCTTCCCCACTCAGGCGGCGCTTCGCGCCACTGCTCGAAGCTCGCAGCGAGCGTCGCGTGGAGCGCCCCTGGGGCACCGAGCGTCGACCACACGTACTTGCGGAGCAGTTCGTGTTTGGTGGCGATCGGCCCCGAATCGGTCCCGGCGGCCGGCGCGCTCTGCGCGGCACACGTACCGGCACCCACGAACGCGCTCAGGATGATGGTGATGGTGAGCGGAAGTTCTGACAAGTCAGCAGCCCTCGTGCACTTGCCGTGCCACGCTCACGGCCGAGCTTGATCCGCGCCGGATCGTTCTCGCCGCCACTCTTCACACCGAATTAACAGCCTCGTCACGCGATCGCCACCTCAACCCGTCAGTCTCACGTCCTCGGAGGAGTGGTCTTCCTTGATGAGGTGTGTTGATGCGTAATGTGTTGAACCGCTGGCGCCGTGCGCTCATCGTCGGCATCTGTATGCTTTCTGCTGCGGGCTCAGTTCGGCTGCAGGCCCAGTCTCTGCCTCCGGGGACCCCGGGCACCGCGGGTGCGACGCTCGCCGGCGTGGTCTTGGATCCCGATGGAAAGTCTGTCGCGAACGCGTCGGTGACGGTCAAGAGCGACGCGACCGGCGGCGTCCGCACGACGATGAGCGATGCGGATGGCCGTTTTGCGATCGCCGCGCTGCCGGCGGGCGTGTATGTGATCGAAGTGACGGCGCCGGGCTTTGCCGCAACGCGCCGCGCCGGCCTGCGGCTTGCCGCCGACAGGCCGGAAGACATCACCATCAACCTCAGCGTCGCCCAGGTGACAGAAGAGATCAACGTCTCGGCCACGCTCCCGGCGGCGGCCAAGGGCGCGCCGTCGCAGGGTTCGCTGACGGCCCGTTCCGCGCAGTCGGTCATCAGCGACGGGTTCATCCGCGACGACACCTCGCCCATCGCCGACTACACGCAGGTGATCCAGATGGCGCCGGGCACTTACAGCTTCAGCCCGAACGGCGTCGGCCTCGGCGACAGCAAGACGTTCTTCCGCGGCTTTCAGGACGGCTACTACACGATCACGTTCGACGGCATTCCGTTCAACGACACCAACACGCCGTCGCACCACTCGTGGGCGTTCTTCCCGGGACAGTTCATCGGCGGAACGGTCTTCGACCGCAGCCCGGGATCGGCGTCGACGGTTGGTCCGACCACCTACGGTGGATCGGTCAACCTGTTGTCGCGCAACCTCGGATCGGAGCCGGTCATTCGCGCGTCGGGCTCGTACGGCTCGTTTTCGACGCGTCTGATGGATGCGGAATTCGATTCAGGGCGGTTCGGCCCTGACGGCAAGTCACGGCTGCTGATGGACGTCCACGAGATGAAGTCCGACGGATACCAGACGTTCAACTTTCAGAAGCGCGACGCGTTCTCCGCCAAGTACCAGTATGCGCTGTCCGACAGCACGGCAATGACCGCGTTCACCTCCGTCATCGACGTGCAGGCCAACACGCCGAACACGAAAGGACCGACGCGCGCGCAGGTGGCGCAGTTCGGCAACAACTACCTCTTGAGCGGCAATGCGGCCGACGCAAATTACTACGGGTACAACTTCTACCATGTGCCCACCGACTTCGAGTACGTCGACGTCACCTCCAACCTGGGGAACGGCTGGTCGATCGACGACAAGGCGTACACCTACAAGTACTACAACCAGCAGAACTTCAACGGGACCACGGCGATCTCGGCGACGAGCGGCACCGACAAGCTGAACAGCTATCGCAAGGTCGGCAATCTGATGCCCGTGTCGCATGCCTCACGATTGGGTATGTTTCGTACCGGTCTGTGGTCTGAGTATGCCTGGACCGATCGCTTTCAAACGCCGTCCGATCCGCGCACGTGGATCGACGCCGCGCTGCCGAACTTCCACGAGCAATTCAATACGACGACGCTGCAGCCGTATGCGGAGTATGAGGTGAACGTCACGCGGCAGCTGCGCGTCACGCCGGGCGTGAAGCTCGCGTACTACAAGCAGGACTTCACGCAGTTTGCGGACAACGGCAAGACGGTGGGCAGTCTCAGCGGCGCCGCCAGCGTCAACCACGTGGCCGAGTACCACTCCTGGCTGCCATCGCTCGACGCGCACTATCTGCTGCGGCAGAACTGGTCGGCGTATGTCCAGTACGGCAAGGGCCAGAACATTCCGCCGAGCAGCGTCTTCGACGTGAAGAACGCGCAGGTCTCCGTCCTGCCGCAGCCGACGCTGACCTCGACCTACCAGGCCGGCTCGGTCTGGAAGTCCGGCAGGCTGACGCTCGACGTGGACGCGTTCCACATTCATTTCGAGAACGACTACTCGTCGGCGCCTGACCCCGCCACCGGCGAGCCCGTGTACTACCTCGCCGGTTCGGCGGTCACCAAAGGCGTCGAGGCCGAGAGCAACATCCTCGTGGGCGGCGGGCTCAGCATGTATCTGAACGCCACGACGGGCAGCGCCAAGTACGTCAACACCGGCCTGTGGGTCCAGAACGCGCCGCAGGACACCGAAACGCTGGGCCTGAATTTCCAGCAAGGGAGCTGGAGCGTGGGTCTGTTCAGCAAGCGCATCGGGAAGATGTACAACGACAACGGCGCCACGAATCAGGCGGTCACGATCGATCCGTTCAACATCACGAACCTCTTCGTCAACTACACGCTGAAGGGCGCGTCGCGCTTTGCGCAGACCAAGATCAAGCTGGCCGTCAACAATCTCTTCAACGACCAGAACATCGTGGGTGTCAACCCGGCGTCGACCAAGACGTCGGTCCCTGCGCCAGGCGATGTCTTGAACATCATGGCGGCGCGCAGCGTGTCCCTGACGTTCACGATCGGCGTCTCGGCAGCTCGACCGTAGTCAATCGATTAGACTCGATCATTGCCGGAGGTTGCAATGAAAGCACTAGCGAGTCTGGTCGGATGCATCGCGATCGTGTCGGTTTCCCTCGTCGCGCAGGACCGCGGCCGCGGCGATCGCGGCCGTGGCGGAAGCCAGGCGCAGCCAAGAAGCCAGGCGCAGCCAAAAGGTCCGCAGAACGTCGGCCGGGGATACATTCCTCCGCGCGGGCCCGCGCCCGCTCGCACACCTCCACCCGCGCAGCGCGCCGCCCAGCCTCGTATCTTGCGCGACGTGCCCGAACATCCCGAGGCGCCGCACGTGCACCCGAACAACGGCGCCTGGATCGGCCACGAGATCGGCCGCAACGATTCGCGCTTCCGCCTCGAAAGTCCCTGGGAACACGGGCGCTTCACGCTGGGCTTTGGTCCCCGCTACGTATTCAGGCTCGAGGGCGGCACCCGCGAGCGATTCTGGTTCCAAGGCTCTTATTTTCAGGTCGCGCCCGTAGACTATCCCTACTGCGCCGACTGGATCTGGACGAGCGACGACATCGTGATCTACGCCGATCCAGATCACGACGGCTGGTACCTGGCGTACAACGTCCGGTTCGGTACTTACGTGCACGTGCTGTACTTGGGGCCAAGTTAGCGTCAGGCGGTTCAGATTCGGTCTCCAAGACGGCGGGGGGCGGGCCCCCGCCGTCCTCATGTACCCTTGACAACCTTGCGGTCATGGCGCAGCATCCGCGCGGAGATCCTCCATGCCTGCGCGACGCGATCTCCTGAAGCACATGCTCGCCGCCGGCGCCTTCCCCGCGCTCTCTCCCGCGGCCGCCGCCGCCGCGCAGGCGCTGCCGCAAACCGCCGCTCAGACGCCCAGCGCGCCGCTGAAGGCGAGGGCATGAACGCCGCGCGCGTGCACATCGAGGGTGCGAAACTGGCGGCCGGTGGAAGCTTGCCACAGCTTGATCGTGGCGTCACCCTGGTCGCTGTCGGCAGTCGCGATCACGCTGCCGTCGGCGGTGACGACCATGTTGCTCACACGGCGAATATGGCCTGTTTGCAGGATGACTTCAGGACGCGTCTGCGCGAGGGCCGGGCCGGCAACGAGCGAGAGCGCGCAGAACGCGATGGTGCGTCGCGTCGCAAAGCCTCCTGGCAGGAATGCGAGAGCTTACCACAAGGGTTCCGCGCGTTTGCCGCGGCGTCGAGTCTAGAATGGTGAGCTATGGCTGACGACCAACGCTTGAAGTCCTCCTACGAGCTGGCGATGGAGCGGTTGCGAAAGAGCGACGAGGCCGCGGGTGTCGAGCGGCGGCCCGTGACGAAGGCGCAGAAGACGGCGATCGCCGAGATCCGGAATTTCTACGAGGCGAAGCTCGCCGAGGTGGAGGTGCTCCACCAGGGGCGGATGCTGACGACGGTGGACCCGGCCGAGCGGGCCGCGCGCGACGAGGAGTACCGCCGCGACCGCGAGCGGCTGACGAGCGAGCGGGACGCCAAGATCGAGAAAGCGCGTCAGTGACGCTCACCCCTGTGCATGCATCCGCATCCCTTGCTGATGCAGAAGAATGCCTCACCAGGAACGCGAGACACCGCCCCGATAGCCGGACACCGCGTGAAATCGACCGACCTTCATGATTTCGACGGCGGCACGCAGAAGACCGACCTCGATGGAGCGCGCGAATCTGAAGGATCGTCAAAAGGACGTGTACGATCGCCTCCAGCTCGACTGGTACACGTGGACCGAAACGATGCTATCGGCGGTCGCCGGGAGTTACACCGACAACTTCAGCGGCGATGAGCTCGCCGACCACATCGGCGTGAAGAAAGCGAGCACGGCCCCCGATATTCCCACTCCGCCCAAGACGGGCATGACGATACCGAAGTAGAATAGACACATCATGAAGAACTCAAACGTATGGCGCCGTTGATCCTGCTGGGCGTCGGCGGCGTCATCGCGATCGCGATGGGACTCTGGGCGCTCGTGCGTCGATCGGGAGACGGCCGGGATGGTCCAGATCTCGGGACGATCAGCGGCCAGTGGATCGCGGAGCGACGCGTCCACGAACGCGAGTCGTCGTCCGACCGCTAACCCGCATCCTCCAAAATACTCCGCCCCCAGCTCATCAGCGCGCCGGCTGCTAGGGAGCCTTCGACAAATCGACGTCGAGGCGGAGCGGCTTCACCGTGGCCGTCACCGTGAATTTCCGCTCGCTCCGGTCCGCTGGCTTGACGACCACGTCGTGCGATCCTAGATCGACCGAGGCCGTCGCCGGCGCGTCGCCCGCCGGCGCCCCGTCAATCCAGACTGACGCTGGCGCGCTCGCAGTCACGGTGATGGTCGTTCGCGGCGGCACGACCGACAGCGTCGTCATCTCTCCTGGCGTCACCTCCACTGGGCGCACATCCTCATAGCCGAGCGCGCGATTCTGCAGATGGAGATCGTGCCGGCCGGGCGGCAACATCAGCTGATTGCGACCGTCGAGCGGCAGCGCCCGCGTACCTTCGGCGATCGTGACGTCGAAGGGCGCCACTACCGACACCCAGCCGGCGAAAATCGACTCGGCGATCTCCGCGGTTTGATCCGCGATGATGGTGACGGGGCGATGGACGGAGCCGGCTGCGCCGTCGAGCACGACGGCGTGGACGCCTGGAGCCAGGTCGCCGATGGTGAGCGGTGTGAAGCCGCGCGGCTTGCCGTCGACGAGGACGCGCGCGCCGGTGGGATCGGATGTGGCCGACAGCCGGCCGACCGCTTTGTGCGCGACGGGCGCGGGGATCCCGGGGACAATCTGCGCGGCGTTTGGCGGCGCGCTGACGGGGGCACGCGTGGCCGATCGCGTCGTTGAACCCAGGGAACCCAGCGGACGCAGCCAGAACGCGCACGCGGTTCCACTCAGCGCCAGGACGGCGATCACCGCTCCGCCGCGCGGCAGCCATCGGCCGATTGTCTTGCGGACAGACCATCTGCGTGCGGTGTGCGCGGCGTCCGTAGCTGCGTCGGCGTCAGGAGCCGCGGCCTTGTCCGCGAGGAGTGCGCGCTCAGGCGCGGACGCTTCAGATGCGATGCGGCCAAGCGTGGCCTCGGCATCGGTCCACGCGGCACGGCGGGCGCGGGCCCAGCTCGCGGCGGTGTTGGCCGCCGCGCGGACAGCGGCGGCTCGATCGGGCACGCCTGCGCAGGCTGCAAATCGCGGACCCGACGCGCCGGCTCGTGCGGCCAACGGAAACGGTCCATCGCGCATCCGGCCCCTCGACAGAACTGATATCTCTGTTACGAAACCGTGCGGCGATCTGCATCGGATCGGCGCGCCGCGCTTGCCGGCGGCGTGGCGTTCAGATTGCACTTAGGAGGCGGAGCCCCGACGCACGCACCGGCCACAACAGACGATGACCACTGCCGCCTTCGCCCGAGCCGAGACCGGCGCGTCAGTCGCCGCGCTGCGGCGTCACGTTGCCGACCTCACGCGCGAGCTCGATGGCCTTCGCACCGCGCTCGACACCAAGCTCGCGACGCTCGAAGCGGCGCTCAGAAATCCCGGACACGACGAGTCGCTCGAGACGCTCGTGATCGATTTGGCGCGCGTCGCCACGGCTGAAGCCGAAGCGACGGCCGCGCGCGCGTGCCTGCAGGCGAAGCTCGCCGGCGAGGAGCTGGTGCAGACCGTCCGCGCCGAAGCGGAGCGGTCGGTCCAGGCCGAGCGCACGACGGCCGGCACCGTGCGTGCGCAGCTCGACGAACGGCAGGCGGCGCTCGACGCCGCGTCCGAGAGCGCGGAAGCGCTCCAGCGCGACCTCGAAGCGCTGCGCGGCGCGCTCGACGGAGAGCGCGCAACGAGCGGCGCGCTGCGCCAGAATCTCGAGGAAGCCGGCCAGCGGATCTCGGTCATCGAGCGCGCCATGGAGGCGCAGGTCAGCGGCATCCGGCGCGAGCTCGAGGACGCACGCGACGCAGCCGCGCGCCAGATCAGCGGCGCCGACGCCGAGCGTCAGGAGGCGGTCGCGCGCGCCGACGCGGCCGCCCGCGAGCGCGACACCCTCGCCGCGCAGCTGCAGGCATCGCACGAAGCGGCCGACCAGCGGCTTGCCGTCCTCGAAGCCGCGCAGCAGCACCTCGAAGCGGCCGCGCGCCAGATCACCGAAGCCGAAGGCGCGCGCCAGGAGGCGCTAGCCCGCGCCGAGGCGGCCCTCCGCGATCGCGACGCGCTGGCCATCGAACGTGCCGAGATCGAGCGCGCGCTCAGGGAGACCGAGGTGTGCCTCGACACGGCGACGCGCGATCGCGATGCGGCGAAGGCCGCCCTCGAAGACGCGCGCAAGACGGCGAAGGCGGATCTCGACGCCTCGCGCGAAGCCGCGCGCGCGGCAATCGCCGAAACAGAAAAGCAGCGCGACGAGGCGGTTCAACTCGCGTCGCAAGCCGCCGCGGAAGCGGCCGCGCAAGCCGCCGCGCGGGCCGCCGCGGAAGCGGCTGCGCAGGCGGCCGCCGCTCCGGAGTCGTTCACCGACGGCCCGCTGTATCCAAATCAGCCGGCTCGGCGTGCGAGCCGCTACGCCCTCCCCGATCACGTGCAGGTCGAGGTCGACGGCGGCCCGGCCGTCCTCGTGGACCTGTCGGCGACCGGCGCGCAGCTGTTGTCGCCGACCGCGTTGAAGCCGAATCGCGCCGTCAAGCTGACGCTGCCCGTCGATGGGAATCCCGTGCTCTGCAAGGGGAAGATCGTCTGGGCTCGCCTCGAGCCGGCGTCCAAGTCGCGGCCGCTCGCCTATCGCGCCGGCGTGTGCTTCACCACCGCGGACGAGGCGGCCGTCGAAGCCTTTCTGGCGAGCGTGCGATACTAGAGCCCCGTCGCGATACACTCGGAGATGCGATGTTCCGCACCATCCTGTGCGCCGCGCTCGTCGTCCAGGCGGCCGCCACGGCGCCCACGCCGAGCGTCCCCGTCCCCGCGCGGTACCGGGGCGGCGTGCTGCCGCCGATTCCGATTCGAGCGCTCGGCGGCGGCGAAGTGTTTCTGGAACTGTCGGTAAGCCGCGACAGCGTCATCACCGGGATCAAAGTGCTGCGGGCGACGCCGCCGTTCACTGATGCGCTGACCACGGCGGTTCACGGATGGCAGTTCATGCCGGCCGAACAAGACGTCGAGCCCGTGCCCGGAGCGCCGCCCGTGTCGCCCACGCCTCGCGAGCGGGCCGATTCAACCGTGCTCGTGGCGGGTATGTTCCTGCCGCCTGCGCTGAACGCGCCGACGCTCGGCGAAGCGCCGAAAAACGTGGCGGCGCCTTCGTCACTCGAGACGCCGTTCCCGCTCTCGACGCCGGTGCCGCTGTATCCGCCTCGGGCGCTGATGGGTGGGCTCGTGCTGATCGAAGTGCGCGTCGCGCCGGGCGGCGATGTCGCGGAGGCCAAGGTGGTGGCCTCGTGGCCTCCTTTCGACCAGCCCGCGCTCGACGCGGCGCTACAGTGGAGATTCCGCCCGGGGCGCGTGCGCGGGCTCGCCGTCCCGAAGCTCGCCTACCTCGTGTTCGGGTTCCCCCAGCCGGTGACGTCTCGATAAGAGCGGACGGGATCCGTAGAAGCTGAAGTTGATCCCCATGTCGATCTTGCGCATGCCGACCGCCGAGGTCGCCGCGCACCCGCTGTGTCCGCCCGGTCGCGACGAAGGTCTTGACGGCCGATGTCACAAGTACCAACGAGATATAACGAACGGGCGCATCCGTTCGTTTGCTTCGACTCGAAAGGCTGTATCCTTTGCCCATGCGCAATCATCTTTTTCGCCGCTGTGCGGCCGCTTTGGCGTGTACCGGTCTCTTAACGATCGCCGCCGTGTCCGCGGCCGGACGTGCGGCCCTCTCATCCGCCGAAGCCGGCGGGCCGCCGGTCGCCATCGATTTTCGCGCCGCGCTCGACGATGGGCGCCCCGTCGTCGACCTGAAGCGCGAAGACATCTCGCTCAAGGTCAACGGTAAAGTGCGGGAGATCCACTCGCTGCAGTTGATCCAGTTCGGTGGGCCACCGGCGATCACCACAGGACCGTCGATGCCGCCGCCTTTTGGCAGCAACGCGCCGGTCGACGCTGGACGCGAGGTCCTGTTCGCGATCGACGACGAATCGATTATCGCGGGTAACGAGCAGCCGGTGAAGGAGGCGGTGCGGCAGATCATGTCCGGTTTGTCGGCGACCGACCGGGTCGGCCTCAAGCCGGTGACGCGCACCGGTCTGAACATCGCCGCGACGCGGCAGCGCGACACGATCGGCGCCGCGGTGGCGGCCATGGTCGGCCACTCGAACGCGAGCGAAACGACCGGCGACGCGACGTGCCGGACGCGCGTCACGCTCGACGCGTTGAAGGATGTGTTCACGAGCAGCACCGGCGGATCGGCGACCACGGTCGTCTTCTTTTCGTCAGGTCTCACGCCGCCGTCCGGCGGCACCACGGCGCTGCTCGGCAGGCGGACGCAGGCGGGCACCGACGTCTGCACGGTGATGGCGCCCGACTACGCGACGGTCGCGAACGCCGCGCTGGCGTCCAACGTGAATTTCTACGTGCTGTTCATCACCGAGGGCAAAGGCTCGACGGTGTCCACCTCGAAGACGTCGAGCGGCAATGACGAGCAGGCCGGCGTCAAAGGTCTCGCGGGCCAGTCGGGTGCGCAGATGATTCTCCTGAGCGGCAACACCGAGGGCACGCTGGCCCGCATCGGACGCGAGACGTCGGCGTACTACATCGCGACGTTCGAGCCGGACGCCTCGGAGCGCACCGGCTCGACGTCGCGCGTCGATCTGCGCGTCGCGCGCGACGGCGTCAAAGTCCACGCGCGGCCCGAGATCGCGATCGCGAAAGGATCCGGCGCGGCGCCGACGCCGAAAGACATGGTCCGCGTCGGTACGGTCTTCAGGGATCTGCCGATTCGCGCGAGCGGCTACGTCAAGCGCAATCCGGGCAACGACAAGGTCCAGGTCCAGGTCCTCGCGATCTTCGAGCCGGCCGAGCCATCGACGAAGCTCGCATCAGCGGTGGTCGCGCTCTTCGACGACAAGGACAAGCTTGCCGCGCAATGGACGGCGCAGCCAGACGATCTGTCGAGCGGCGGCGGGAGGACCGTCCTGCCCGTGCCGGCGGGCACGTATCGGATGCGCGTGGCGGCGACCGACGCGTCAGGACGCGCCGGCACCGCCGACTACGAACTGCGCGCGGAAACGATTGCCGCCGCTCAGCTGAAATTGAGCGGGCTCGTGCTCGGCACGGCCGACGGCGGATCGTTCCAGCCGCGGCTGCAGTTCGGCGCCGCGCAGCAGGCGGCGGTCGGCTATCTCGAGATCTACGGCGTGACGAAGACGACCCCGGTCGCCGTGTCGCTCGAGCTCGCCGCGTCGCCCGATGGCCCCGCGTTGGCCACGACGGACGCGACGGTGCAGGCGGGCGGTGCGGAGGACATGCGGATCGCGTTCGGCGGATTCGCGATCAGCGCGCTGGCGCCGGGCGACTATCTCATGCGCGCGGTCGTGAGCGTCGACGGCAAACCG
>JADGOC010000064.1 GCA_017883165.1 Acidobacteriota bacterium
AGAAGATGATCTCATCGATCCGGTTCAGGAACTCGGGTCTGAAGTGCGCGCGCAGCGCCTCCATCACCTGCAGGCGCGTGCCCTCGTCGATGGTGCCGCCTTCCGACATGGTGCGCTCGGAGATCAGGTGGCTGCCGAGATTCGACGTCATGATCACCACGGTGTTCTTGAAGTCCACCGTCCGCCCCTTGCTGTCGGTCAGCCGGCCGTCGTCCAGCAGCTGCAGCAGCACGTTCAGCACCTCGGGATGCGCCTTTTCGATTTCGTCGAAGAGCACGACGGAATACGGGCGCCGGCGCACCGCTTCGGTGAGCTGGCCCGCTTCGTCGTACCCGATGTATCCGGGAGGCGCGCCGATCATGCGCGACACGGTGTGCTTCTCCTGGTACTCCGACATGTCGATGCGGATCATCGCCTGCTCATCGTCGAACATGAACTCCGCGAGCGCGCGCGCCAGCTCGGTCTTGCCGACGCCGGTCGGTCCGAGAAAGAGGAAGCTGCCGAGCGGCCGGTTCGGATCCTGCAGCCCCGCGCGGGCGCGGCGGATGGCATTCGCCACCGCGATCACCGCCTCGTCCTGGCCGATGAGGCGGTGGTGGAGCCGCTCCTCCATGCGGAGCAGCTTCTGCACTTCGCCTTCCATCAGCCGGCTCACCGGGATGTGCGTCCACTTGCTCACCACGTCGGCGATGTCTTCCTCGTCGACTTCCTCCTTCAGCATCCGCTGGCCCTTCTGCAGATCAGCCAGTTTGCCTTCCGTGTCCTTGATGCGCCGCTCCAGTTCCGGCACGCGGCCGTACTGCAGCTCGGACGCCTTCGTGTAATCGCCCGCGCGCTGGGCCCGTTCGATCTGCTGCCTGAGGGCTTCCTGTTCTTCCTTCAGCTTGCGCGAGGTCTGAATGAGCGCCTTTTCCTGCTCCCAGTGCGCGCCGAGACGGCTGCGTTCTTCCTTCAGATCGGCCAGCTCCTTCTCGAGTTTACCGAGCCGCTCCTTGGACGCCTTGTCCCGCTCCTTGCGCAGCGCCTCGCGCTCGATCTCGAGCTGCATGATCCGGCGTTCGAGCTCGTCGAGCTCGGCCGGCATCGAATCGATTTCCATGCGCAGCTTCGACGCGGACTCGTCGACGAGGTCGATCGCCTTGTCCGGCAGGAACCGGTCCGCGATGTACCGGCTCGACAGGACCGCAGCGGCGACGAGCGCGGCATCTTTGATCTTGACCCCGTGATGAATCTCGTACCGCTCCCGCAGGCCGCGCAGGATGCTGATCGTGTCCTCGACGGTCGGCTCGTTCACGAACACGGTCTGGAACCGGCGCTCGAGCGCGGCGTCCTTCTCGATGTACTTGCGATACTCGTCGAGCGTCGTGGCGCCGACCGTGTGGAGCTCGCCTCGCGCGAGCATCGGCTTCAGCATGTTCGATGCATCCATCGATCCTTCCGACGCGCCGGCGCCGACGACCGTGTGCAGCTCGTCGATGAACAGGATCACCTGACCCTGCGCGTCGCCGATCTCCTTGAGGACCGCCTTGAGCCGTTCCTCGAACTCGCCGCGATACTTGGCGCCGGCGATCAGCGCTCCCATGTCGAGCGCGACGATGCGCTTGTTCTTGAGCCCCTCCGGCACGTCGCCGCGGACGATGCGCCCGGCCAGCCCTTCGACGATCGCGGTCTTGCCGACACCGGGCTCGCCGATGAGCACGGGATTGTTCTTGGTCCGGCGCGACAGCACCTGAATCACGCGCCGGATCTCTTCGTCGCGGCCGATGACCGGATCGAGCTTGCCCTTACGGGCCAGCTCCGTGAGATCGCGGCCGTACTTCTCGAGCGCCTGATACGTGCCTTCGGGGTTCTCGTTGGTTACGCGCTGGGAGCCTCGCACGCTGGTGAGCGCCTGGAGAATCGTATCGCGCGTGACGCGGCTCTCCTTCATCAGTTGTGCGGCGGGGGAGCGGCCGGACTCGTCGGCGATCGCGATGAAGAGGTGTTCGGTGCTGACGTACTCGTCTTTCATTTGGCCGGCTTCGGCCTGCGCCTTGTCGAGCACGAGGCGCAGCCGGGGCGACAGCGTCGGCTCGGCGCCGCCGTAGGCCGTCGGCATCTTCGCGAGCAGCTGTCGCGCGGCGCCGCCAATCGACGACGGATCGGCGGAGAGCTTGCGCAGCAGGTCGGGGATGATCCCTTCCTTCTGTTCGATGAGCGCGACCAGCAGATGCTCGGGCTCGATTTGCGGGTTGTTGCTGCCCTTCGCGAGATCGACCGCTCCGGCGACCGCTTCCCGCGCTTTTTCCGTGAATTTGTTGATGTCCATTTAGGTGCTCCCGGCTTTCTCGTCCAGCTGTTGCAGCGCTTCGAAGTGGGCGCGCGCCTCCGGCGTGAGCTGGCGCGGCAGCTGCACGTCGACGGTGGCGTAGAGGTCCCCGTGGTCTTCGGGCTTGGCGGCGGGTTTGCCGGCCACGGGCATGCCGTGGCCCTTCAACCGGAAGACCTGCCCGTTTTGCGTGGTCGGCGGGATCTTCAATCGCAGCGATTTGCCCGCGAGCGTCTTGACTTCCACCTCACCGCCGAGCACGGCCGTCGTCAACTTGATCGACACGCGCGTGTAGAGATCCTTGTCCTTGCGCTCGAATTGCGGATGCGGCGCGAGGCGGATCCGCAGATAGAGATCACCGGCCGGCGCGCCGCCGCCGCCGCGTTCGCCCTCGCCGGGCACTCGGACGCGCGAGCCGTCGCCGACGCCGGGTGGAATGCGCACGTCCACGGTGCGGGCGGGGCCGTCGAGCTTGATCGAGAGCCGGCGCATCGCGCCCTGGTGGGCGTCTTCGAGACCGAGCGTGATTTCCTGCTCGACGTCGCGGCCCTTGCGCGCGGGGCGTCCCCGCCCGGCGCGCCCGCGGCGATCCGGTTCCTGCGCCGCTTCCGCGCCGCCAAAGAAGACGTGAAAGAAGTCCGAAAACGGATCGGCCTCGCCGAACATCTGCCGCATTTCGTCTTCGGTCATCGTGCGGAAGCCGCCGCCGCCGGGACCGCCGCCCGTGTTCGCGTTCCACGCGCCGCCGCCGGGGAAACCCGATGGTCCGCCCTGACCGGCGCCCGCCTGTTCGTACATCCGCCAGTTGGCGCCGAGCTCGTCGTACTTCTTCCGCTTCGCGGGATCGCCCAGCACCTCGTAGGCTTCGCTCAGGTCCTTGAAGCGCGTCTCCGCCGCCTTGTCGCCGGGGTTGACGTCGGGATGGTGCTTGCGCGCCATCTTGCGATAGGCGGTCTTGATCTCCTTCTCGGTGGCCGTTTTCGCGACGCCCAGCGTCGAGTAGTAGTCCTTGAATTCCATGGCTAGTCGAACCCCAGCATCCGGCTGATGGCGTCCAGCTCTTGCGCGAGCCGGCGCCGCGTGTCGCGCACCGACAGTGTTTCGTCGCGCATGAGCGGCCGCAGCCGCTGGACGACCTCCGCGATCGACAACAGGCGCTGCACGCCGGCGAGATTGATGCCGCCGTCCTCGACGAGGCGCTTGATCAGCTTCAGGCGCTCGAGCTCTTCGCGCGAGTAGAGCCGCATGCTGCCGATCGTGCGCGTCGGCTGGATGAGGCCGAGCCGCTCGTATTTGCGCAGCGTCTGCGGGTGCATGCCGAGCATCCGCGCCGCCATGCTGATAAAGAAGAGGTCCGGATCGAGGCCGACGGTGCTCTTGTGATTCAAACTTGCGCCGATCCAAGTATAGGCATTGATACGAGTCGTGTCAAGGTTCGTGGCGTCCAAAGTGCTATCGTTTGACGAGGTACCTTGGTCCACGCGTCCGATTTCGTCACCATCGCCCTGCTCGTCGCCCTCGAAGGCCTGCTGAGCGCGGACAACGCGATCGTGCTGGCCGTGCTCGTCCTCGGTCTGCCCAAACCCGAGCGTCAGAAGGCGCTGCGCTACGGCATCGGCGGCGCGTTTGTGTTTCGCACGATCGCGACGCTGCTCGCGGTCTACCTCATCCGGCTCGGCTCGGTGAAGCTCGCCGGCGCCGCCTATCTGCTGTATCTCGTGTATCGCCACTTCTTCGGCTCGGGCGATACTGAATCGCGCCGCACGCCGCCGGCCGCCAAGCCGTGGCTGGGGCTGACGGCGTTCTGGGCCACGGTCGTCAAGGTGGAGCTGACCGACCTCGTGTTTGCCGTCGACTCGATTCTCGTGGGCGTCGCGATGTCGTCGAAGCCGTGGGTCATCATCACCGGCGGCATGCTCGGCATCGTGATGATGCGGCTCGTCATCGGGCGGCTCCTCGCGATCGTCGAGCGCTATCCGCCGCTGGTCGACGGCGCCTTCGTGATCATCGCGTGGGTCGGCCTCAAGCTCGTCGTCGAATACCTGCACGTCGAGGGCTACATTGCCTGGGAGATTCCCCGGGCCGTCTCGCTCGGGTTGATTGTCGTCATCTTCGCGGCGGCGTTCTTCTACGCGCGGCACGCCGAGCGGCGCTCGCAGACCGACGACGCGACGACGGATCTGCTGGAGGGCGGGCGGTGACCCTCGTGCGGCCGCGGCGCTGGACCGACTGGCTCGCGCTGGCGCTGCTCGCGGCATTCGTGGCGGCCGGGTCGGTGTCGGTGTGGTGGCTGTCGCGCTCGGCCCTGGCGGTGCATCGGCTGACGCGCGGCATCGGCGACACCGTCTTCTACGGGGCCGACGGCCAGCCGTGGTTTCGGCTCGACGAGCAGCGGCACGACGTCGCGCTCTCGGAGATTTCCCCCGAGCTGCAGCACGCGGTCGTGGCGATCGAGGACCGGCGCTTCTACCACCACCCAGGCGTCGATCCGATCGGCCTGGCGCGCGCGGCCGTGCGGGATCTCCGCGCGCGGGGCAACATCGAAGGCGGCAGCACGCTGACGCAGCAGCTCGCGCGCACGCTGTTTCTGTCGAACGCACGGACCTACGGCCGCAAGGTCAAGGAAGCGGGCCTCGCCCTTCTCATCGAATCGCAGCTCACCAAGAACCAGATTCTCGAGCTGTACCTGAACCGCGTGTACCTCAGCGCCGGGGTTTACGGCGTCGAGACGATGTCGGAACACTTGTTTCGGAAGCCGTCGAAATCGCTGACGCTCCCGGAAGCGGCGCTCGTCGCCGGGCTGATCCGCGCGCCGTCCGCGCTCTCGCCCTGGTCGAACTACGACGGGGCGCTCGACCGCAGCCATCTCGTCCTCGCGCAGATGCGCGCGCAAGGCTTCATCACCGCGGCGGAGGACGAGGCCGCGCGGCGCGTGCGTCCGCGGATTCAGCCGTACCGGCAGCCGGATGACAGCCGGGCGGCGTGGGCGAAGGAGTTCCTGCGGCAGCAGTTTCGCAACGAGTTCGGCGGAGACCATCCGCCCGACTGGCAGGTCCATACCGCGTTTCATCCCGATCTGCAGGACGCGGCCGAGCGCGCGGTGGCGGCCGGCATCCAACGCTTGGGCATCCGCGGCCTGGAAGCGGCGCTCGTTGCGATCGATCCCTCGACCGGCGATCTCCTCGCGCTGGTCGGCGGCGCGAACTATTCGCGCAACACGTTCAACCGCGCGGTGCGCAGCCGCCGCCAGCCGGGCTCGGCGTTCAAACCGATCCTGTACGCCGCGGCGCTCGATCACGGGTTCTCGCCGGTCTCGATCATTCCGAACCTGAAGGCCGTGTCGGCGCCGGGCAATCCCGAATGGATGCCGCGCAATTCGGACAACCGCGAGCCGGAAGCGCTGACCGTTCGCGCGGCGCTCATCGAGTCGAACAATGCCGCCGCCGCGGTTCTGCAGCATCAGCTCGGATCGAACGCCGTGCTGCGGCTGGCCAGCGATTCCGGATTGTCCGGCCTCCCCGACGTCCCCTCGCTCTCGCTCGGCACCGGGCTCGTCACGCCGATCGATCTCACTTCGGCGTACACGATGTTCCCGGGCGGCGGGGAAGTGGCGCGGCCGCGCGCCATCATCAGCGTCTTCGACGCCAACGGCGCCCAGGTGCTCGATCGCGCCGTCGATCGGACGCGCGTGATCAGCGAGGAGGCGGCGTTTCAGATGGTGACGCTGCTCCGCGACGTGATCGAGCGCGGCACCGGCGCTCCGGCCAGAGCCCTCGGCGTCCGCGGGCCGGTCGGCGGAAAGACCGGCACGACCGACGAGTATCGCGACGCCTGGTTCGTCGGCTTCTCCTCATCGGTCGTCGTCGGCGTGTGGGTCGGCTTCGATCAGCCCACGCCGATCGGCCGTGAGGCGTACGGGGCGCGGGTCGCGCTGCCCATCTGGGCCGACTTCATGAAGCGTACCGCGCGGGAGCTTCCGGCGGTCGAGTTCACGATGCCGCCCGGGTTGCACGGCGTCGAGCTCTGCAGCGTGTCGTATCTGCGGCCGGTGGAAGGGTGTCCGGTCTATACCGAGTACTTCAAGGATAGCGACACGGTGCCGTCAGCCTTGTGTCCGATCCACCAGGGCACCTTCAGGCAACGCGCGAGCCGTGCGGTCGCTGGGCTCTTGAAATCGCTCGGCAGTAAGATTGCCGGACTGTTCCGGAGATAGCCGCATGACCCCCTCAGACCCGCTCCGCCTGCTCGTCGTCGACGATGAGCGGGAGCATGCGGAGGTGGTGGCGGAGTTCATCCGTCTCACCGACGGCGGCGCGGATGCGTCGATCGCGATCGTGGGATCGTACGGCGAGGCGCTCGCCGCGTTCGACGCCGGCCCGTTCGATCTGGCGTTCTTCGATTACGGGCTTGGTGCGCAGAACGGCGTGGCCTTGTTGCGCGACCTGCGGCGGCGCGGCGTCGAGACGCCCGTGATCATGCTTCGCGGCGACGAAGAGATCGCCGGCGAGGCGATGAACGCCGGCGCGGCCGACCAGCTGAGCACGTCACGCCTCTCGCCGGAGATCCTCGGCCGGTCGATCCGCCATGCGCTGGCCCTGACCGTTGAAAACCGGCAGCGGCGGCAGGCCGAAGCGGCGCTGCGCACCAGCGAAGAGCGATTCCGCGCCCTGGTCGAGAACCGCTCGGACGCCGTGCTGCTGATCGATCGCGCCGGCTGCGTCACCTACATCACGCCGTCTTCCCAACGGCATCTCGGCTGGCTGCCCAGCGAGATGCTCGGGCGATCGCTGTTCGAGCTCATCCATCCTGACGACCGCGAGCTGGGCGCGGCACGGCTGGCCGAGACGCTGCAGCATCCCGGCGAAGCGATCCGGGTGAAGGTGCGATTCAAGCACGCCGACCTGACCTGGCGCTGGGTGGAGAGCATCGGCGTCAACCGTCTGGACGAGCCGTCGGTTGGCGCGATCGTCGTCACCGCGCGCGATGTGACGGAGCGCCACAGGCTCGAGGAACAGCTGCTGCAGGCGCAGAAGATGGAAGCGGTCGGGCGTCTGGCGGGCGGCGTCGCGCACGACTTCAACAATCTGCTGACGGCGATTCTCGGCTACTGCAACCTGATGCTGGACGAGATTCCGCCCGAGGATCCGCTCCGTCAGGATCTCGACGAGATTCGGCAGGCGGGCGAGCGCGCCGCGGCGCTGACGCGGCAGCTCCTGGCGTTCAGCCGGCGCCAGATGCTCCAGCCGCAGATTGTCGACATCAACGCGTTGGTGCGTCAGATGGAGAATATGCTCCGGCGTCTCATCGGCGAAGACGTCGAGCTCGTGATCGCGCTGGCCGATCGGCTGGCGGCTATCAAAGTCGATCCGGCCTCCATCGAGCAGGTGCTGGTGAACCTCGCGGTCAACGCGCGCGACGCCATGCCGGTCGGCGGCCGCCTGACGCTCGAAACGGCTCTGGTCGATCTCGACGCCGCGTACTTGGACTCTCCCGCGATGGTGATTCCCGGCCGCTACGTGCTGCTCGCCATGTCGGACACCGGCCAGGGGATGGATGCGGCGACGCGCGCGCGTGTCTTCGAGCCGTTCTTCACGACCAAGGAGCAGGGCAGAGGTGTGGGCCTCGGTCTGGCCACCGTCTACGGCATCGTCAAACAGAGTGGCGGCTATATTTGGGTGCACAGCGAGCCTGGCCGCGGCACCTCGTTCAAGGTGTATTTCCCGACGGCGAGCGGCACGGCGGAGGAGTCGCAGGTCGACAGTCCCTAGTCGGTCCCTTCTTTGAGACGCCGCAGCGCGCGCCGCTGACGCTTGTCGGGCGCGCGCGGGGGCGTCACCGCCGCCCGGTACGCGCGCTCCGCCCGCCGCAGCTCGACCTCTTCCGGAGTCGGCGGCGGCGTCAAATCCTCGTAGAGCTCGCGCGCCTCCGCTTTTGCGACGTGACGATCGGCGGCCCGCTTCACCACGACGCGCTGCTTGCGTCCGTACGGGCGGCCAATCACGATCTCGTCGCCCGGGCGCAGCAGCCGATTCGGCTTTGCCGCCTGGCCGTTCACGTCTATCTTGCCGCCCCTGCAGGCCTTCTGTGCTTCCGATCGCGTTTTGTACAAGCACGCGACATCGAGCCAGATATCAAGACGCACGGTCGCCAACTCGATGCACATTCTCGTCTATGGCATCAACGGAAAGTAGCAATCACGGCACCATCCAAGGTACGACGTACGCCTGGAGCATCACGATCGCGCCCATAATCGCCGCCAGCGCGACGCTGTGCCAGAACACGAAGCGCAGGATGCGCCCTTCCTCGCCGAGCTGGCCAGTCGACGCGGTCGCGACGACGATGCTCTGAGCGTCGATCATTTTGCCCATCACTCCGCCGGTGCTGTTCGCCGTGACGATCAGCACCGGATTCAACCCCAGCTGCTGCGCCGTGATCTTCTGCAGGCTGCCGAAGAGCACGTTCGAACTGGTGTCCGAGCCGGTCAGCGCCACGCCGAGCCAGCCGAGCATCGTCGCGAAGAACGGGTAGAGCACGCCCGTTCTGGTGAAGGCGAGGCCGAGCGTGGCGTCGGTGCCGCCGTAGCGCGTCACGAAGCCGAGCGAGAGCATCAGCGCGATGGTCAGGAGCGGCGCCCGCATGCGCGTCAGCGTCATCCCGGCGATGGCAATCGCCTCGCGAAGAGGAACGCGCAGGTAGAGCGCGGTCAGCAGTGCGGCGAGCAGAATGCCGCTGCCGGTGGCCGAGGCCCAGTTCAGCGTGTAGCGCGCCGCTTCGGCACGGACGTTCTTGTAGGCGGCGTCGCTGACGAGCGCGCGATCGACGGCGGCCGGTTCCACCGGAAACTCACGAAACACCGCGTGGTGGAGCAGCGGAACGTCCCAGGTTGGCGAGAGCAGCGTGCTGACGGCGGGCGCCTTGCCGGCGCGATACGTCGAGAGGCCGGACGGCCCGCCGTTGAGGAACGCTTTGACGGGCGCCAACCCCCACAGAATCACGGCGATGCTGAGAAACACCCACGGCATCCATGCGCGAAGGACAACGGGCCGAGCAAGCGCGGCCCCTAGAAGCGGACGCGACACGTTTGGGAATTCCCACACCTCGCGCGGTTTCCAGACGCGACAAAACGCCGCGAGGCCCACGAGCGACACGAGGCCGCCGACGATGTCGACCAGTTCCGGGCCGACGGCGTTGCTCCACGCGAATTGCACCACGGCGAAAAGGCTGCCGCAGACCAGGACCGCCGGCCAGACGCCGCGGAGTCCGCGCCATCCGCTCATGGTGATGACCAGCCATGCCGGCACGATGAGGGAGACAAACGGCAACTGCCGTCCAGCCATCGCGCTGATCGTTGTCGCCGGAATGCCGGTGACCGCGGCGAGCGTCAAAATCGGCGTGCCGATGGCGCCGAACGCGACCGGCGCGGTGTTGGCGATGAGCGCGAGCCCGGCTGCGTAAAGCGGCGCGAAGCCGAGCCCCATCAGCAGCGCGGAGCAGATCGCGACCGGCGTGCCGAAGCCCGACGCGCCCTCGATGAAGGCGCCGAATGAGAACGCGACGAGCAATGCCTGGATGCGCCGATCGGCCGAGAGCGCGGCGACCGACGATTTGACGATCGCGAACTGTCCGGTGGCGACCGTCAGGTTGAAGAGAAACACGGCGTTGACGATGATCCAGCCGATCGGAAGGAGCCCGTAGGCCGCGCCGTAGATCGCCGTGGCCGCGGCCAGCCGCACCGGCATGCCGTAGATGAAGATGGACACCGAGAGCGCGGCCATGAGGCCCGCGAGCGCCGCCCGATGCGCGCGCCATTCGAGGACGCCGAGCGCGAAGAGCAGCAGGATGATCGGCAGCGCGGCGGCCGCCGTGCTGAGCCATGCGTTGCCCAGCGGATCGTAGACCTGGATCCAGGAGGAGGCCGGCGTCACGTACGGGTGAGGATTCTACTACGCCCTGGCGGATCGAAAACGCTTGACGCGGCGGCCGGGCTGCGTAGACTCGCGCCTGAGGAGGATTCATGAGACAGCTCGCTTTGGTGGTGAGTCTGGGAGCCGGGGTTGCGCTCGCCGCGGGTCAGGCGACGACGGGCGCGCAGACCAAGACGGTGAGCCCCACGGTCAAGTCGCAAGGTGTGAACGCGGGCGGCAAGGCAGCGCTCATCAAGAGCGCGCTCGCCGCCGCCCCCGCCGACATTGCGAAGGACGCGACGGTGGTGGACGCGAAAGCCGACGGCACGATGGAGACGCTTCGTGAAGGCCACAACGGCTTCACCTGCCTGCCCGACAACCCGAACACGCCGGGCAAAGATCCGATGTGCATGGACGCGAACGCGCTCAAGTGGGCGCACGACTGGATGTCGCACGCGCCGAAGCCGACCAACGATCAGCCGGGCGTGATGTACATGCTGCAGGGCGGCAGCGACATCAGCGCCACCGATCCGTGGGCGACGAAAACCGAACAGTTCATCGAGTCGCCGCCGCACTGGATGATCACGTGGGCGTTCGATCCGAAAGTCAGCGGACTCCCGACGACGCCGTCGAAGACCGGCACGTGGATCATGTGGGCGGGCACCCCGTACGCGCATCTGATGATCAACCAGAATCCGAAGCCGGCCGTCGCGAAGGGCAAGCCATTCTGAGACGCGCGCTGCTGCTGGTCGTCGTCCCGGGATTGACGCTCCTCACGCTGTCGCTGCGGGCCCAGGCGCCGGACAGGTCCGCGGATCTGCGCGAGACGCTGGATCGGATCGGCGAGCACGTGGCGCAGTACTACGCTCGGGCCCGCAGCGTCGTGTGCGTCGAGACGGTCGTGCTCCAGCCGCTGACCTCGTCGTTCTCGTTCGACGGCTTCGGACGCGAGTTGAAATACGAGCTGCGCGTCGAATGGGACCCGGCGGCGGGCGAGCGGTCCGCCGAGGCGACAGTCGTGCGGCGGCTCCTGACGGTCGGCGGCCGTCCGCCGCGCCCCAAGGACACGCCCGGCTGCATGGATCCCAAACCGGTGTCGCCAGAGTCGTTGGCGCTGCTCCTCCCGGCGCGGCGCGATGAGTACATGTTCACCTGGGCGGGCACCAGCCGCACCGACGGCCGGCCAAGCGTCATGCTCGATTACAAAGCGATTGGCACGAAGGCGCCCAGCGTGGTGTGGCACGACGACTGTGTGACCGTCGATCTGCCTGGGCGCACGCGTGGCCGCGTGTGGATCGATGCCGGAACCGATGACGTCATGCGGCTGGACGAACATCTGACCGGGATGTTCGAGTTTCCCGTGCCACATGATCGCGAGATCGGCGGCGGACCGCTGTGGATGGGGATCGAGCGCGCCGATTCGACGGTGAAATACCGGCCCGTGGTCTTTCACGATCCCGACGAGACGATGATGCTGCCGGCGTCGATCGTGTCGACCACGATCATTCGGAACGCCGGGGTCCCGAGGTTACGAACGACGCAGACCTTCGCCGGCTATCGCCGTTTTGTGACCGGCGGTCGGGTCGTCAAAGACGTCGGCTGAGGCGCGGAGCACGCCGGGGCTGCCAGCTCCGGCGACGCCGCCGGAATCGGCGCCATGGTGTCCTTGGTCAAAACCGCGTTCAACGCGGTCAGATCCTGCTTATTGAGGTCGGCCCAGTTCGTCAACGTCTTCTTCAGGTCGGTGCACCCGGCAACGTAGACCTTGCTCGATGGCTCGTTGGGCGCCATGTCGCCGAAGTCGAGCGTGTCGAGCTGGCGGAGCAGGTTGGCGTTGACCGCCACGAAGTTCGGAGGCGGCGGAGGGCCGCCCGCGCCCGGAAATCCGCCGCCGCCGCCGCGCCGCCCGCCGCCGACGGTGCCGCCCGCCGTGGCGAGCTTCGCGTCGAACGCCTTGGCGGCCGTGGCGACTTCAGCCGGCGGATTCTTTCGGAGCAGATCGGCGATCGCCGCCCGCATGGCCGCGACTTGCTGGTAGCCGTCCCAGGCCTCCCTGGCGCCGCTCGTCAGCTTCATCTGCAGCTCGTGCTGCGCGCGCAGGTCGCCTGCCGTGGCTGGCGAGCGCGGATCGTTCTTCACGGCGACGGTCTGCGTGTAGGCCTTGCCGTCCACGGTGAGCTTCACGGTGTAGACACCGGGCAGCGCCAGCGGCCCTTCGGGCGACGCCGGCGTGTCGCCGACCATCGCGCCCATCACTTGCGCGAAGTTATGGCTGAACGCCGGCGGGTTGTCATACCGGATGTTCCAGTTGATGCGGTTGGTGCCCACCTCGATCGGCATCGGCTTGGGTTTCTCCAGCCAGAACTCGGGCACCGCCGGCGGCGGATCCGGAAGCGGCGGAATCGGCGCGCTGGACAGATGGCGCACGACTTTGCCGGACGCGTCCAGGATGTCGAGCGTGATCGTGCCGGACGGCTTCGCGCCGAGATAGTAGTAAATGATCGCGCCGAGCGGCGGGTTCAGCGCGTGCGGCACCTCCGGCGGGAACGGCGTGTCGCCGTTGACGTTGCGCCGCACGCGGATGGCGTCGCCCGGCTTGAAGAGATGCGCCGGTTCTGAGGCGATCTCCGGCGTGATCTCCCGCAGCGGCGAATAGTCGTCGAGCACCCAGAGGCCGCGGCCGTACGTGCCCGCCACCAGATCGTTCTCGTGGATGGCGATGTCGCGATAGGAGGTGTTGGGCAGGTTCAACATCAGCGACTGCCAGGTGTCGCCGTCGTTGAATGAGACATACATCGCGCTCTCGGTGCCGGCGAAGAGCAGCCCCCCTTTTTTCGTGTCGGCGCGGATGACCCGCGCAAAGCTGCCGCTCGGCTGATCGGCCGGCAGACCGCTGATGATCGCCGTCCACGTCTTGCCGGAGTCGTGCGTGCGGTACAAGTACGGCTTGTAGTCGCCGGTGGTGTGATAGTCAATCGCCACATACGCCGCCGCCGGGTCCGTGTGCGACGCATCAATCGCCGCGATGTCGGCGCGCGTCGGGTTCGGCAGGCCCGGAATCGTCGCGTCGTCCCAGGTTGCGCCGTGGTTCCGCGTCAGCTTGATCAGGCCGTTGTTGGTGCCGATCCAGATCGTGCCCGCACTGATGCTCGACGGCGAAATCGATTCGATCGAGCCGAGCACCGGAGCGCCGGGTGCGCCGCGCCCGGCCGCTGGCGTCGTGCTCGGTGGCGGCGGCGTCACACCCTTCGGGTACGTGAGATCCGGACTGAGCTTCTTCCAGTGCATCCCGCCGTCGGTCGTCGCCATCAGATACTGGAATCCGGCGAGGAGCTCGTGCGGGTTTGTCGGTGACCAGACGAGCGGTTGATTGCCGACCTTGCGCAGCGTGGCAGTGGTGTCGACGTTGGGGCTGACGTTGATCCACTGGCCGCTCGGATAGGTGACCTTCACGATGCCGCCGCTCGGCCCGCCAGCGTAGGTGATGTTGGGGTTCAGCGGATCGGCGACGATCGAGCCGAATTCGTATCCAGGGTGAGGCAGCCAGTCGAGCGGCGTGATCGCGCCGAGGTTGCCGCGGCTGCGCGTGCCGATTGACCCGCTGTCCTGCTGCGTCGCGTACACCCAGTACGGATACTGGTTGTCGGTGGAGATGTGATAGACCTGCGCCGTCGCCTGGTTGTACCAGGAGCTCCAGGTCTGGCCGCCGTCGAGCGAGATGGTCGCGCCCTGATCGACGCCGAGAAACATGCGCTGTCCGTTGGTTGGGTCGATCCACATCTGCTGCGGATCGTCGCCGCCGGGCGCGCCTTTGAACGCGTCGAACGTCTTGCCGCCGTCGAGCGATCGATAACTCGACGTCGCCAGCGTGTAGACGATGTCGGGGTTCTGGGAGTCGACGTAGACGCCCGACGTGTAGTTACCCTGGCCGTTGGCGATACGGCGATCGTCGGCCGCCATCTGCTTCCACGATCCGCCGCCATCGTCGGATCGATAGAGGCCGAAGGTGCCGATGAGGAACATCCGCTGCGAGTTGGTGTGCATCGCAACGGCCAGGGCGCAGCGTCCGGTCATCGGAGTTGGGAGGCCGCTGCCTGTGATCTCCTTCCAGGTCAGTCCTTCGTCTATTGATTTGAACAGCGACGTGCCGGTCGGTCCCGCGGGAGCGGCGCCGCGGCCGCCGGGTGCGCCGGCCGCTCCGGCTCCGGCGCCGCGTGCGGCGGTCGGATCGGTGTAGTGCCGCACGGTCATCGCGAGCATCACGTTCGGGTGATCGTAGTCCCACGCGATGTCCTGCAGGCCGGTCGTGTCGTCCACGTAGAGGACTTTCGTCCACGTCTTGCCGCCGTCGGTGCTGCGGAAGAGGCCGCGCTGATCGGTCTTCTTGTGGATGTCGCCCTGGGCCGCGATGAACACGAGATTGGGATCCTTGGGATCCACGAGGATGGCCGGAATCTGTTTCGTCTCCTCGAGGCCGACGTGCTGCCACGTCTTGCCGGCGTCGGTCGACTTGTAGACGCCGTTGCCCTCGTTGATGCTGCTGCCGGCCGCGAGATCGCCGGTGCCGACGTAGATGACGTTCGGATCGGACGGGGCGACCTCGATGGCGCCGACCGACGCGACGTCCTTCACGGAATCAAAGACCGGGTACCACGTTTCGCCGGCACTGGTCGTCTTCCAGACACCGCCTGCCGGAAGGCCCGCGTAGAAGGTGCCGGGCTGGCCGATCGCGCCGGTGACGGCGGAGATGCGTCCGCCGCGGAACGGGCCGATGTTGCGCCAGACCAGGCCGGAGAACAGACGCTGATCGGGCGGCGCCGAGGGCGGGGTCGCGAGGCCCATCGTCACCAGCACACTCAAGCCCACGCCGCGAGAAAGAAGACCGCGCATCATGCTGACTATCCCTTTCCGAAGACGACGATGATTGCGAAGCATACCGGATTCCTGGGCATTTGTTCGGTGCTATAGTCTCGCCTCAATGACCGCCTCGAGGACCTTGGGGGATCTGACGCCATGTTCCTGACCACAGACGAAGCCGACGCGATCGACGCCCAGGTCGCCCGCGTCGAGTCGCGCACCGGCGTGCAGATTGTCACCGCGGTGGTCGGCAAGTCGGACACCTACGTCGAGTTGCCCTGGAAGGCGTTCACGCTGGGCGCATCGCTCGCCGCGTTCGGCGTGGTGGCCGCGGACACGTGGCGACCGGAGTGGGTCACGGCCAGCACGGCGCTGCTGCACGTGGTGACGATCCTCGGCGTGGCGGGAACGTGCGCGCTGCTGGCGGTGTTCGTCCCTGCCTTCGGCCGCTTGTTTCTCCGCACGACGCGGCGCGATCTCGAAGTCCGCCATTACGCGCAGTCGCTGTTTCTCACGCGGGAGCTGTTCAGCACGCGAAAGCGCACGGGCGTGCTCGTCCTGGTCAGCCTGTTCGAGCGCAGGGTCGAGATTCTGCCGGACACCGGGCTCCACGATCGCGTGAGCGAGGCGGACTGGCGCGCCGTCGTCTCCCGCATGACGCCGCTGCTGCGGGACGCGAGGCCGTTTCACGCGCTGCAGGAGGGGCTCGGCGTGATCGAGACGTTGCTGGTGGCGAAGGGCCTGCGGACGGCCGGAGCCGGCGCTGGCGGCCCTGGCAGTAACGACTTGCCCGACCGGCCCATCGAGGAGCCCGGCGCATGACGCGTCATCTGCGGCTCGTCCCGAGGATCGCGCTGCTGCTCGTGTGCGCGTCGGTCGCCTCGGTCTCGGCGCTCGACATCCCCTATCTGACGGGCCGCGTCGTCGACGGCGCCAACATCCTGAAGGCGGAGACCCGCGCGCGGCTGACCGCGGCGCTGAAGGCGCACGAGGACGCGACCACCAATCAGATCGTCGTGCTGACCGTGCCGACCATCCAGCCTGACAGCGTCGAAGACTACGCCGTGAAAGTGTTCGAGAGCTGGAAGCTCGGCCAGAAAGGCAAGGACAACGGCGTGCTGGTCGTCGTCGTGCCGCAGGATCGCAAGATGCGGATCGAGGTCGGGTACGGCCTCGAGCCGACGCTGACCGACGGCATGTCGGGCCAGATCATCCGCAACGTGATGACGCCGCGGTTCAAGACCGGCGACTACGACGGCGGCGTCGAAGACGGCGTCAAGGCGATCATCGCGCAGCTCGAGGGAAAGGGTGACATCCCGAGCGCGCCGGAAGGCGGCGCGGCGCCGGGTTCGGGCACCATACACTTCAACAACCCCGAGCTGGGCTGGCCCGAGCGCATCCTGATGGGCGCGTTCATCTTCGTGATCATCGGGCTGTTCACCGTCATCGGGGTGCTGACGCCGGGAGTCGGATGGTTCATGTACGTCTTCCTGATCCCGTTCTGGGCGATGTTCCCGATCGTGATCATCGGACCCCGACCGACGCTCGTCCTGCTGGCGACTTACATCATCGGATATCCGATCGCCAAGCTTGTGCTGCGCCGGACGGAGTGGTACCAGAAGGCCGCGAAGGAGCTGAAGAGCAAGGGCAAAGCGAGTATCGGCGGCTTCACGTTCAGTAGCTCCGGCGGATCGTCGGGAGGGTTCTCCTCCGGGGGCGGCGGCTTCTCGGGCGGCGGCGGCAGCTCCGGCGGCGGCGGCAGTTCAGGCGGCTGGTGAAACACCGGGGGCGTGTGACAACGGTTGTCAGCTCCTCGTGACGCGCCTCGTCATTCCCTTCTCGAATGTGCACAACGCTGCAGGCCTCCCCGGCCCAAAATCGAGACCGAGCCGGGCACCTGGCTTGCTACGTCATCGATGGTGTTATTGCGAGGGAGCGTTATGTCGGCCCAACAGCGGCCAACCCCGATGATCGTGTGCGGCCTGGCGGTCCCATTCGTCGTCGTGTTTGCGCTTGGAACCGGGCCTCAAATCGACGCGCGGGATTCCGAAGTACCCACGACGATCGAGCGGGCGTTGATCGAACGTGCGTGCAACGCGGCCGACACGCCGCCCGCGGCCGAAACCGATGCGCGCCAGCAATGTCTCAGTGCGCGGCTGCTCGCGCTGCGCACGGCCTTCGGCCGCGATTTGAGCCGGCTTTCCGGCGCGGATCGCAAAGGAATCGACGCCGCCTGCGGCCACCTGCGCACGTTTGAACGGCGCGAACCCTACCTGGACTGCCTCGGTGACCAGCTCGCCGCCTTACGCGCTCGCCAGAACCATGGGAACCGCGCCGCGTCGGAGGACGCCGCCGTCGCGCCTCTCCCGCTGGCGGCTCCCTCTGCCGCTCTGGCACCGCCCGCGCACGAGGCGTCTCCGTGGCCTTCCGCCACGATGATCGGCGGGACCGTTGGAGGCGCGATGACCGCGGCCGGCCTCGCTTTCCTCGCGCTGAGATCTCGACGCGCGACGCCTACATGCCGCATCTGCGGAGCCAAGGTCTCACATTCCGACCTCTGCGCGACATGTCGCCACGAAGCCGCGGAGCTGCACAGGCGTCCCGCCGAGGAACTCGCGCTGAACCAGCACGATTACCAAGCGGAGCAGCACGAGCAGAAGGCACGCGACGACGAAGAAGCGCGCAAGCGGGACCAAGAGTTGGCGCACCAGCGAGAGGAGGCCGCGCGCGAGCGACCGACGGAGGACGTCGATCAACAGCGCCACGCGGTCGTCGGTCCTATCGGGCCCGCGGCGGAAGAGAAAGAGGCCGTGTTCGATCCGTACGTCGTCCTTGGAGTACCGCGCGAAGCCAGCCAGGAGGACATCGGCGCCGCCTACCAACAGGCCAAGACGAAGTACGACCCCGACCTTGTGTCGTACCTAGGCGACGAGACGCAGGCGCATTTCAGGGCGAAGGTGGAGACGATCGAGCGGGCTTACCAGGTGCTCACAGACGTCCGTCCGTAGGTTGAGGTATGGCGAGCCGATCTAACTGATTTCCGCCGCGGGCAGAAGAACTTCGAACAGGAGGACAGTGAGTTAAGTGGTGGCGAGGGACAGAATCGAACTGTCGACACTACGATTTTCAGTCGTATGCTCTACCAACTGAGCTACCTCGCCACGTCGAAAATTGGCGCTCAGGACGAACAGAAATCATAGCACGCAGCCCGCCGCCGTACCAACCTCGCCACTACTTCCAGAGGCGCTCCTCGACTTGCTACTTCTTGGTCGCGTCTTCTTTATAAATGAACTTGTAACCGAGCGTCTGACCTGGCAGATACCATTCCTTGATCGACGGCGCGGCACCCGCCTCTCTCTCCCTCCACATCACCACCTGAAAGTCCGAGGACAGACCTCTCTTGATATCTGTCACGGGGATCGACATGAACATCGCGTAGGCGTTGGAACGATCAGCCTTTAGTACCTGGATGACGGTGGTCCCGGCTCCCAAGGGGAACCTGAACAGGTACGTGCCAGCTGGCAAGGTGGCGCCGGGCACGCCTACCGGCGCGCTGAACGTCAAAAAGTAGTCGGAGGGAGCCCCCGTGGCGGGTTTTTCCGTTTTTGGCGTGGCCGTCACCACGAGCGTCTCTTCGAATCGAGGGATTTGGTCCGGTTTCTGCGCAGCCTGTGCCGCGGCGATCGATGCACACGCCAACAATCCACAACCGACGATCAGGGGAATCGTGAAGTTCCTCATTACGCAATCTCCTCTTCCAGGCAAACGACGATGACGTTGCCTCGCTGTTCGTGAAGCTCAGCGCTAGTCCGAGAACCCACCGACACCGGGGTTCCGAGAACTCGGCACGAAAACCACACGGGAGCAAGAAAAGTGCCGCGCTCCCTCCTATTTCCAGAGGCCGCCATTCTCCAGCCGCACCAGCTCGTCGGCCGTCGCATCCTTGATCCCGCGCGCGCGCACGTGGTTCACGAAGCCGGGCGTGATCCCGTGATCCCGCAGCCGCACCAACTGGTCCATCGTCAGATCCTTGATGCCCAGATCCTTCATGTCGGTGATGTAGTCCAGCGTCACACCGTGATCGCGCAGGCGGACGATCTCGTCGATCGTCAGGTTGCCGTAGCCCTGCGCCTTTAAGTCGCGGATGAACGCCGCCTGAACGCCATGGTCGTGCGCGCGTACCAGCCCGTCGATCGCCGGCGCGTGGTAGCCGAGCGCCTTCATGTCTCTGATGTACTCGATCGTTACGCCGTGCGCCTTCGCGCGCTGGACCTCGTCGAGCGACAGCTTGGCGTAGCCCTCCGAGGCGAGCGTCTTGACGTACTTCGGGCCGACGTCGTGAACCGCGA